>JBKPCD010000132.1:0-114741 GCA_046727175.1 Acidobacteriota bacterium | reverse complement strand
CCCACCCCGCGCCCGACCGTGGGGCGGGCCCCCACCGCGCGGACTAGGCGGGGTGGGTGGCCCTGGGGTGGGGGGTACGAAGCCCCCGCGCCAGCGAAGGAGCGCCGCGAGTGAGCCACGCGAGCGGAGCGGGGATCGTGGGGACCCCGCGAGAGAGCGTGCAAGGGGGTCCGGGGGACGAAGTCCCCCGGTAAAGAATGGATAGGTGGAAGGACACGCTGAACCTGCCGAGAACGGGGTTCCCGATGAAGGCGAACCTTGCGACGAGCGAACCACAAGCGCTCGAGCGGTGGAAGGAGATTCGGCTGTACGAGCAGGTTCGCGAGCGTCGCGCCGGCCGCCGGAAGTTCGTCCTCCACGACGGTCCGCCGTACGCCAACGGACAGATCCACATGGGTACGGCGATGAACAAGGTCCTCAAGGATCTCGTCGTGAAGTCGCGTTCGATGATGGGGTTCGATGCGCCGTACGTATTGGGGTACGACTGCCATGGACTGCCGATCGAGCTGAAGGTCGATCGCGAGCTCGGCCCGAAGAAGCGCGAGCTCTCGACCGCCGACTTCCGGCGTGCGTGCCGCGCGTATGCGGCGCGGTTCATCGACGTCATGAACGGCGAGTTCCAGCGCCTCGGTGTGTTCGGTGACTGGGATCACCTCTATCTCACGATGGATTTCAACTACCAGGCGGCGATCGCCCGCGCGCTTGGACGGTTCGTGGAACAGGGGCTCGTCTACAAAGGCAAGAAGCCGGTCCACTGGTGCATTCACTGCCGCACGGCACTCGCGGAAGCCGAGGTCGAGTACGAAGATCACACGTCGCCGTCGATCTACGTCGAGTTCCAGCTCGATCCGTCGAGCGCAGGAGAACTGGCGGCGCGCGTCCCTGCGCTCGCCGGCCGCAATGTCTCGGTGCTGATCTGGACGACGACCCCCTGGACGATCCCGTCGAACCTGGCGATTGCGTTTCATCCCGACTTCGATTACGCCGCATACGACATCGACGGGGTCGCGACGATCGTGGCCGAGGCGCTCGCGTCACGGGTGGCGGAAGCGGTTGGCCGTCCGTTCGGCGCGCCAGTCGCCCGGATGAAGGGAGCAGTACTAGAGCACGTCCGGTTCCAGCACCCGCTTTACGCGCGCCCCTCGCTCGGCGTGCTGGGCGACTACGTTACGCTGGAGCAGGGCACGGGTGCGGTCCACACTGCGCCGGGACACGGGAGCGATGACTTCAACACTGGCGTGAAGTACGGGCTGGAGATCTACGCGCCGGTCGGACCCGCCGGCCACTTTCTTCAGACAGTCGAGCTCTTCGGCGGTCAGCGGGTGTTCGACGCGAATCCAAGGATCGAGGAAGCGCTCAAGGGACGCGGACGTCTGTGGCATCGCGAGACGTTCGTGCACGCTTATCCACACTGCTGGCGTTGCCACAATCCGGTGATCTTTCTCGCCACCTCGCAATGGTTCATTGCGCTGGACGCGGTCACGAACGGAAGGCCGGGGACGGGGGGCCGGGGACCGGCGGCAGATGCCGGCAAAGACCCCACGAACCCGCCGGCCCCCAAAAGTCTGCGGCAGGCCGCGCTCGAAGCGATCGACCGCGATGTCCACTGGGTGCCTGCCTGGGGACGCGATCGACTGCGCAACATGATCGCGAATCGTCCCGACTGGTGTATTTCGCGCCAGCGCGCGTGGGGCGTCCCGATCCCCGCAGTCGACTGCAAGAACTGCGGCGAAGCGATCCTGACTCCCGCGCTCGTGGAAAGAGCGGCGTCAGTTTTCGACACGTACGGTGCGGACGCGTGGTACGAGCGCCCCACCGAGGAGTTCATCCCCGACGGTCTCGTGTGCCCGTCATGCGGAGGCACGGAATTCGAACGTGAGCGCGACATCCTCGACGTGTGGTTCGACTCCGGATCGAGTCACGAGGCGGTGCTTCCGTTCCGGAAAGAGTTGACGTGGCCGGCGGACGTGTATCTCGAAGGCAGCGATCAACACCGCGGGTGGTTTCAGAGCTCGTTGCTCGTCGGCCTCGGCACGCGTGGCCGCCCGCCGTTTCGCGAGGTCGTCACCCACGGCTTTATCGTCGACGAAAACGGCCGGAAGATGTCGAAGTCGCTCGGCAACGGAATCGAGCCGCAAGACGTCATCAACGACAGCGGCGCCGAAATCATCCGCCTGTGGGCGGCGATGGTCGACTATCGCGAGGAAGTGAGGCTCAGCAAGCAAATCCTCGCGCGCGTCATCGAAGCGTACCGCAAGATCCGCAACACGCTTCGATTCCTGATCTCGAACCTGTACGATTTCGACCCCTCCCACCGCGTGCCGCTCGACGAGGTGCCCGAGGTCGACCGTTACGCGCTCGCCCGATACGGCGCAGCCGCGACCGTCGTTCTCGACGCGTACGGACGCTACGACTTTCCCGCAATCTTCCAGTCGATCAGTCAGCTGACCACGGTCGATCTGAGTGCGTTCTACGCGGATGTCTCGAAAGATCGGTTGTACACGTTCGGTGCCGCGTCGCACGAGCGGCGGTCGGCCCAAACCGCGATGTACGTGATCGCCGACGGTCTCGCGCGGCTGCTCGCCCCCATTCTGCCATTCATGGCAGACGAGGTCTGGCGACACATGCCCGGAAGCCGAGACCCGTCGGTGCACCTGGCTGAGTTTCCGCACGATGTGGACAAGCTCGTCGATGCGGACCTGGAGAAGCGGTGGAGCGCACTGCTAGCCGTGCGCGACGAGGTGAATCGCGCCCTAGAAACGGCGCGGCAGTCGAAGCTGATTGGAAACTCGCTGGGCGCCCGCGTCACGCTTCGTGCGCGGGGGAGGATCGCCGGATTGCTGGAATCGTACCGCGCGGATTTGGCGATGCTGTTCATCGTTTCTCAGCTCGAGCTGGAAACCCCGTCGACCGATGGGCCCGAGCTCGAGGTCCATGTCGCGCGAGCCGCAGGAGAAAAGTGCCCACGTTGCTGGCGGATCGTGCCGTCCGTCTCGACGAAACCGGAGACCGCCGGTTTGTGCGACCGGTGCGTTGACTCGATCGCCCCGGCCGCGTGATGCTGTCTGATAACACCTCCGCAATGGATGACGTCGCTCCAGCACCCCCGACACCCGGCGCGCCCGCGCCGGTGCCGTCGTCGCTCGCCCGCAGTTACGCGCGCCCCTTCGAGATCATCACCATCGTAGGCGTCGTCCTGTTCGATCAGCTCACGAAGGAGATCGTCCGGCGAACAATCGATCTCGGAAGAACGTTCTCGGTCATCGACGGCTTTCTCGATCTGACGCACGTCGAAAACAGGGGCGCCGCGTTCGGGCTGCTCAACGCTGCTGACTTTCCGTACAAGCCGCTGGTGATGATCGCGATTGCCGCCATCGCGCTGATCGCCATCGCTGCCTACGCGACTCAACTCGGCTTCCACGAGCGGCTCGCCCGTTTCGGGCTCTCGCTCATCCTTGGCGGTGCGTTCGGCAACCTCATCGATCGCGCGCTCTCGGGCCACGTCGTCGATTTCGTGGACGTCTATTGGGGCGACTCGCATTTCTGGGCCTTCAACATGGCCGACGCGGCGATTACGATCGGGGCGGCGCTCGTGCTGATCGACATGATCGGTCTCGGACGACAGCATGCATCCCATTCTGTTTGAAATCCGGGGATTCACAATCTACACGTACGGCCTGCTGCTCGCCGTCGCCTACCTGCTCGGGCTGCAGTTCGCCGTGGTGCGTGGGCGGGCCCGCGGTCTCGACCCGAACCGCATCATGGACCTCGGGATCTGGATCATCGTCAGCGCGCTCGTCGGGGCAAAAGCAATGCTGGTGTTCGTCGAGCGCGACAAGCTGTCGACGGACCCGGCCGTGCTGCTCACCTTGTTTCGATCCGCGGGAGTCTTCTACGGAGGATTGATCGCGTCCGTACTCGTCGCGCTCTGGTATCTGCACCGCCACCGCCTGCCGATGTGGATGTTTACCGACGTGTTCGCGCCGGGGATCGCGCTCGGCCACATCGTGGGCCGGTTCGGATGCCTGTTTGCCGGCTGTTGTTTCGGCCGGCCGACATCGGTCCCGTGGGCCATCACGTTCCGCAACCCGCTCGCCGCACAGAACGGCACACCGCTCGGCATTCCGCTGCACCCGACGCAGCTGTACGAGGCCGGCGCCGAGCTCTTGATCCTCGGAATCCTGCTCGTGTTCGAACGGCGCGGCCGCGCCTTCCCTGGCCGCACGTTCTGGGTGTACATGCTGCTGTATGGAATTTCGCGGTTCATCATCGAGTTCTACCGCGGCGACCCGCGCGGCATGATCGGCGCCCTTTCGACATCGCAGTTCGTCTCGTTGCTGGTCGTACCACTCAGCGTGGTGATGCTCATCGTGCTCGGGCGCGGGACGGCGCCGGAACCGGCGGCGGCGCGGAAGGCTGCATAGCGGCGTGCCTCGTGCTAGGGGGCTTGGACCGACAGCGCTGATCGACTCTCGCACTTGAGAGGATGGTTCTGAACAATGCCGCGGCACAGCGAAGAGACGCCCCAACCTCGTACGAGGCACGAGGCGCCCGGCACGCGGCACGACCTCGTCGTCGAGAACGAACACGACGGCCTTCGTCTCGATAACTTCCTGACCGCTCTCGTGCCCGACCAGTCGCGCTCGCAGTTGCAGCGCATGATCAAAGAAGGCCGCGTCCAGGGCCCCTTGGGCGGGCTGCGGGCAAGCACACCGGTAAAATCCGGCCAGATGTTTACAATCGACATCCCGGCTCCTGCACCGACCGCGCCACAGCCTGAACCGCTACCGCTTCGGATCGTGTTCGAAGATCCGGACCTCGTCGTGCTCGACAAACCTGCCGGCATGGTCGTGCATCCAGCGGCGGGGCATTCGGGCGGGACGCTCGTGAACGCGCTGCTCCACCACGTCAAGGACCTCAGCGGGATCGGCGGCGAGCTGCGGCCGGGAATCGTGCATCGGCTCGATCGCGGCACATCCGGGCTCATGGTGGCCGCGAAGAACGATCACGCACACCAGGAGCTTTCGCGCCAGTTCCGGGATCGCGAAGTGGAGAAGGAGTACGCGGCGCTCGTCTGGGGCGTCGTGCAGGCCGGGCGGCGAATCGATGCCGCGATCGGCCGCGATCCGAAGTACCGCGAGAAGATGTCGACGCGCGCGCGGCGGGCCCGAAGCGCGGTCACGCGTGTCACCGCGGCACGCCACTTCAAAGGTGTTTCGCTGCTCAAGGTTGCCATCGCGACCGGACGCACGCACCAAATACGTGTGCACCTGAGCGCGATCGGCCACCCGGTCGTCGGCGATCCTGTCTACGGCGGTGTCCATCGACGGGTCCCCGGTGATCTGCGCGCCGTGATGCGGCTCGACCGTCCTTTCCTCCACGCGGCCCGACTGTCGTTCACGCATCCGCGAGATGGCAGACGCGTGGACTTCGACTCGCCGCTCCCGCCAGACCTGCAGGCGGTAATCGACGCGATTGTGTCGGCACAGGAACATGAATCAGGCCGCGGGGACTGAAAGAGCAGCGGGGTCTGAAGAGCAGCGGGGACTGAAAGAGCAGCGGGGGCTGAAGACCCCGCTCTACAACGACACTTCTCGTCCAGAATCTAGCGCGGGGTCTTCAGACCCCGCGGTTTTTCGAGGAAGGGCGCTAAACTGGCGCAATGATCGAACCCGCACAGCTCTCGACCGACCGCGTTTTCTCAGGCAAAGTCTTCGACGTCGATCGCGACCGCGTTCGCCTCCCGAACGGCCGCGACGTAACCATTGACGTTGTTCGCCATCCACGATCGGTCGTCCTCCTCCCCATTCCGGAACCCGGCCACATCGTCTTGATCCGTCAGTTTCGTTATGCGGTGAATCGTTGGTTGTGGGAGCTGCCGGCGGGAAGCGTCGATGTAGGCGAGGAGCCGGATGCCGCGGCGCGGCGTGAGTGCCACGAGGAAATCGGTCAGGTACCCGACACGATCGTTCGCCTCGCGGCGTTCTTTCCAACACCAGGCTTCTGCGACGAGGAGATGATTTTCTTCCGTTTGTCAGGCCTGTCGGTGCCTGATGAAGCGGCGGCCCTCGACGAAGACGAGGATATCGAGGCGAAGACGTTCACGTTCGCCGACGTTCGCGACATGGTCCGCCGCGGCGAGATCGTCGATATGAAGACGGTGGCGGGACTTACGCTGCTGTGACCGATTGCAGATTGACGATTGCTGAATGAGGATTGACGGATTGTCGATTGCGGATCGCCGAATGACTGCCCGATCAATCCACAATCAGCAATCCGTCAATCTGCAATCAGCAATCTGCAATCATCAGTGTGCGGTCTCCTGCACTTCCTCGTCGAGCGGCAGCCCTGTGTGCGTTTGCGCTGCTGAAGGCTGCAGCGCGAGGGCCAAGGCCTCCTCGATCTGCCCGACGTAGTGAATCGTGAGCTCCTCGCGCAGCTCGTCGGTCAGATCTTCCTTGATATTCTTCTCGTTTTGCCGCGGCAGGATCACTTCGACGATGCCGTGGCGGCGGGCAGCAAGGACTTTTTCCTTGATTCCGCCGACCGGCAACACGCGTCCCGAGAGCGTAATCTCGCCGGTCATGGCGACGTCGCCGCGCACGGGTCGACCGCTGAGCTCCGACGCAAGGGCCGTCACCATCGTCACGCCGGCGGACGGGCCGTCCTTGGGAATTGCTCCGGATGGCACGTGGAGGTGGATCTCGGCGTCTTTGTAGAACGTCGGATCGACACCGTACCGGGGCGCGTTCGCCCGGAACCACGAGAGCGCGGTCCGCGCAGACTCCTTCATCACGTCTCCAAGATGCCCGGTCAGCGTCAGTGTTCCGCCGCCCTGCATACGGGACGCTTCGACGAACAGCACTTCCCCACCGGCTGGCGTCCATGCGAGACCGACCGCGACGCCCGGATCCTTCGTACGATCCTCGATTTCCTCGTCGAGGAACGTTGGCGCACCGAGCATCTGCACCACGACTTCAGGCGTGATGACGACCTTCGACTCGTCGCCCTCGGCGCGGCGCCGCGCGACCTTGCGGCAGAGCGCCCCAATCTCGCGTTCGAGGTTCCGAACACCGGCCTCGCGCGTGTAGCCGCGAATCACGTTGCGAATCGCCGCCTCGGTAAACTCGAGTTGCTCGGCGGTGAGCCCGTGGTTGCCAATCTGCTTGCCGATCAGATGTTCCGTCGCGATTTTTAGCTTCTCTTCCTCGGTGTACCCGGCGAGCTCGAGCACTTCCATGCGATCGCGCAACGCCGGCGGAACCGGATCGAGGACGTTCGCCGTCGTCAGGAACAGGACTTCGGAGAGATCGAACGGAACGTCGAGGTAGTGATCGCGGAAGCTGTTGTTCTGTTCCGGGTCGAGAACCTCGAGAAGCGCAGACGCGGGATCTCCGCGAAAGTCGGCGCCAAGCTTGTCGATCTCGTCGAGAATGAACACGGGATTCTTCGATTCGGCGCGACGCAGCCCCTGGATGATCTGTCCTGGCAAAGCGCCGATATAAGTCCGGCGATGGCCGCGAATCTCCGCCTCGTCGCGCATGCCGCCGAGGGACACACGCACGAACTTCCGTCCGAGCGAGTTCGCGATCGAGCGCGCGAGCGATGTCTTGCCGACTCCGGGAGGTCCGAGGAAGCACAGGATCGGGCCGCGCACCTCCGGGTTCAGCTTGCGGACGGCGAGATACTCGAGCACGCGATCCTTGACCTTCTCCAGACCCGAGTGGTCGGCGTCGAGGACCTCTTTGGTCCGCTTCAGATCGATTGAGTCCTCAGTGCGCTTCGCCCAGGGGACCGCAATCAGCCAATCGAGGTACGTCCGGGACACGGTGTACTCGGCCGCGGCAACCGGCATCTTCGAGAGCCGATCCAGTTCGCGCAACGCCTCCTTCTTCACCGGCTCCGGCATCCCTGCCGCATCGATCTTGTCGCGGAGCTCGTCGATCTCCTTTGCCTGATCATCACCCTCGCCGAGCTCTTTCTGAATCGCCTTCAGCTGCTCGCGAAGAAAGTACTCGCGCTGGTTCTTGCCAACCTCCGACTGAACCTGCGACTGGATCTTCGATCCAAGCTCGAGCACCTCGAGCTCCTTGATCAGGATTCGGTTCAGTGAATCCATCCGCGCGCGAATATCCAGCGTCTCGAGGACCTCCTGCTTGATGGACGTCGCGATTGTCGTCAGGCTCGACGCGATGAAGTCGGCCAGCTTCCCCGGATCGGTAATGTTGGCGGCGAGCGCCTGGAGGTCGTCCGAAAGCAGCGGCGACAGCGAAACCACCTGCTGGAAATTGCTCTTGATGTTCCGCTGCAGCGCATCGATCTCGAGATGATCCTCATCGCGGAGCACCTCGTCAGCGACCGTCACGGCAGCTTTGAGATACGGCCGCGTCTGAACGATTCGGTCGAGCTGAACGCGCGCGAGCCCCTGGACGATCAGTCGAAGGCTGCCGTCGGGCAGCTTGAACATCTTGTGAATGTGCGTCGCTGTCCCGATCGGATACAGGTCGTCCTGGACCGGCTCCTCGACCGAAGCTTCGCGTTGCGTGAACACGCCAATCATTCGTCCCGTTGACGTCGCTTCGTCGATGAGCCGGACCGAGGCCTCTCTGGCGACTGCCAGCGGCATGAACGAGTTTGGAAATAACACGGTATCGCGGAGCGGCAGTACAGGCAGCTCGGCGGGAATCGATACCGGTCGGTCCTCGACCGAGCCTGCGTCCGCGACGAGAGACTCGTCTTGATCGCTCATGAGCGACTCCTGAACTTTCACGCTGTGGCGTCGGGCTTCAGCCCAACGACGCGAGCCCAGCTAACAGGCCGCTGACAAGAGACGGCCAGATCGGAAATGGCAAACGGGAGATGGCAAAATGTATAGGGTTTTCCCAGTTCCCATCTTTCATTCCCCATTCGGGATGCGTTTTCAGCATCCGTCTAGAGCCGGATTCCCACAACATCCTGCCTGTGACGCCCGCTCACGCGGGACTCTACGAATTGGGGACAGTACGCAGAAAGGGCGAAGTTGGCAAGCACGAACCGCCCTCTTCGCCCTGAACAAGCGCGGACTGCCTTGTTCGCCAGCATTGGGCACGTCGTCGGGCAAGCGACCGATGCCAGCCGGCAGTCCGCAATGAGGACCTGCGATCTGCAGGAACTCAACGCGCAGCAAACGCGCGTTGTCATCAAGCCGATCCCGACGCGCTTTCGACGGCGCGTCGGGACGGGAGCTGTCATCCCTGCATGTCGAGGAACAGCGACGCGGCGCCCCGGCGCTGGGCCATGAGCCGCTCGCGTTGCTGCGCGACTTCGCGGGCCTCCTCGCAATCCTTGCAGCGGACGGCGAAGGGAAGCGCCCGAAGACGCCGCTCAGAGATTTCCTCGCCACACTCGAAGCAGTAGCCGAACGTCCCTTCCTCGAGGCGCCGGAGAGCCTCTTCGATCTTGTTAAGGGTCTCCGCTTTCATCTGGATCAGGGCGAACTCGATGTCATCCTGGATGTCAGCCTCGGACGTTTCCGCGGCATCGAGAACGCCGTGCGCCGGGCTGTTCGCTGCCTCGGTACGAACATCTCGGATCTTCTCGTGAACCTCGCTCAGGATCTCTCGACGACGCTCCTCAAGAATCCGCTTCAGCTCAGAGTACCGATCGGGGTTCATCTGTCCGCCAGGCGTCTTATGAACGCTCATATGATTGCGCTCCTTTCGCACACGCTACTTTCCGTCGTCCTGCCGTCCCAAGTTGCAGGCCGATATGCAATCGAATTGCCACTAGTAAAGCCCGTCAGCTTACACCGGATCGGCTGTCGAAGGAAAGCTCTTGCGTACGGGAGAAGAACGAACGAGGGGGCGGGTACCTGCACTCGCAGCGAGACTGTCCGCCGGCCTCAGCCGTCTCGGCACGCCGGTCCGATGTCGGTCATGTGGTCCATTGTCAATCGTTTACAAGCCCCGGCTCCATTTCCTGCAGCGTCTGGCGTCGCTTACAGCCCTTTAGACGCCGGACACCCCCATTGCGGTTCGGTCTTCGATCCATTCTTCGGTACGGTCCAGATGTGGGAAACGGCGACCTGTCCCGTGGACTCGTGTTGCGTGAATACAACCACAGTGTGCGGAACGGCGCCACACACCCACAAGGTCCGGGTGCTAGCGTGCTCCTACGGGTGCTAAGGGTGCTCGGGTGTTTGCGTGGTTGGTTCTGTCAGCCAAGCGCAGGTGTTGCACGCGCCACCCGCACGGAGCACCTCAGCACCTAGCACCTTGAGCACCCTCCAGGTCCTGGCGCCCGGTCTACTGGATAAATCGCTTCTCGATTGACGAATTGGGTAGGATGCCGCGCTCGACGAGCCGCTGGCCGTCGCGCTCGCTGCCGGTGCGAAGCCATTTCTCGTACAGACGGAGCACATCGCTGCTCGACGCGAGCGTCGTGTGCTCGCTGATGTCTGCCAGAACGTCCATATAGCCGACAAACTTCTTCGCCAGCTCAGCAAAAACTTCGGCGAACGCGTCGTCGTCCCAGCGGCTCAACGAACCGTACGCATACTCGCCCATGGACTTGTAGTAATCGATGTCGACCGAACGCCGATTGAAGCTGTCCGAGAAGAAGCCGGACATGAAGAGCGAGAAGTCTCCGAGGCTGCGGAGCCGCGCACGCTGCTCGAAGCCCCCGCTGTCGAGCGCGCGCGCCAACCGGATCGCCAGCGGCTGACCATGTTCGAACTTATCAGCTCGGGCGTCGAGGCGGATGTACTGGCAGAGAAGGTTGACCAGATAGTACTCGGTAAGATTCCCGGCGTTCACGTGCTGGCGCGCCAGCGCGTCGACGACGAGTTCCTTGAAGTACTCGGCAGGGGTCTGCTCACGCAGGAGCGGACGTTCCATGAACTTCCCTCCTCAGCCGTTACTCCTTTTCACTGCAATTCGTATTCCTGTGCTTAGACGAATGCCCTCGACGCTTCTGCCGCTTCTAAGGATAGGATCGACGCGATTATACGGACATTCGTCTGCCTCGCAAGAGGTTTCGGTCGAGTTGCGCGGCGAGATCAACGGACGAATCGAGTCGGAATCCCCCGTCCCGCAGGAGAGCTTCCGGCCCGTCGATTACGATCTGCGCTATGCCTTACAGGTTTGTCAGTGCGCTCGCGGGTGCAGAATTGGTAGATTGAGAGGTTCATGACTTCCCAGACCACCTGTCCTTTATGCTCTCGGCGAAAGGCGAAGCGCCTCTGCCCGGCGCTCGAGCGAGCTATCTGCCCGGTCTGCTGTGGAACGAAGCGGCTGGTGGAGATCAGGTGTCCCGCCTCGTGTCCGTATCTGTCCTCTGCGAGGTCGCATCCGGCGGCGATCGTCCAGCGAAGAGAAGACCGTGATCTCGAGTTCTTCGTGCCTCTTCTGTCGAATCTGACGGAAGTCCAGTACCAGCTCCTGCTGGGTTTCCAGGGCGTCACTGTGAAGCACGCCGAGTCGGCCATTCCGTCGCTGCTGGACGTCGACGTCGCTGATGCGGCGGCGGCGGTCGCAGCGACCCTCGAGACTGCAGGGAAGGGCATCATCTTCGAGCACCAGCCGACGTCGCTCCCTGCGCAAAGGCTCGCGACCACCCTTCGTGAAACGATCCGCGAGCTGACGCCCGAGGGCCACACCGCGATACGGTTCGAGCGCGATGCGGCGATCACGCTCCGTCGTCACGAAGAAGCCGCTCGCAAAGCCGAGAAGGCGCTGGCAGGTGATGCGGCTCCGGTTTACCTCAATCTGCTGGGCCGAATGATGACGCGGCTGAAGGAAAATGCAGCAAGGGATCGCGAAACTGTGTCCGATGCGGGTGACGCCGTAGGGCCCGGCCGCCTCATCATACCGGGGTAGCCGCGTGCTATAATCGGACGTTTCTCCGCCCCTTCAGGGCGGTGATGTACGCCTCGAAGATGGCTCGCGTACTTCGCGAGCTTTGGAAAGACATTTTCATGGCCAAACGCTGCGAACTCTGCGGAAAGGGCCCCGTTGTGGGGCGAAATATCAGTCATGCGCACAACGTCACTCCCCGCCGGTTCGAGCCGAACCTTCAGCGAGTGCGGGCGCTGGTCAACGGCGGCGTGCGCAGACTGCGCATTTGTACGAGGTGCCTCCGATCGAACAAGGTTGTGAAGGCAGCGTGACAGGGCAAATGTGTTTCATCGTGAAGCGCGTTCGACGTCGACGACCCCGTCGATGCTCCTGAGCGACTTGATCACCTTCTGCAGGTGTTTCACGTCGCTGATCTCCACGGTCATGTCGATCCGTCCCATCTGATCGTCTACGGTCGCTTCCACATTGCGGATGTTCGTATTAATCCCGGCGATCTTGGAGCTGACGTCGGCGAGAATGCCTTTCCGATCCTCGACCTGGATGCTGAGCCGCACGGTGTAGGGCATCGTGTCGGTGCCCTTGTCCCACTCCACCTCGATGCGCCGCTCGGGATCGTAGAGAAGGTTGACGACGTTCGGGCACGTGGCTGAGTGGACCGAGACGCCCTTGCCGCGCGTAATGTACCCCACGATCTTCTCTCCCCTGATTGGATTGCAGCAGCGGGCGCGGAACACCATCAGGTCGTCGATACCGCGCACCTTGATCTTGTCGTCGCCACCCGTGCCGAGCACGCGCCTCACAACTGACGCGATCCCGGTTTCAGGCGCTTCCTTGAGCTGTTCCTGCGGGACCAGCTTCGCGAGGACGGCCTTCGCCGCCAGCTTGCCGTAGCCGATTGCAGCGAAGAGCTCCTCGGCCTTCTGCATCCCGCACTCGGCGGTGACGCGCGCCAGGTTGTCGTCTTCGAGCAGGTTCTTGACGTTCAAGCCGAACCGCTTTGCTTCCTTGTCGAACAGCCTGCGTCCGAGCTCGTAGCTGCGGATCTTCTCTTCGGTGTGGATGAAGTGCTTGATCTTGTTGCGCGCCCGCGACGTGACGACGAAATTGAGCCAGTCGCGGCTTGGTTTATGCCCCGGCGTCGTGACGATCTCGACGATGTCGCCGTTCCGCAGACGCGTGCGGAGCGGCACCATCTTTCCGTTCACGCGCGCGCCGACGCACTGGTGGCCGACGTCGGTGTGGATCGCGTACGCGAAATCGACGGGCGTCGCATCGCGCGGCAGGGACTTGACCTCTCCTTTGGGAGTGAAGATGTAGACTTCCTCCGGGTACAGCTCGACCTTGAGGTTCTGGAGGAACTCCTGTGGATCGCGAACCTCCTGCTGCCATTCGAGGAGCTGCCGCAGCCAGACGAAGTACTGCTCGTCGCGGCCGGCACCAACCCGGCCCTCTTTGTACTTCCAGTGCGCTGCGATCCCTTCCTCGGCCTGGTGATGCATCTCCGTGGTGCGGATCTGCACTTCGAAAGGAAACCCGTGCTCGCTCACGACCGACGTGTGCAGCGACTGGTATCCGTTTGGCCGGGGCATCGCGATGAAATCCTTGATGCGGCCGGGCACCGGCGACCACGTTTGATGGATGATCCCGAGCGCGGCGTAACAGTCTTTCACCGACTCGGTGACGATGCGCAACGCCGCGAGATCGTAGACCTGCTCGAGATCGATCTTCTGCCGCTTCAGCTTCTGGTGAATGCTGAAGAGGCGCTTGATGCGGCCATCGATCGTGATGATCGGGATCTGCGCTTCGGCCAGCTTCGCTGAAATCGTCCGCTTCAGCTCCTCGAGCTGTCCCTCCGTCGTCCGCCGGCGGCTTTCCACGCGCGAACGCAGCGCCTCGTACGCTTTCGGCTCCAGGTGCTTGAACGCCAGCTCCTCCAGCTCGTTCTTGATCTTGCTCATCCCGAGCCGGTTCGCGATGGGTGCGTAGATATCCCGCGTCTCCTGCGCGATTTTGACGCGGCGTTCCTCTGAAAGGTGCTGCAGCGTCCGCATGTTGTGGAGGCGATCGGCGAGCTTCACCAGAATCACGCGGATGTCATCGACCATCGCGAGCAGCATCTTGCGGAAGTTCTCCGCCTGACGCTCCTCGCTCGACGAGAAGGAAATCGCGCCCAGCTTGGTGACGCCTTCGACTACGTGCGCGACGTCGGGGCCGAAGAGCTCGCGGATGCGTTCGATTGGCGTCTGGGTATCCTCGACGATGTCATGAAGGAGACCTGACGCGATCGCGACAACATCTAGCTTCATGTCGGCGAGCTGATCGGCAACTTCGAGCGGGTGGACCAGATACGGCTCACCGGAGTGACGGACCTGCCCCTTGTGCTCGAACGCGGAGAACACATAGGCCCGCCTGAGCAGCTCGATGTCTGCGTCGGGATTGCTGGCACGAACCTTCTCGACCAGGTCTTCGAACCGGATCATGATCTGCGGTGTCTAAAGTATTGGACGCCGTCCAGTTGAGTCGGAGGTCTCACTCCCTGCAATGTGGTCACGGATTTTGAATGAGACGGTACGACGAGCGTGGCGCCCTGGCGCGGCCAGCTGTTTGACTGCGCCTTTTTCGGTTCACTATACTGACCCGGTTCGGGTGGCAGCAATCTTCGCCTTTGCGACCCATGGTCCGAATCTCGTCGGGAACGCACTCGGAATCATTCTAATACCCGCTTTCTGGCGCGCACTGGCTCACGCCGGTGCGCGGGCATTTGAGGGGGAAAATGACGACGCGATTTCGCTCGGTTGCGCTGACTTCGTTCGTGCTGATTGCTGCCATGAGCGTGGCGAGCGCCGGATGTGGCAAGTACTCGTACAGCTCCTTGAAGGCGCGGAAGGCGTTCAAGGACGGCAATGTCATGTACGGGGCCCAGGATTGGAAGAGAGCGTCCGAGAAGTACGAGGAAGTGATCGCGAACAACGCGAATTACCTCGAGGCGTACTTTTACCTCGCCAACAGCTACGACAACCTGTATAAACCGGCGCGGAAAGGCGAGCCGCAGAACGACGCCTACATCCAGAAGGCGATCGACAACTACAAAATCGCTGCGGAGAAGGATCCGAAGCCTGAAATGCGTAATCTGGCGATGCAGTACCTCGTGGCTGCGTACGGCTCCGAAAAGCTGAACGATCCATCCCAGGCCGAGCCCATCGTCAAGCGCATGATCGAGATCGACCCGAACGAGCCGGCCAACTATTTCGCGCTGGCAAAGATCTACCAAGACACTGGTCGATACGAGGAAGCCGAGCAGTCGCTGACGAAAGCGAAAGAGGCGAAGCCCAACGATCCCGCCGTCTATACCGCACTCTCGAACTTCTACAACCAGCAGGGGGAGTTCGAGAAGACGATGGACGCGCTGAACCAGGCTGCCAACCTGCAACCAAACAACCCGCAAGGGTACCAGCTGATCGCAACCTTCTATTGGGAGAAGGCCTTCAAGGACAAGAGGCTCTCGCCGGCCCAGCAGAAGGACTACATCATGAAGGGAATCGAAGCGACGAACAAAGCCTTGGCCCTGAACAAGGACTACTCCGAGGCGCTCACCTACAAGAACATCCTCCTTCGGATGCAGGCGAACCTCGAGAAGGATCGCAACGTGCAGGAGCGGCTCATCAAAGAAGCCGATGAGCTCCGCAACCGGGCGATGGAACTCAACAAGGCTGGGGCCGGTAAGCCAGCAGGCAAGAGCGGCCAGTAAGACGGTCGGAGCCAGCCTGAGCGGAAACGAGACCGAGGATCCGCGTCGGCTCTACGAGACCGCGCTCCGCTGCTGGGAGCAGGCATTCCGCAACGAGCGGCTCACACCAGAAGAGAAACGTGAACTGATCGCCACGGGACACCGAGCGGTTGACGACACGCTCGCAGCCGACGCCACCAACGTCAATGCGCTTGTGTGTAGGATCCTGCTGCTGGAAGTCGAGCTTACCATCAGCCACGACGCGCGTGAAACAGACGCACTGTCAGAAGAAGTTGCGCGCGTTCGAGAGCAGGTGAGAGCGGCACGCTTCACTGGTGGTGAAGACAACAGAAGCTAGAATCTAGAAGCTAGCGGGATCGTGACGCGATTCGCTCTAGCCTCTAACTTCTAGCTTCTGTCTGACTGCCGCGTGGGCGTGCGAGCGTCGGCCTATTGCCCCGGCGTCGAGCGTCCGGTGCCAGCGGCTTCCTGTCGCATGCCTTCGGTCACGATGCCCACCTTGGTGACGCCGGCGCCTTTGGCGGCATCGATGACGGCAATGATCTGTCCGTAGCGCAGCGAGCCGTCACCCGCAATGAACATCGTCTTTTCCTTGCGGGTCTCGAAGATGTCCCTGAGCTTCGACTCGAGTTCCTGCAGCCCGATCACCTGTTTGTTGACGGAGATCTGACCGCTCGAGGAGTACTCCAGCATGATCTGCGTATTGTCTGCCGGATTGTTCTGTGCTTTCGTCTCGAGCGGCAGGTTGATATCGACGCCGCGCTGTGTCAGTGGAAGCGCCGCCATGAAGATGATGAGGAGCACCAGGAGGACGTCGATGAGCGGCGTGACGTTCATGTCCGAACTGGCGTGCGGGATCTCGCCTTTGACGACCCGCTCCGCACCGTGGTGGCTGTGCGCGTGCTTCATGGCTATCGCCCTCCCCCCGGTCTCGAGAATCTGTTCTGCGACTGCTGATCGCGCTGGTTTGGCGGCGGTTCGGTGATCAGGCCGATATCCTCGATGTTGGACTTGCGGAGGTCGTCCATCGCCTCCATGATTGCGCTGTACTTCGCGTCGGTGTCCCCCTTGAGCAGGACCACGCGTTCCTTCTTGTTTTCCAGCTTGCTCTGAACGCGATTCGCCATCTCGGCCTTCGGAACCTGCACGCCGTCGACCCAGAACTGGTTCTGCGCATCAATCGACACGACTGTCTGGTCCTGCGTATCCGGCTTTTCCACTGTATTGCCCGCGATCGGCAGGTTGACCGCCACACCTTTCTGCAACAGCGGCGCAACCAGCATCATGATGATGAGCAGCACCAACATGACGTCGACGAGCGGCGTCACGTTGATGTCGGCTTTCAGACTGCCTTTTTGGCCAATATCCATCGCCATGGCGATATTCTCCCTGACTCAACTGACGTGAGGTCGGGTCGGCCGACCCGACCAGGATTCCCGAAACACGCGGATCGGAAGCCCGCCTACGCGGTCTTCTTGATGAAGTAGTCGACGAGCTCGGACGACGAGTTGTCCATCTCGACGTTGAAGTACTCGATGCGACCGGTCAGGTAGTTGTAGAACCAGACGGCCGGGATAGCGACGACGAGTCCGAGTGCCGTCTCGACAAGCGCTTCCGCGATACCCGCCGACACCGCCCCGAGACCGCCCGAGCCGGTCGCCGCGATCCCTTGGAACGCGGTGATGATGCCGACGACCGTGCCGAGCAGTCCGACGAATGGAGCCGTCGCGCCGATCGTCGCGAGCGCCGCGACACCCTTCTTCAGGTCGTTGGCGGTCAATGCAGAGGCACGCTGGATCGCGCGGCGGACCGTGTCCACGAGGTCCTCGCGGCTCAGATTGGCGCCACTCTCCTGCTGGAACTGGTACTCCTGTAATCCGGCCAGGACGACCTTGGCGAGGTGGCTGTAGCGAAAATTCTTGGAGGACGAAATCGCGATGGCATCCTTCAGGCGGCCTTCCTTCAGATGCTTCGCGACCTGCGGGGCATACAACTTCGACTGCTTGCGTGCCTGAGTGAACGTGTAGATGCGCTCGATGGCCACACCAAACGAGATCATCGACATGATGACAAGGATGACTCCGATGGCCTTGGCCACGGGGCCCATCGTTCCCCACATCTCAATCAGATTCATTCGCCCATCCTCCGATTTGTAGTGTCCGGCTTCGGCTTGTTTTTGGTACTGTCCGGCTTCAGCCGGACTCCAGCTTCGTCCGGCTAACGCCGGACTCTACCTGGTCCGGCCGGACCGGACTCTACTGCAACGTGAAGTTCACCGTGACCGTCATGATGACCGGCACGGGCACGCCGTTCAGCAGGGTTGGCGTGAAGACCCACTGCTTGACCGCGTCGAGCGCCGCCTGATCGAGAAGCGGAATCGAGCGCAGCACCTTGGCATCCTTGACGCGGCCATCGGCGCCGATGGTCGCTTCGATGATCACCATACCCGATACGCGCGCCGATTGTGCGATCGGCGGATACACCGGCGGAACGTGCTTCGTCTTCGTCGGCGGCTTGATGTTGCCACCTACGCGCACCGGAGCCTGCGGTGGCGGTGGCGGCGGTGGCGCTTCCGGCAATCCGCCAACCACACCACCCACGACGCCGCCCGGCACACCTCCTTCGACACCGCCGGGGACGCCTTCGGTGACCCCGACGGGGGACGGCGTCTCTGGCACGATCTCCTTCGGCGCTTCAACAGGGGCGGCGTTGGGGTTCGCGACAGGCTGAGGTGCTTTGGGCGTCGCAGCCGGCGCCGGCGGCGGCGGCGGCGGCGGCGGCGGTGGTGGTGCACCGACGAACGCCGCCATCATCGACGGTGGCGTCGGCAGCACGTCGGAGGCCATCAGCGGAATGATGATGACCGCGGCGAATATCGCAACATGCGCTGCGATCGAGAGTGGCACCGTATACCATTTCTGGGAGCCAACCTTGATCGACGGATCCACCACGTCGCCAAACATTTCACGCGGCACGATTCATCCCTCCTGCCTGTCTGTTTTGCAAGACCTCACGTCGGAACGCCGTGCGAGAACGCGAATTATAGTCAGACGCAAAAACCAGTGTCAACGAAGCTCCTCCACGTCAGTTTGACACCGGAAACGCGAAAACGGCCACGGCCGGGGTTCGCTTTTTCCGGTCGTTCGGAGCTTTTCAGGGATGAATCCGAACCTCGTCGTGGAACCAGCGAGATCACACACGGGAGATTCGGATGCGCATCCTATAGAACGAGCGCCACACGAACACCGCCGAGCCGAGCAGAAACAGAGCCGCGAGCAAATGGCTCACGGGCGCACCATACTGCACTGCAAGCTGCACGCCGAGCTCCACTGCAAGCAGACCGAACAACGTCGTGAACTTGATGACTGGATTCATGGCGACCGACGAGGTGTCTTTGAATGGATCCCCGACAGTGTCGCCGACAACGGTCGCGGCGTGCAGGGCTGTGCCTTTTTCTTTGAGCTCGACCTCGACAATCTTCTTCGCGTTGTCCCACGCGCCGCCGGCGTTGGCCATGAAGATGGCCTGGAACAGCCCGAACAGCGCAATCGACACCAGGTACCCGATGAAGAAGTAGGGCTCCAGGAACGCGAACCCGAGCGTGGCGAAGAAGATCGCGAGAAAGATGTTGAACATTCCTTTCTGCGCGTATTGCGTGCAGATCTCCACCACCTTCTTGCTGTCGGTGACGGATGCCTTCTCGACCCCGTCCAGCCGGATGTTGGCCTTGATGAATTCGACCGCGCGATACGCGCCCGTCGTTACGGCCTGCGTCGACGCGCCGGTGAACCAATAGATCATGCAGCCGCCGGTGATGAGGCCCAGGAGGAAGGGCGGGTGAAGGATCGAGAGAAACCGGAGAAACTCCGGCTGCAACCGCTCGGTCAACAACACGATGATCGAGAAGATCATGGTCGTGGCGCCGACAACGGCGGTGCCGATCAACACCGGCTTCGCGGTTGCCTTGAACGTGTTCCCGGCGCCATCGTTCTCCTCGAGCAGGTGCTTTGCACGCTCGAAGTTCACGTCGAAGCCGAAGTCTTTCCGGATCTCCTGCTTGATGTTGGGGAGCGACTCGATCACGGACAGCTCGTACACCGACTGCGCATTGTCGGTGACGGGACCGTACGAATCGACCGCAATCGTGACCGGACCCATTCCAAGGAACCCGAAGGCCACCAGACCGAACGCGAAAACGGCCGGGGCTATCATGAACTGCCCGAGACCCCAGGTGCTCACGCCGTACGCGACCGACATGAGAGCGACGATGCTGACGCCCAGCCAGTAGCTGCTGAAGTTGCCGGCGACGAAACCGGAGAGGATGTTGAGCGACGCGCCTCCCTCTCGCGACGACGTGACGACTTCTCTTACGTGACTCGACTCGACGGACGTGAACACCTTCACGAGCTCGGGGATGATCGCACCGGCGAGCGTGCCGCACGTGATCACGGTCGAAAGCTGCCACCACAGATCGCTGTTGCCGCCGATCTGCGGAATCAACCAGGACGACACGGCATAGGTCAGCACGACAGATACGATCGAGGTCAGCCACACCAGGCGCGTCAGCGGCGACTCGAAATTCATCGTCGCCGCGCTGCCGTAGCTCGCCTTCGCCCAGGCTTCGTTCAACAGATACGAGATGCCGCTCGCCACGACCATCATCACGCGCATCACGAAAATCCAGACGAGCAGCTGCACCTGGATCGCGGGATCGGTCACGGCCACGAGAATGAACGAGATCAGTGCGACGCCGGTGACGCCGTACGTCTCGAAGCCGTCAGCGCTGGGCCCGACCGAGTCACCCGCGTTGTCGCCCGTGCAGTCCGCGATTACCCCGGGATTTCGGGCGTCGTCCTCCTTGATGTTGAAGACGATCTTCATGAGATCCGATCCGATGTCGGCGATCTTCGTGAAGATTCCACCCGCGATACGAAGCGCCGCAGCGCCGAGCGACTCGCCGATGGCGAACCCGATGAAGCACGAGCCGGCGTAGTCGCCCGGGATGAAGAGGAGGATGCAAAGCATCAGCAGCAGCTCGACGCTGATCAGCAGCATGCCGATGCTCATGCCGGCGCGGAGCGGAATCGCGTAGATCGGATACGGCTGGCCCTTGAGTCCGGCAAATGCGGCGCGTGAGTTCGCAAACGTGTTCACGCGGATCCCGAACCACGCGACACCGTAGCTGCCGCCGATCCCGATCAGGCTGAAGAGCAGGATGATGACGACCTTGAACACTTCGAAGTGCTGCAGCACGCCGAAGTAGATGATCATGATCACCCCGATGAAGAGCTCAAGGATCAGAATGAACTTCCCTTGCGTGATGAGGTACGTCTTGCACGTCTCGTAAATCAACTCGGAGATCTCGCGCATCGCTCGATGGACCGGCAGGTTCCGAAGCTGCACGAAGATCACCAGGCCGAAGATCAACCCGAGCACACAGACGCCAAGTCCCGACTTGAGCAGCGTACGGCCGTTGATGCCGTGGAACTCCGCGCCGCTGAGATCCGGCAGCACCAGGTTCGCCTCGCCGCCATGGCGCGGGGCCGGCTGCGTCGTCGCGGGCGGCTGCGCGGACGCGCTCGATGGCTGCGCGCGGAGAGGCACCGACGTCAGACCGAGCACCACAAGCGCCGCAAAGAAGGCGCTGCAGATCACCACACGCGAACGGAACGTCTCGAACATCTCCCCCTCGAACTCCCTGGTCTGTTCAATCGCCGGACAAAAAGCTCGGCATCGTACCACACAAGGCGCGCAACGCGGTGCAGCCATCGTTTATCGTCGTTGGTTCCGCGAAATCCGCGTGAATCGGCGTCAGTCCGCTCTTCTACAGACGGAAATCGCCGACCCGATCGTCGCCCCGCCGGGCGCGGATCCGGCTCGTCAGTGCCATGCCGCCGGTGAGAAAAATGCGGATGCCCTGCTCGACGGTGATGTCGGGGAACGACACTTGATCTCGCGGGCAGATGATGACATCGCCGAGATACAGGTGATTCGTCGGCACGTAGACCGCAATCAGCGACTCGGGACCCTGCCCGCGATCGACGGTGAACTCGCGCGTCAGGAATCCCAGCACGAAGCCGCGCGCGCGATCCTCCACGAGCACCACCCGCTTGAACCCGTACTCGTTGTCTGGCGAGAACGCAACCACGAGCTGCTTCACCGGTGCGTAGATCGTTCGAAACACCGGGACCTTCAACAGGTAGTACTCGGTTCGCTGCAGCAACCGCTTGCCGATCACGTTGGTCGCGACCACGCCAACAAGGATCACGACGAGCGCGGTCGTCAGAATCCCGAGCCCCGGAGGTGGCGCGTCTACCCCCAGCCACGTCTTGAGCCACGCCGTGTAAAACGGCCCGACGAAGCCGTCGATCAGCCGGAAGATCCAGACGAGCGCCGCCACGCTGATGACGAGCGGCACGGTGACGAAGAATCCGGCGATGAAGCTGCGTCGCAGCCACTGCAGGAGAGCCAACTACAACATCCATCCGATGGCGAGCATTGCGAACAGCACGAGTCCCGCGAGGATTCGGTACCACGCGAACGGAACGAAACCGGCGCGTCGGACAACCGCGAGGAACGGTCTGACCACCAGGGCCGACGCAACGAAGGCCATCACGAAGCCAATCACAATCTCGGTCGCGAGCCCCGCACCGAGGCTGTGCCGCACCGCGAAGAGATCGTGCGCGAACGCCGCTCCCATCGTTGGCATGGCGAGAAAGAACGAGAACTCCGCAGCGGCCGGCCGATCCAGCCCGAGCAGCATTGCCCCGACGATCGTCGCGCCGGACCGCGACACGCCGGGAACCAGCGCCAGCACCTGACACAGACCGATCCCGAGCGCGCGCGAGAGGGACGTATGGTCGGCGTTCAGCACCGAGGGCGCCGGCCGGTACCGCTCGACCACGAGCATGACGATACCGCCGAGAATGAACGTCGCCGAGATTACCGCCGGTGTCGTGTAGAGCACCCGCTTCACGAATCCCGAGAGCAGCGCGCCCGCGAACGCCGCCGGCAGGAACGCGATCAGGATCATCAGGACGAAATGTCGCGCGTCACGATCGGACGGCAATCCCCTGATGACGTGGACGATTTTGGCGCGATACAGCCACATCACCGCCAGGATCGAGCCGAGCTGGATGAGGACCGTGAATACGCCGCCCGGATCGTCGAACCCGATCAGACGGGCTCCAATCAAAAGGTGCGCGGTTGAAGAGACCGGCAGGAACTCGGTCAGTCCCTGGATGACGCCAAGCAGCGCCGCCGACAGCATCAGGAGAAGGTGCTGACGGTGCTGGTGGTGCTGAAGGTGCTGAAGCGGCTCACAGGGCTGATCGTGCCCGCAGCGAATACTCGTATCCCTCTCGACATCTCACGCACCGTCAGCACCGTCAACACCGTTAGCACCGTTTATGACACCCGCCGGCGAGCGGGCTTGCGCACAGCTGTCGGCGGCGCCTCGGTGACAGGCTGACGTCTGGCGCCCGCAGGGCCTTTGCGACTCTGCCAGATCACCACGATCGCTGCGGCAATGAACACGCTGGAGTAGGTGCCTGTGATGATCCCGACGATCATGGTGAAGGCAAATCCGTGCAGGACTTCGCCGCCGAAGAAGAACAACGCCAACGAGCTCAGGAGCGCGGTGCCCGCGGTGATCACGGTTCGACTCAACGTCTGGTTGACCGCGACGTTGATGATGTGCGAGATGTTGTCGCGCCGCATGCCCTTCATGTTCTCGCGCACGCGGTCGAAGATGACGATCGTGTCGTTCGTCGAGTATCCGGTGATGGTCAGAATCGCGGCGATGACGTTCAGCGAAAGGTCGTAGCGGAAGAACGCCAGAAACGCGAGCGTGACCAGCAGGTCGTGAATCGTGGCGACCACGGCGCCGATCGCGAAGCTGAACTGGAACCTTAGGCCGATGTACACGAGGATGCCCGCAAGCGCAAGCACCGTCGCGAGCGTGCCCTGCCGCGTGAGCTGCTCGCCAACGCTCGGACCCACGATTTCGGTTCCAACCGGTTTGTCCTCCACTTTCAACCCGGCGGCCTTGAGTGACGACATGACGGCATCCGCCGTCTGACTGAGACTCGTACCGGCTTCGGCGCCGACCATCGGCACACGGATCATGACCTGCCGAGCGGATGGATCACCGTAGCGGTTGATGACCGCGTTCTGACCGACACCCGGCATTCCCTTGTCGAGGGCGGCGCGCACCTGCTGGTTGTCCGCGACCTGATCGAATCGCACGATGACGATCGTGCCGCCCGAGAACTCGACGCCGAGCGGCATCCCCATTCGCCAGATCGTGACGAGCCCGGCGAGCACGATGATCCAGGACAGCGCGATGGCGTGCCAGCGCCACCGGACGAAATCGTAGTTGGGGTTGTGGAAGATCTGCATGATGTCCCTGCGTTAGATGCTGAGCGCCGTCGCCGTCTTCCGCTGTGCAAGCTCCAGCTCGAACAGCGTCTTGGACACGAAAATCGAGGTGAACAGGTTCGTCAGCAGCCCGATCGTCAGCGTCATGGCGAACCCGCGGATCGGCCCGGTCCCGAACTGGAACAGGAACGCGGCCGAAATCAGCGAGGCGACGTGCGTATCGAGCAGCGTCCAGAACACACGCGAGAATCCGGTGTTGATCGCGGCACGAACTCCGCGCTGGCCGGCGAGTTCCTCCTTGATGCGCTCGAAGATCAGCACGTTCGAATCGACGCCGATGCCCATCGTGAGCACGAACCCCGCGATGCCCGGCAGCGTCATCGTCGCGCCGATGTAAGCCATCAGCCCGAGCAGGATGATGAGATTCATCATGAGCGCGATGATCGCGTTGACACCCGACAGCTTGTAATAAAAGAGCATGAAGGCAACGACGAGCGCGAGACCGACGACGGAAGCCATGACGCCAGACCGGATCGAGTCAGCGCCAAGCGTCGGACCGATGACTCGTTCTTCGAGGTTGCTGAGGGAGGCGGGCAGCGCGCCGGACCGCAGCGTCAGCGACAGATCCGCGACCTCTTCACTCGTGAAGCTGCCGTAAATCCGCCCCTCGTCGGTAATCTTTCCGTCAATCCGCGGCGCGGAACGCACGGAGCCGTCGAGGATGATCGCGAGCGACCGGCCGATGTTCTCGCCGGTCACCTTGCCGAATTTGCGGGACCCATCCGGCGTGAGCGAGAAGCGGACGGCGGGCCGGTTGTTCTCGTCGAGCCCCGGTCGTGCATCACGCAGATCGCGTCCGGTCACGGCTGCCACCTTGCGAACGAGGTAGTACTCGGTGCCCGCACGCGATCCGGCGGCGCCGGTGATCACTTCCATGTCCGGAGGCACCTGTCCTCCGTGCGACTGGAGCAGGGCTTCTTTCGTCGGGGCGGGTCCGCTCTCGACGATCTTGAGCTCGAGGAGAGCGGTCCTGCCCATGATCTCCTTCGCGTGCGCCACGTCAGTGACCCCGGGCAGCTGGACGAGAATCTGATCGTTCGACTGACCGTATCGCGAGATGTTGGGTTCGGCCACCCCGAGTTCATTGACGCGCCGATCGATCGTTTCGAGCGCCTGCACGACTGTCTGCTCGCGCATGTCGTTCGCAACGTTCGGCTTCATCGTGAACTCGTACGACCCGCTGACGCCCGGACTGCGATTGTAGTTGGCGCTCGCGACGTCGTCCGACGCCTTACGGAACTCGTTATCACGATCAGGCGGAACGCCTTCCACCTTGAACGAGGTCGGCGACGTCACGGCAATCGCACCCACCGTGACACCCGCCGTCCGCAGCGCCTCTCTCAGCTGCTCGCTCGTCGTCGTCGTCGCAATCTTCAGTGCTTCGTCGGTCTGCACGCGCATCACGAGGTGGACGCCGCCTTTGAGATCGAGTCCCAGCTTGAGCTGCTTCTGCATCAGCCAGCCGGGTGCCGGCAAGTGAGACCGATTCACCAGAATGGGATAGATGCCGACGGCGAAAAAGACGATGCCGACGACGACGATCGTCAGCACTTTCCAGCGGAGATTCTTGGTCATCGCTTTCATCCAGAGGTCACGTGTTTTCGGGATCCACGAAATCTGCGTGAATCCGCGAATACGCGGTTCATAGGCTCGAGTCGGTCACTACCGGTTCCTGCCCCTGGTAGCCGCCAATCGCCTTACGGGCGACCTCGATTTGCACCTTGTCGGCCACCTGCACCTGCACGGAATGGTCGTTCACCTTGGTGATCTTTCCGTAGATGCCGCTGGTGGTGACCACCTTGTCGCCGACCTTTAAGGAGTCTTGAAACTCCTGAACCTTCTTCTGCCGCCGGCGCATGGGCATGAGGATCAGGAAATAGAAGATCCCCAGGATCAAAATATACGGGATGAACGTCACCCAGGGCGCTGGCTGGCCAGGTGCGCCCATGGCAAAGAATAGACTACTGGATAGAACCGGCATTCAGCGCTGAGGTCGGCGGAAGAAGGTTTGTCGGAACTCCTGGCGGAGTTTTTCAAACGCGCCGAACACTATAGCTTCTCTAATCCTCCGCATAGTGTCAAGGTAAAAGTAGAGGTTGTGGATGGTGTTCAGCGTCGCTCCCGCCATCTCACCCGCCAGGAAGAGATGTCGGAGGTAGGCGCGCGAGAAGTGCCGGCACGTGTAACAGCCGCACTCGGGATCGGGCGGCAGCGGATCCTCGGCATAACGCGCGTTCTTGACCACCAGGGGGCCCGTGCGGGTGATGAGCTGACCGTTCCGCGCGTTGCGTGTGGGTAACACGCAATCGAACATGTCGATTCCGCGGGCGATGCACTCGAAGAGATCGTCGGGGAGACCCGTTCCCATGAGATAGCGAGGACGATCCTCGGGCAGCTGCGCCGCGGTGTGACGCACGACGTCGTACATCACCTCGGCCGGTTCTCCAACGCTCAAACCGCCAATCGCGTACGCCTCGAAGCCGACTGCCATCGTCGACTGGGCGCTCTCGGTGCGCAGCGCCGGATGGGTCCCGCCCTGGACGATGCCGAACTGCGCCTGCCCGTTGACGTCAACGTTCACCCCCTCGATTGATCCGCGGTCGCGCACCTCGAGCCATCGCGCGCGGGCGCGTGCCGCCCAGCGGATCGACCGCTCCATCGCTGTACGCGCAACGCCGTCAGTGGCCGACGTGGCGATGCACTCGTCGAGCACCATCGCGATGTCGGATCCGAGCCGCCACTGAATGTCGGTCGCCGTCTCCGGCGTCAGCAGGTGCAGCGCGCCGTCGAGATGCGACCTGAACTCCACTCCAGCTTCCGTGACACGTCGCCGCTCGGCGAGGCTGAAGACCTGATAGCCGCCGCTGTCGGTGAGAATCGGATGCGCCCAGCCGATGAACCGATGCAGACCGCCACAGCGGGCAATCAGTTCATCTCCAGGTCTCAAGAAAAGGTGATACGTGTTGCCAAGGATGATCTCCGCGCCGAGGTCCTCGAGATCGCGATGCGTAACGCCCTTCACGGCCCCGCGGGTGCCGACGGGCATGAACACGGGCGTTTGAACGACGCCATGCGCCGTGTGCAGCTCACCTCGTCGCGCTGCGCCATCGCGGTGGGTGACGATGAATTTGAACGAGGAAACCACGTAGAAGAAAGGATAACCGACGACCTCCTACCTCCTCCCTCCCGACTCCTGTATCCTTCTTTCGTGAAGCGCCTTCGAGTCGGTGTGCTGTACGGCGGCCGTTCGGGTGAGCACGAAGTGTCGCTCGCCTCGGCTGCCGCGGTATTCGCGAACCTGAATCGCGGGCGATACGAGCCGATCCCGATCCGGATCGACAAGGAGGGGCGGTGGGCGATCGCCGATAAGCCGCCGACCGCAGTGTCAGCGGCGGAGGTGATCGATCAAGCACGGTTGGACGCGGCACGACCGACGCGTGAGGGACGTGAAGTTCACCTCGTCGCGCGGCCAAGCCAGGAGACCATCCTCGCGATCGATCGACACATCGGGACCAGCAAGGACACCGGCCAGGCGATCGTTACGGGCCTTAACGTCGACGTGATCTTTCCCGTGCTGCACGGTCCTTACGGCGAGGACGGCACGATCCAGGGACTGCTCGAGCTCGCCAACGTGCCGTACGTCGGCGCCGGCGTGCTCGCATCTGCGGTCGGGATGGACAAGGCATTGATGAAGGTCGTCTTTGCCCAGCAGGGCCTGCCGGTCTGTCCGTATCGTGTGGTGCTTCGCCATCAATGGGAGCGGCGGCGTCCGGCTGTTCTCGCCGATCTCGCGGGCGCGCTCGGCTTTCCGATGTTCGTCAAGCCGGCGAATCTCGGATCGAGCGTCGGCATTTCTAAAGCGAAGGACGAGGCGTCGCTTTCGATGGCAATGGATCTCGCCGGCGCATTCGATCGCAAGATCGTCGTCGAAGCGGCTGTGCCGGATGCGCGAGAGATCGAATGCGCGGTCCTCGGCAACGACGAACCGGCAGCGTCCGTTCCTGGAGAGGTCGTCCCCTCTCGCGAGTTCTACGATTACGAAGCAAAGTACATCGACGCGGATTCGAAGGTGATCATTCCCGCGGATCTCGCGCCTGGTAGCGCTGACGAGATCCGCCGGTTGTCAATCGAGGCGTTCCAGGCGATCGATTGCGCCGGCATGGCGCGCGTGGACTTCCTCATCGCGCGCGGCACCGGAGCCATCTACGTCAACGAAGTGAACACGATCCCCGGCTTCACGACGATCAGCATGTACTCGAAGATGTGGGCCGCTTCGGGCGTCGACTATCCGACGCTGCTTGACCGGCTCATCGCGCTCGCGATCGAGCGGCATGCCGAAAAGCAGCAGTTGCGCACCAGCGTGACATGACCGTGGAACGGCGTAGGGGGATCCCCGCCGCGCGTTCTGTGCGCAGTGGGGCGTGGAGCGCCACCGCGAGGCGCTGTCGAGAGCTGGTGGCGGCGCTCGTCGCGATTACGGTCACCTTGATTCACGTCCATCCATCGGAGGCGCGCGAAGCCTCCGCCGCTCAGCGCACAAGACCGCCTGTCGGCAGGGAGCACGCGGCCTCTCCAGTCGAAAACCCGCCGGATCTGCGCGGCGAAGACGCGCTTGCGCGCGTCTACGAATTCATCCTCGACGCCCGATTCGATCAAGTGGACGCGGAGTTGCGCCGCGCCTGCGGTCCGGCGCCGCGCGAGGCGTGTGACGTGCTCGACGCGACCGCCTTGTGGTGGCGCATCCTGCTCGACCCGTTCAGCCGAACGCTCGATGAGGAGTTCCTCGCCTCGGTCGAACGCGCAATCCGCTCGACCGAGGAATGGACGCGCCGAAACCCGGACGACGCCGAAGCCTGGTTCTATCTCGGAGGCGCGTATGCGACGCGCGTGCAGTTTCGGGTCCTTCGGGATGACAAGCTCGCCGCAGCCCGCGACGGCAAGCGGATCAAGCACGCTCTCGAACGAGCCGTCGAACTCGCGCCTGGACTCGACGACGCCTATTTCGGCATCGGCCTCTATAAGTACTATGCCGACGTCGCACCTGCCGGCGCGCGGATTCTGCGGTTTCTCCTCTTGCTGCCAGGCGGCGATCGCGATGAAGGCCTCGAGCAGATGCTGCGCGCCCGCAACGAGGGGCGCCTGCTGCAAGGAGAAGCGGACTACCAGCTGCACCTCGTGTATCTCTGGTACGAGCGCCAGACGGATCGCGCGCTCGAGCTGCTGCGCGGTCTCCAGCGGCGCTATCCGGGCAATCCGCTCTTTCTGATGCAGATTGCCGAAATCCAGGACGCCTACGAACACGATGTGATGCGGAGCCTCGATACGTGGCGCGCGCTGCTGTCGATGGCGCGCGAACAGCGGGTGAACGCCTCCGGCATTGCCGAAGTGCAGGCGCGTCTCGGATCGGCTCGCCAGCTCGAAGCGCTGCACCAAACGGATCACGCAATCGAACAGCTGCAGGGAATCACGGCGGCGAGGCCGGCTGCGCCGTATTCGTCGCTGGGTCTGGCGTATCTGCGCCTTGGGGAGGCATACGACCGCCTGGGTGCTCGGCCGGCAGCAACAGCGGCCTACCGGAGCGCGACGACGAGCGCGCCACCGGACGATCCCTTCGACATCCGCGGTCAGGCGGCGGAACGGATCCGCCATCGGCCGGACGTGCGCAAGGCGGACGCGTATCGACTCTCGCTCGAAGGCTGGCGCCGGCTCGAGAAGGACGACCTGCCAGCCGCGAGCGCCGCGCTCGAGCGCTCGGTGGCGCTCAACCCGCAGGATCCGGTTGCGCACTATCGTCTCGGACGGGTCCTCCAGGCGCGACGTGACGATGCAGGAGCGCTGACACAGTTCGAGCTGTCGATTCAGGGCGCGCGCGAATGTCCGCCGCCGATTCTCGCGACCGCCTATCTCGAAGCCGCACGGCTGCGCGAGCGCGCCGGGGAACGCGATCAGGCGATCGCGTGGTATCGCGTCGCGTCGACGCTCTTCGGCGCCGCCGAAGAGACGCGCAATGCCGCCTCACGCGCGCTCGCGCGACTGTCGAAGTAGGGTTCGAGGTTCAGGGTCCAAAGTTCATCGTTCACACGTCGGGTTCTTCGTGGGATCTCCACACTCGCGCATTCAGCGATGCAAAGGATCGGTGATCGCCGTTCTTTTTTTTGACATTTTGCGCACTTTGTGCTTGACACTCGATTTTTCTCATCCATAATCTATATCTTGTATGAGGGTGGACCGCTCAGCCCACCTGTGGTGACCCTCGGTAACCGGTAACAAAGCTGAGCTGCCACATTCCAAGGAGGAATAATGGCGAAGAAGACTGCGAAAGGCGGCAAGAAAAAGGGCGGGAAGAAACGCTAAGAGCCGCCTGCCGGTCCGGGGGTGTCGCGAGCTGACACCCCCTTTTTTTTGGATGCTGACTCTCTCGCGTGCCCGATGCCCTCTGATGGATCGCGAGAGTGAATCCGCGATCGGACGCGATGCGATCGCGATCGCGGACGTAAGCAAGGAAGCGAAGAGCGCCGACGAAGGCGGGCCGGCGTGCCAGAAGGCAGCGGCGCCGCAAAGCGGTGAGAGCTCCTCGCACGAAGCCCACGCGTGAAGGGGGGGATAATCGTAATGGCGAAGAAGGCCAAGGGCGGGAAGAAGAAGGGCGGCAAGAAGCGCTGAGCCATTTCACCCGCTGAAAAAGGGGGCGGCCGTCGCCCCCTTTTTGTTTGTCCCGACGCTTGCCAGAAGCGAGAAGTTAGAAGCTAGAGTGACCGTGAGCCTCCCAAATGATCCCGATCGGCGGGAGTGCTCACTCTGAATTCTAGCTTCTGTGTTTTACTGCCACGACTTTCCATCCCACACGCGGATACGCTGGATCACATCGCCCTGCTGAATCCGATCGACCACCTCCATGCCGTTGATGACGTGGCCGAAAACCGTGTAGCGCCCATCGAGATGCGGCTGTGGTGAATGCGTGATGAAGAACTGACTGCCGCCCGTGTCCCTCCACGACTCGAGCGCCATCCCGACGGTCCCGCGAAGATACGGCCGCTGATTCAGCTCATCGCGGATCGAGTAGCCTGGCCCTCCGTCACCGTCGCCGCGCGGATCGCCGTCCTGGACGACGAAATTGACCACGACGCGCGGGACCTGCAGCCCATTGAAGAAGCCCTTCCGCACGAGCGTCATGAAATTGAGTGTGGTCTGCGGGGCGTCGAGGACCGCAAGCTCGATTTCAATGGTGCCCTTCGCCGTCTCGATGAACACGTGCGGCGAGAACTCCGGCGCGGCGAGTTGCGAATCATCGTACGGCGCGGGCGGATCACCCGGCGCCGGCCGGATGATCGTGCGGGCGTCAGTCGACGGATCGAGCTTCGTGAGGAGCTCAGCGGCACGGACCCGAATCGCCCAGTCCTTGTCGCCGAGCGCGGCCTTCAACGTCTCGCGCGCTTCGGCGGCGCCGTACTCCGCGAGCGCCTCGATCGCCGCGGCGCGCGCCGAGTAAGCCGCGTCCGGCAGCCCTGCCCTATACGCCTCTCGGAGCGCTTCCGCGGCATTTGCCGGCTTAAGCTGGCCGAGATGGTGCGCCGCAGCCGCACGGACTGCGAAGTCGGAATCCTTCAGACGTCCCAGCAGAATCGCTGCAAGATCGGGAGCGTGGAGCTTCGCAAGCCCGCCGAGGACCGCAACGATCACCCGCTTGTCATCGTCCTGGAGCATCGATCGCTCGCGCTCGAGCGCGATGTCGGGTGGCAGCGTCGCAAGAACGTCGGCCAGCGCCGCACGGACACGCCAGTCGCGATCTGGTTCGAGTCCGGACAGGACGGTAATGAAGTCATCGCGATCGATCGCAGCGACCGCTCGCAGCGCCGCCCCGCGCATGGTCGGCCAGTCGTCGGTCATCAAGTCCTGCACGATCGGCAGCCCCTCGGTCGCGTGCAGGACGGCAAGGGCGTTGACCGCCTCGAGCCGGACATTGGGTTGAACTCGTGAATCGCCTGCCAACGTCGCAAGAGACTCGTTGGCTGAACCGTCTCCTAACTGCGCGACGGCGCGAATGGCTGCCACCATCACCTCGAGCGGCGTCTTCGCCTTCGGATCGAGCAGCGCGGCGAGGGGCTTCGCCGCCGGACCATGCTTCAATGCGCCGAGCCCGCGCGCCGCGAACGCGCGCGTGTACGTTCCGGGCGCCTGCAGGAGCTCCAGCAGCGCGGGTGCTGCGCGCGCGTCCTCGACGCGCTGCAGCGCATACGCGACCGGCCACCACATCGAGAGCGGTCGTGTGCCGTCGAGCACGGCGCTCGCGAGCGGATCGTAGGCACTCAACCGCACGAGCGCGAATACCGCAAGCTTGAATGCCTCCGCCTCTGGCGCAGCCGGCCACGACATATCATCCGGCTCCATCGCGGTCACGGGCGCGCTGCGCACGTATTCACCAGCCAGGCGGCCTATTGCGGCGGCGGCGCCTCTCCCACCGATGAGCCCGAGCGCCTCGGCGGCGCGTCCGCGCACGAGTGGCGCTGGATCCGCGAGCAACGGAACGAGCGACGGTTCTGCAGACGAATCGCCAATCAGGCCGAGCCCAAACGCCGCCATCCCCCGAACGTCGGGGTCCGAATCGGCAAGCGTTGCAACGAGGGGCGGCACGCCTTCGGAAAGGCCCACGCGACCGATCGCGAGCGCGGCGCGTCGCCGCACGCGTGAATCGGCATCCTTGACGAGCACCGTGAGATCGGCCGACGACGAAGGTGGTATCGGCGCCGGTGCAACGCGGGGCCGTCCCCGGGCGACGGGTGGTTCGACCGGAGGGGGAGGTGGCGGAAGACGGAGGACGCGTTGATCCTCGAGTTGCAGCATCCACGCCATCTTCTTCTGGAGCGGTACGGTCGCGCCCGGCGGCGGTGCTGCCGGCGGCGCGCTCGCGCACGCCGCGGCCAACGTCCCGCCCAGCACTATACCAATGAACCCCGAACGACTTCCGCGCATTACGCTCTCATCTCCAGCCGCCGCTGAGTTGCGGCGTCGACCCGATGGTTGTCGACGTGCACGCCAATTCCGGGTCCCGAAGGCACCTCGATCGTCCCATCGGGGCGCACGTCGATACCCGGTTCGATCAGATCGGGCGCGTAGTACCGGCGGCTCGCGGCGACATCACCGGGCAGCGAGAAGTTCGGCAGCGTCGACAGGTGAAGATTGTGCGCGCGACCGATACCGCTCTCGAGCATGCCGCCGTGCCAGACCGGAATCCCGTGGCGCGCGGCCAGGTCGTGCAGCAGCACCGATTGCCAGTGTCCGCCGACCCTGCCCGGCTTGATGTTGATGATGCGGCACGCGCCAAGCTTGATCGCCTCCTCGGCCACCTTCACGGTGTGAATCGATTCGTCGAGGCAGACTGGAGTCTTGATCTGCCGTTGCAGGCGTGCATGGTCGCGAACGTCGTCGTAGTCGAGCGGCTGCTCGATCATCATCAGGTCGAATCGATCGAGCTCCGCGAGATGCGCCGCATCACGTGCATCGTAGGCAGCGTTCGCATCGACCATCAGCGGAATGTTCCCGCACCGCTCGCGGATGATTTCCACCGCCGACACGTCCCAGCCGGGTTTGATCTTGATTTTAATCCGCCGGTAGCCGGCGGCGCGCTCGATCTCGACCCGCTCGACGAGCTCCTCCAGCGAATCCTGTATGCCAATCGAGACACCGGATTCGATCGAGGTGCGCAGGCCTCCGAGCACCTCGCGCAAGGGCCGCCCTTGCTGGCGGGCAAAGAGATCCCACACGGCCATCTCGACGGCTGCCTTCGCCATGTTGTGCCCGCGAACGAGCGCAAGCGCCGAGAAGAGGTCGCGCGGTTGATCGAAGACGCGCCCTAGCACGAGGGGGGCAATGAACTCCGAAATGATGTGCCACGCCGTCTCGGTCGTTTCGGCGCTGTAGTACGGATTCGCGTCAGCGACGCACTCACCGACACCGCTCGCGCCGTTGTCGTCTACGGTAACCAGCAGGAACTCGCGATCGTGGATCCGGCCAAAGCTCGTTTCGAAGAATCGGACAAGCGGCAGCTTGAGCTGCCGCAGCTCGAGACGTTCGATCCGCACCGCACAATGCTATCGCAGCGCCTGCGGCTGCGGCGAGTGCCCGACTTCGCTCTTTGAGCTTCGTCGAGGTTTCGCCGTAGCGCTCGCGCGAAGGCGGAAGCGGAGCGAGTCGAGCCGCCGCGAGCGGGGCCCCGCGAACACTAAGTACGGTTCTTAGAATGTATACTTCAACGAGTCTTGAACTTCCGATATATCGCCGTCGAGGGACCGGTCGGCGTCGGCAAGTCGTTGCTGACGGATCGTCTTGGCGCCCGGCTCGACGCGACGGTTGTCCTCGACGACAGCGACAATCCCTTCCTCGCGGACTTCCATGCGGGCCGCGCCGGGGCGGCGTTTCAGGCACAGTTGTTCTTCACGCTTGCCAGACACCGCCAGCAGATGCAGCTGCGCCAGTCGGATCTCTTCAGTCAGCTGACGATTTGCGACTACCTGTTCGAGCGCGACAAGATCTACGCGTATTTGAACCTCGACGACAACGAGCTGTTCATCTATCAGCGGTTGTACGAGCTGCTGGCGCCCGACCTGCCATCGCCGGACCTCGTCATCTATTTACAGGCACCGACGGACGTCCTGCGCCGCCGCCTGCGCGAGCGCGCGCGCGCGGACCCGGAGATGGACGTGCCGGATGACAGCTACGTCCGCGAACTGAACGAGGCCTACAACCACTTCTTCTTTCACTACTGCGCAACGCCCCTCCTCGTCGTCGAAACGTCACAGTTCGATCTGTCGTGGGGAGAGGCGGCGCTTGCGGATCTCGAGCGTCAGCTGCGGACGATGAACAAGGGCACGAGATACTACGTGCCGCGAACCTGACGGCCGGGGCCGGAGACCGGGGCCGGGGCCGGAGACCGGGGCCGGGGCTCGGGGCTCGGGGCTCGGGGCTCGGGGCTCGGGGCTCGGGGCTCGGGGCTCGGTACGATTCAAGAATCCGAGGATTCAGGAGTCAAGGATCCGAGGATGAGCGATTCGCGATCAGTGATCAGGGATTAGGGATGCGAGCGCACGGTCAGCTTCCCGCGATCTCAGGCATCGGTGCGGCAACAACGGGCACCGCGATCGGACGTGGGGTGATAGTGAATTTCAGCACGCGCGAAATCACGTTCTTCAGCTCGCGGCGATCGACGACCATGTCGAGCATCCCGCGCTCCAGCAGGAACTCGCTCCGCTGAAAGCCTTCGGGCAGCTTCTGACGGATCGTCTGCTCGATCACGCGCGGGCCGGCGAAGCCGATGAGCGCCTTCGGCTCGGCGATGTTGACGTCGCCCAGCATCGCGAAGCTTGCCGTGACGCCGCCGGTCGTCGGATCCGTGAGGACCGACACGTATGGCAACCGCGCGCGATCCAATCGCGCGAGCGCGCCGCTGATTTTGGCCATCTGCATCAGCGAGAGTGCTCCCTCCATCATGCGCGCGCCACCGGAGCATGACACGACCACCAGCGGCTGCCGCCCGGCAATCGCGCGTTCGATGGCACGTGTGATCTTCTCGCCGACGACCACCCCCATGCTTCCGCCGATGAAGCCGTACTCCATCGCAGCAACGACCGTCTCGATGCCGTCGACGCCACCGGTCGCCGTGACTACCGCGTCCTTGAGCCCGGTTGCGGTCGTGCCGTCGTCGAGCCTCGTGCGGTATGGCTTGGTGTCGGTGAATGTCAACGGATCCGTTGACGCCAGCCCTCGATCGTGTTCCTCCCACGTTCCGTCGAAGAGCGACCGCAGCCGATCGACGGCGCCCATCCGGAAATGATGACTGCACTTGGAACAGACACTCAGGTTCGCGGCGAGATCCTTGTTGTAGATGATCTGCGCGCAGGACGGGCATTTCACCCACAGGCCTTCGGGCACGCGGCTTTGCTTGTCGGGCGGCTCGATGGGCTTGCGTGGTTTCTTGAACCAGGCCATCGACGAATTCTACAATGAGGTCCGCGCGAACGACCCGCGGACCGTGAATTGTCGATTCTCAATTGCTGATTCGAGATTTCGCGTTGGTTGAACCCGCGAGTACGTTGACCCACGGCATCAATCCACGATCAGCAATCCTCAGTCAGCAATTTGGCTGCACCACGAGTGGATCCAATCGCATTTCTTTTCACCCTCGAGCGTCTCGGGATGAAGTTCGGTCTCGAGAACATGAGGACGTTGTGCGCGGCGCTCGGGAACCCCGAACGCACGTTTCACTCGGTCGTCGTCGCCGGCACGAACGGAAAGGGTTCGGTGACGGCGATGCTCTCCGCGGCCCTGCACGCGGCGGGACACCGGTCCGCACGCTACACGTCGCCGCATCTGCAACGCATCGAAGAACGATTCGTGATCGGAAACGAGGAAGTCTCGACTGCCGATCTCGAAATTGCCGCCGGCGCCGTTCAGGCGACGGTCGATCGATTGCTGAAAGCAGGCACGCTCGCCGCTCCGCCCACATTCTTCGAATGCGCAACGGCGATCGCGTTCGAGCTGTTTCGGCGGCAGGGAGTCAGCATTGCGGTGCTGGAGGTCGGTCTCGGTGGGCGCCTGGACGCGACGAACGTCGTCACGCCGGTTGCAGCAGCAATCACCTCGATCGATTTCGATCATCAAGCGCAGCTTGGAAATACGATCGAGTCGATCGCGCGCGAAAAAGCCGGCATCATCAAACCAGGCATTCCGGTCGTATGCGGCCCTCTGCCCAAGGATGCCGAGCGCGTGATTGCGGACGTCTGCGCCGAGCGCGGGGCAACCCTCATTCGCGCGCTGGATCGTATTCACTCCAACGCAACGATCGACGAACGCGGCACGACAGCAACCTTTCGAACGCCGACCCACGAGATCGCGAAGATCCAGCTGGCGCTCGCCGGACGCCATCAGATTCAGAATGCGGCCGTCGCGCTGTGTCTCCTGGAAGAGTTGACGAAGCGCGGGCTGAACATCAGCGAGTCGGCGATGCATGTCGCCCTCGCCGAGCCCAACTGGCCTGCCCGGCTCGAGCATCGCCGCTGGCACGGCGCGGAAGTTCTGATTGATGCGGCACACAATCCGGCCGGCGCGCGCGCTCTCGCCGAATATCTACGGGAGATCGGTTGGTCGCATGTGACGCTCGTCTTCGGCGTCATGCGGGATAAGGATGTCGCCGGGATGCTCGCGCCCCTCTTTCCGCGTTGCTCCTCGATCGTCTGCACCACGCCTGCGACGCCGAGGGCGCTCGCTGCGGAGGCGCTGATAGCGACGGCGCGGGCGCTTCCAGGCGCGAACGCGGTCGAGATCAGCGAAGTGCATGATCCCGAAGCGGCGGTCGGACGTGCATCTCAGCCGGGCTCACGCGTGGTCGTCGCCGGATCCATCTTTCTGGTCGGTCCGGTGCGTGGTATTCTCCGATGACTGCTCGGCAGTCAGACCCCAGTCGGCGCTTCGTCGTCAGAATGTACGTCCTCGAGTTCATGCTCCACGGCAGCCTGCAGCCGGTTTCAAAACAGCTCGGGTCCGTCTTCAGACGGACTTTGCGCCGGCTACAGCCGGCGCCCACAAAAACCCTGAAACCAGTTCTGGCCGTTGTCGCTTGGGCTTCGTGGCTCGCCATCCCCGCCGTTGCCCGCGCGCAGGGCCAGCAGGCCGAGCTCGGTGGCTGCAAGGCCAGTCGCATCCAGTATGTGTCCGCCGACCGCGTTCCCGTGCCTCATGAGACCGGCGTCGTGGAGATGCGGATGCTTGCTGCGGGCACCCCGAGCGCTCCCGTGCAGATCGACTGCGACGAGATGCAGCTGTTCGCCGAGCAGGTGGAGGTTTTCGATCAGCATCGCGTCGTCGCAACCGGCAACGTGCTCTTCATCTCCGACAACAATCGCATTGCCGCCGAGCGCCTCGAATTCGATACCCAGACACGGACGGGCGTCTTCTACAAGGCTGCCGGTCAGGCGTCACTCGGTGATCGCGCCGAGCGGAGCCTGTTCGGGACGCAGGAGCCGGACATGTACTTTCAAGGGGAAGAGATCCACAAGCTCGGCCCTAACAAGTACAAAGTCGTTCACGGCAGCTTCACCACGTGCGTGCAGCCGACGCCCAGATGGAAGATGGTCAGCGGAAGCGCGACGCTGACGCTCAACGATTACGCGCTTCTGAAGAACACGGTGTTGAAGGTCAAGGACGTACCTTTGATGTACCTCCCCATCTTCTACTACCCGATTCAGGAGGACGATCGCGCGACGGGCTTTCTGTTGCCCAACTACGGCTCGTCGACGGTCAAGGGGCACACCATTCGTAACGCATTCTTCTGGGCGATCGATCGGAGTCAGGATGCGACCTTCTACTACGACTGGTTCTCGAAGACGGGTCAGGGCGTCGGCAGCGAATACAGATACGTGCTCGGGCCGGGCAACCAGGGCAACAGCACGTTCTACCTGCTGGACGAGCACGACGCGTCGTACACGCAATCCGACGCCTCGGTGAAAACGACCCCGGCGAAGCGAAGCTACATGATCCGGGGCGGCCTGACGCAATCACTCGGCGCCGGACTGCACGCGCGGGCCAACGTCGATTACTACTCCGACATCGACGTGCAGCAGCGTTATCAACAGAACTTCGGGATGGCGACGAGCCGCACGCGCGTCATCGGCGGAAACCTTACCGGAAATTGGCGGGAGTACGTCCTCGGCGTCACGATGCAGCGCAACGACGTGTTCTACGACGAGACCAGCCTGAACACGAACGGCACGCTGCCGCGCATCACTTTCACGCGCGGCGAGCGGCCGATCGGCAGGTCGAAGGTGTACTTCGGCGTCAACACCGAGTACGTAACGCACATCTACAGCAACGAGAATCAGGGCGTGGAGGTGTTCGACAAGGGCCTGACGCGAATGGACGTGAACCCGGAGCTGCGGATTCCGTTCACCGGATGGCCGTTCCTGACCTTGATCTCCAGCATTTCGTGGCGGGGCACCTACTGGACCGAGAGCCTGAATTCCGCAGGCGTGCAGGTGCCGGAGAGCATCGGGCGACGCTATTTCGACATGCAGACCAGGATCACCGGCCCGGTGCTCAACAAGATCTGGAACACACCGAACAGCGGGTACGCCGAGAAGTTCAAGCACGTGATCGAACCGACGCTCACCATTCAGCACCGCACCGCCATCGACATTTTCGATCGCATCGTCCAAATCGATGGAACGGATACGATTCGCGGCACCACGCAGTTCGTCTACGGCGTGAACAACCGTCTCTATGCGAAAAAGGGTATCGCGAGAGAGATCATCGGCGTCACGATTCGGCAGACCTATTACACGGACGATCGCGCCGCGCTGTACGACCCGAGCTACCAGAGCAGCTTCAACAGCACGAAAGCGACGAACTTCTCACCCGTTCAGATTGGCGCGCGCGTCATGCCCACGACCTGGTTTCAGAGCGACTTTTCTACAGAGTGGAGCCCCATTGCGCACGAGCTGACGACGTTCTCGCTGTCGGGAACGTTCAACAGGAATCGGCTGCAGGCCTCTGCGGGCTGGACGGAGCGGCGCCTGATCGAAGGTCTGCCCGGCTTCGACAATCCGGCGATGGCAAGCAACGATCTCACCGGCTCGGCGACGTTCCGCAACCCAGGAAGCCATCTCGGAGTGACCTACTCGTTCGCCTACGATCTCCGGAACGATCGCTTCCGCCAGCAGCGCTATCTGGGGTTCTACAATGCGCAGTGCTGCGGCATTGCGATCGAGTATCAGATGTACAATCTCGGCGGATCGTCGAGCTTCGTGATCCCACAGGACCGACGCTTCAATGTGTCGTTCACGCTCGCGGGAATCGGTACCTTCTCGAACTTCTTCGGAGCGTTTGGGGGGCAGAATCGCTGAGATCGGGCCCTGGGCGTTGGGCGGTCGCGAATTACCGCGAACAGTGGACGACGTCACGTGCGCGGAACATGTGTACTCGACTCTGACCGTACTCTTTTGCAGGATGGTCCAGACGACATGACTAAGGTCCTCGTGACGGGCGGCGCGGGCTTCATCGGATCGAACTTCGTGTGCTACGCGCTCGAGACACACAAAGACTGGCACGTCACCACACTCGACAAACTGACGTACGCCGGGCGCCTCGAGAACCTGCAGGGCGTGATGGATCATCCGCGACACGAGTTCGTCAAAGGCGACGTCGCCGATGCGACAATCGTCCGCCCACTCGTCGCCGATGCGGAAATCGTCGTGCACTTCGCCGCCGAAACCCACGTCGATCGATCGATCCTGAGCGCGGGCGACTTCATCACCACCGACATCTTCGGCACGTTCACGCTGCTCGAAGCTGCGCGTCAGGCGCCGCGGCTGCATCGGTTCATTCAGATCTCGACCGACGAGGTGTACGGCAGCGTCCCCGAGGGATCGAGCAAGGAGACGGACGAGATCCGGCCGCGCAATCCGTACTCTGCCAGCAAAGCGGGCGCGGACCGCCTCGCCTATAGTTACTGGGCGACGTACGGCGTGCCGACGATCGTCACGCGCGCCTCGAACAATTACGGACCCCACCAGTTTCCGGAGAAGGTGATCCCTCTCTTCATCACCAATGCCCTCGACGACACGCCGGTGCCGCTGTACGGAGACGGCTTGAACGAGCGCGATTGGCTGCACGTGTCGGATCACTGCGCCGCGCTCCACCGCGTCATCGATTCCGGACTTCCCGGGGAGGTCTACAACATCGGTGGAGGGAACTCGATCGCCAACCGCGATCTCACCCGCCGAATCCTGACGCTTCTCGGCAAATCCGAGTCGCTGATCCGCCACGTGCAGGACCGGCCAGGACACGATCGACGCTACTCGCTGGACACCTCGAAGCTGCAGGCACTTGGCTGGACACCTGCGAAGCCGTTCGACCAAGGCCTCGACGAAACAGTGCATTGGTACCGTGACAACGAGTGGTGGTGGCGCCCCATCAAACATCAAGACGCCGATTTCAAGAGTTATTACCAGGCGCAGTACGGCAGCCGCTGGCGCTGAATCTCCGGTGCCTGGTCCAATTCTGGTTACGGGCGCCACAGGTTTCGCGGGTGGTCATCTCCTCGAGCATCTGATCGGCCTGGGGCGAACCGTAGCCGGTTGGTCCAATCCGGGTGGACAGCAGCCTGCCGACATCCATGCCGATGTCGACTGGCGCGCCATCGACCTGCTGGATCGGGAGGCCGTCGCCGCGGCACTCGCGGAGCTCCAGCCCTCGGCCATCTACCATTGCGGAGGCGTCGCTGACGTCGGAGGCTCGTGGTCCCGCCGCGAGCAGGCGCTTCGAGTGAATGTGATGGGCACTCATCACGTGCTCGAAGGCGTTCGCCGCGCTGGCCTGAGGTGCCGCGTGCTCGTCACCGGATCCGCGCTCGTCTACCGGCGGGCCGACGTCCCGCTCGACGAAAATGCGCCGATCAAACCGGGGACTCCGTACGGAGTAAGCAAGCTCGCGCAGGAGATGGTCGCTCTCCGGGAAGGTTCGTTTCCGGTGATTCTGGTCCGACCGTTCAATCATGCCGGGCCGCGCCAGTCGACCGCGTATGTCACGTCGAGTTTCGCGCGTCAGATCGCCGAGATCGAAGCGGGAAAGAGCGATCCGGTGCTCCGTGTCGGCAACCTCGACCCTCGCCGGGACATCACCGACGTGCGTGACACCGTGCGCGCCTATCGGCTCGTAATGGAACACGGCCAGCCTCAGCGGCCCTACAACGTCTGTCGCGGAGTTGCGTATCGGATCGGCGATGTGCTGGACATCCTGCTGGGGCTGTCGAACCTGTCGGTGAGGGTCGAACCCGATCCTGCCCGCGTCAGACCGTCGGACAATCCCGTCGTGCTCGGCGATCCGACGCGCATCGCTCGAGAAGTCGGGTGGCGCCCTGAGATTCCGATCGAGCAGACGCTTTCGGATCTGCTGCAGTACTGGCGCGGTCGCACGAACGCCGCGGACGCATGAAGCGATCCGAAGCGTTTTCGGAGCATGGGCGGCAGGCGATCCACATCGCAATGGGAGGGTTCGCTCTTCTTCTGAGGTACCTCTCGTGGTGGCAGGCTGCAGTGCTCGCCGCCGGCGCGATCGTCTTCAATGGACTGGTGCTGCCACGCGTCGGTGGACTGCGGCTCTATCGCCCTGCGGATCTCGCGCGCCGCTTTCCGGTTGGAATCCTGCTCTACCCGACGTCGGTGTTGTTGCTGATTCTCGTGTTCCGGGAGCGGCTCGACATCGCCGCGGCGACATGGGGTGTGCTCGCCTTCGGTGACGGCATGGCAACCGTGGTCGGCACGACCGTCGACGGCCCTCGAGTGCGCTGGAATCGCGACAAGACGATCGCCGGCAGCGTCAGCTTCTGGCTCTTCGGCGGGCTTGCGGGCGCGTTTCTCGCCTGGTGGTGTCGGCCCCCGGATGTGTCCCTGTCGTCGTGGTTCCCGATCGTCGCACCATTCGTTGCGGCGGCGGCAGCAGCCGCGGTCGAGACGATCCCGATCAGGCTTGACGACAATCTGTCGGTTCCTGCGACTGCTGCGGCGGCGCTGTGGGCGATGTCGCTGATGACCGACGACCGGCTTCGCATGGCCGCAACGCACGCGGCGTCCGCCGCACCGATGGCGTTGGTTCTGAATGTGCTCGTTGCATGGATTGGGTACCGCCTCCGGACTGTCTCGCGTGCCGGGGCCGCGTGCGGCGCGATCATCGGGAGCGTGATCGCAATCGCCACGGGATGGCAAGGGTGGACGCTGCTGTTCCTGACGTTCATTGCCGCAGCAGCTTCGTCTCGGATTGGCCTCCGTCGCAAGACGCTGCTGGGGATCGCGGAGGAGAGCGGGGGACGTCGAGGCGGGGGGAACGCATTCGCGAACACGGGTTTCGCCTCGCTCGCCGCGCTGCTCGCGGTGACCTCGCACGCCGAAGAGACCGCGATGATCGCCTTCGCCGCCGCGCTGGCTGCAGGCGGAAGCGACACGATTGCCAGTGAAGTGGGCAAAGCGTTTGGACGTCACACGTACCTCGTGACAACGAGCCAGCGCGTGCCGCCTGGCACGTCAGGCGCCATTTCGCTCGAAGGGACATCGGCCGGCTTCGCAGGCGCGATTGCCCTCGGCCTTGCTGCCGTGAGCCTTGGCCTCGTGACTCGTGAAGCGCTGGTGCCGGTCGTCGTTGGCGCGACGACAGGATCGCTCGTCGAGAGCGCTCTCGGCGCGACGCTCGAGGCTCCGGGCGTCTTGAACAATGACGTACTGAATTTCCTCAATACCGCAATCGCCGCCTCGGTCGCGGTGCTGCTCGCTTCGTGTCTGCAATGAGAGAGCGAGGGGCCCAGGGACCGGCGGCCGGGGACCGGGAACCGGGAAAACGCTCAGGACCTGAGTCGCCGGCCAGGTCGGGTGTAGATTCCGCGGCTGGCCCGCCCTCCGTCCCCCGGGATCCCACGTTGCCGGCGGCAGGCCCCGGGCGCCAGGCTCGCGCGGCTCTCTGGATCGAGCTCTCGCGTCCGTTCACGCTCGTCGCGCCCGCATTGGGCGTCGTGTCGGGCGCGATCACGGCTGTCGGGGCCGCGCCACGCGAGGCATGGAGCCTCGAATTGATCGTGTATCCCGTGTTGGGCTCGCTCATGGCTGCGACGCTCAACGCGGGGAACAACGCGCTGAACCAGATTTACGACCTCGAGATCGATCGGATCAACAAGCCGAAGCGGCCGTTGCCGAGCGGGCGTCTGGGCGTGCGCGACGCCTGGATCTTCACCCTCGTCACCTATATCGTCGCGCTCGTGCTCGCCTGGGTCGTTGCGCCCGGCGGGCGACACGAGTGCTTCTGGATCGTGATTGCCGCAGTGATTGCAACGTTCGTCTATTCGTGCCCGCCGCTGCGCACGAAGCAACGGGGCATCTGGGCGAACATTACCATCGCCATTCCACGTGGCGTGCTGCTGAAGGTGGCGGGCTGGTCGTGCGTGAAGACGGTCTTGGGATTCGAACCGTGGTACATCGGCACGATCTTCGGGCTCTTTCTGCTCGGCGCCTCCACCACCAAGGATTTCGCCGATATGGAAGGCGATCGACGTGGAGGTTGCCGCACGCTGCCGATCGTCTACGGCGTGCGCACGGCCGCGTGGATGATCTCGCCGTCGTTCGTCCTGCCGTTCGTGGTGATCTCGATTGGCGCCTTCACAGGCGTCCTTACAGGAAACCATCTTCTGCTGCAGTTGCTTGCAGTCGGCATGACGATGTACGGAGCTTATGTTTGCTATCTGATGCTGCGCCGACCGGAAGAGCTGGCCGTCGACGAAAACCACGTGTCGTGGGCGCACATGTATCGAATGATGTTCGTCGCCCAGATCGGGTTCGCGGTCGCGTACCTGTTCTGATGATTGTGCTGAGTGGCTTCGGGCGCCAACAGGATGCTGAAAAACGCGTCCTGACCGGGAAATGGAGGATGGGAGGCCAGCTCTCCTCGAAACGAGTCGCTGCTACCGGCGGAGTTTGACTTTTCTCCACGCCGTGGAGCATCATGAGGCGAAGAAAAGACGAATGTCATGGATGCTCCGCGGCTTTTCGCCACTCCGGCTCCCCCGCCCACCACTCGCGCGATTGCGTTGACCGTCCGTCGGGGCGGTGTGGACGCACTCGATCACGCACGCCGCCGCGCCGACAACGCGCGCTATCAGGAAGTGACCTGCCGCTCGGCGTTGAACCCGGTCAAGGGCATGCCGTTCAACTGGACGCTCAACCCGTACCGCGGCTGCACGCACGGATGCCATTACTGCTTCGCGCGGCGGTACCAGACACAGTTCGAGCTGGGGCCCGACGACGAGTTCTCCTCGCTGATTTTCGTCAAGATCAACTTCGGGGATGTCCTTCGGAAAGAGCTGGATCGTCCGTCGTGGACGCGCGAGCTCGTCGCATTCGGCACCGCCACCGACCCGTACCAGCCGATCGAAGGTCACTACAAGCTGACCCGCAAGTCGCTCGAGGCGCTGATCGCCGGACGCACGCCGATCGGTCTGGTCACGAAGGGACCGATGGTCGTCCGTGACGCGGCGCTGCTCGCTGAACTCGGTCGTCGCGCGGCGTGTACGGTCTGCATGAGCGTGCCCACGGTGAACGAGGCGGCGTGGGAAGCCCTCGAACCAGGCACCGCCCATCCTCTCCAGCGGCTGCGCGCCGTCCGTCAGCTTCGCGACGCAGGGGTGAACGCCGGCGTGTTGATGGCGCCGGTCGTGCCTGGTTTTACGACGCAGCCTGCGCGCCTGGAGGCGACGGTGAAAGCCATCGCCGACCACGGCGCCGCGTTTATGGGCGCGAACGTGCTCTATTTGAAAGGCGGCACTCGCGATCACTTCATGAAATTCCTCGGGCGCGAGTACCCACAATTGGTCGAAGGATACGGGCGCCTCTACGCCGGCGCGTACGCGCCGCGCGAGTACGTCACGACCGTGCGCGCGATGATTCAGTCGCTGCAGACGCGATACGACGTCGCGAAGCGCGCGATGAAGGTGACGGAGCCGATGGAAGAAGAGAACGAGTTGTCCAACGATGCTGAGCAGGGAAGCTTCGATTGGTGAGCGGCAGACGGAAGTGACGGAGGGCATGGAAAAAGCTCTTACCGCGGAGCCGCGAGATTCACGGAGAAATACTTGGTTTCCTTCGTGTGCTTCGTGACTCTGCTGTGAACGCTTGTTCCGTGTTCTCCGTCCACCCCGGGATCAGGCGGTCGCGGCCAACTCCAGATTCCCGCGGCCTCCACTCACGTCGATTTCAATCGCGCCGTTCCTCACGACGGCCGTGAAGTGAATGCCTTCGAGCCACCGCTGACTAATCGGGAGCTTGATTCGATCCTCGATCGTCCGCTTGAGGAAGCGCGCGCCGAACGCCAGGCTGTAGCCATCGTGCACCAACTGCTCCAGCGCTTCGGGGCTGACTGTCAACGTCCGCCCGCTGCGCACCAGGGCTGATTCGATCTTCACGAGCTGTTGAAGCGCGATCTCACGGACTTCGTCCTTCGTGAGCGGCTGGAAGATCACGACTTCATCGATCCGGTTGCGGAACTCCGGTGTGAACCGCCGTTCCAGCTCGCGCATGATCTCGCCGTGAATCTGTTCCACCGCGACCTGTCGCGCGAGGAATCCAAGCGGGTTGGTGAGCTTCCGGAAGCATTCCGACCCGATGTTCGACGTCATGATGATGATCGCGTCGCTCAAATAGACACGCTTGCCGCGGCCGTCGGTCAGCCATCCCTCGTCGAACGCCTGCAGGAACAGATTCAGCATGCTGGGGCTGGCCTTCTCGACTTCGTCCAGCAGCACGACGGAGTACGGGCGGTCTTTGAGTTGATTCGTCAGGACGCCGCCGCGCTCGGATCCGACAATCCCTCGCGGCATGCCAATCAGTTTGTCGACGGCCACGACACCGTCCTGGTACTCCGACATGTCGACGCGAATCATTTTCTTTTCGTCACCGAACAGGAACTCCGCGACAGACTTGGCGAGTTCCGTCTTGCCGACGCCGGTCGGTCCCAGGAACAGCAGCACGCCGTCGGGCCGATCGAACCCGTCTTTCAGCGGACCCTTGTTGAGAATCAGGCGCCGTGCCACGGCATCGATCGCGGGCCGCTGCCCGATGACGCGCGCTGCGAGCCGTTTTTCGACGTCGCGGAAGCGATCGGTGACCTCGCGGAACACCATATCCGCGGGGATCTGCGCGATTGTGGAAATGACGTTCACGACATCGGCGCCAGTGACCTCCCAGCGGCGGCCGATCTCCGCTTTCACGGCGGCCGTATCGAGCCAGCCGATCACCTTGTCGGGCAGCTGCAGATGCCTCATGTAGCGGGGGGACATTTCCAGGGCGGTCTCGATCGCATCATCCTGGATCCGGACCGAGTAGTTCCGTTCGAGCCGGGGGCGGAGGTTGTAGAGGATGTGGCGTGTCTGGTCGATCGTCGGCTCGCCGACGTGGACCGGACGGAATCGCCGCGCGAGCGCCTCGTCCTCCTGGATGAACTCCTTGTACTCGCTCAGCGTCGTCGCGCCGATGATGCGGACTTCGCCGCGCGCGAGGACGGACTTGAAGACGTTGGCGGCGTCCGACGGCGCCCCGAGCGCGGAGCCGGCGCCGATCATCGTGTGGACTTCGTCGATGAACAGGATGAGGTTCGGCCGCTCCTTGATCTCGCGGATGACGTTCTGAATCCGGTCCTCGAACATGCCGCGCAACATCGTTCCGGCGACCATCGTGTTCATCTGCAGGTTCACGATCTGGCAGTCGCGCAGGCGAACGGGCACCCTTTCGGGCTCGAATTCGATTCGTCGTGCGAGGCCGTCGGCGATCGCCGTCTTCCCCACGCCGGGCTCACCGAGCAGCAACACTGAATTCGCGCGCTCGCGGTGGCAGAGAATCTCGAGAACCTGATCCATCTCGAAATCGCGACCGAACACCGGCGGTATCTTGTCCTGCCGGGCGAGCTGATTCAGATTCGTCGCGAAGTGTTTCAGAAAGGGGGGAAGCTCGAACCGTTTCTTCAGCCGCTCTTCACGGAGCTCGTGATCGCGCATCCGCGTCGCGACTCTCGAGACCAGGGCCTCCGGCTCGATGCCGTGCCTACGGATGATGGACACGGGTACGCCCTGCGTCTCCTCGAAAATTGCCGAAAAGAGATCCGCCGACTCGATCGTGTGCCGTCCGCATCGGCTCGCATGCAGCAGCGCCAGCTTGAAGAGCAGCTTCGTCGACGGTGCAATGCGAAGCTCGCGGCCGGGAGCGGCCGGCAGCACACGGAGGTGGTCCTCCAGCGCCTGCAGGATCTCGTGCGGATTCAGGCTGAGGTCGTGCATCACCTCGCCGAACATGTCCCATTCGATCTGCGCGAACGCGAGACAGAGATGTTCGTTCGTCAACATCGCGTGTTCGCGGCGGCGGGCGTCCTCGAGCGCGCGGTCGACTACGCGTTCAGCCGACTCAGCTAGTTTGGTTTGCGGGATATCGAAGTCCTCCACAGCCGCCCTCCACGCGAAGTCCCGATGCCGGTGACAGCAAGACCCGATCCAGTCCTGCGGGCCAAGAGCGGTGGACCACCAGTCCAAGGAAATGGGCAGAAAAGCGGGGATGAGCAGTTGGTGCGCACCTCGCCGCGCCGCGTCGGCGGCGCAGCGAGTGCACGAAACGCATCAGCGATGGAGGAGATTTCCTAGCGAGGACCCTCGAGCAGGGCGCGAATCCGAGCTTCCGTCGGCGGATGGGTGCTGAAAAGGGACAGCAACCCCTCGCCCGCAAAGGGCTTCACGATGAACATATGTGCCGTGGCTGGGTTGGCATCAAGCGGCACACGCTTGGAAACCGCGTCGATTTTTCGAAGCGCGTCCGCGAGCCCGTATGGAGTTCCAGCAATTCGCGCCCCTCCGGCGTCGGCGGCGAATTCGCGCGAACGCGAAATGGCCGCCTGGATGAGCATCGCGGCGAGCGGCGCGAGAATAATCATGGCGAGCAAGGCGATCGGATTCGAGCCCCTGTCGCGGTCGTCGCGTCCCCCAAACAGGCCGGCGTACATCGCCATCCGGCCGACCATCATGATCGCCGCGGCAATGGTCGCCGCGACCGAACTGATCAAGATGTCGCGATGTTTGACGTGCGCCAACTCGTGCGCGATGACGCCCTCGAGCTCGTGCTCGCTGAGGGTACGCAGGATCCCCTCCGTTGCCGCAACAGCCGCGTGTTCCGGATTCCGGCCGGTCGCAAACGCGTTCGGTGATGGGTCTGGAATGACGTATACCTTCGGCATCGGCAGGCCCGCCTGTCGGGTCAGGCGTTCCGTGATCCGGTAGAGTGGATGTGACGGTCCGACTTCCTGGGCGTTGTACATTCTCAAGACGACCTTGTCCGAGAACCAGTACGCTCCCAGGTTCATGACCGCCGCGAACACGAACGCGATCATGATGCCGTTCGTGCCACCGGCGATATCGCCGATGACCAACAGCAACCCGCTCAATAGCCCGAGCAGCAGTGCCGTCTTGATTCCGTTTGCCATATCCCTATTCTACCGCGACTGCGCTCAGGTGGTTGATGAGGCCCGCCACGAGAGCGGCGCGCCAGGGTAAGTCCTCCATGATGACGTGCTCGTGCAGAGCATGTGCGCCGTCCCCCTGCGGGCCGAGACCGTCTAGTGTAGGAACACCGAGGGCGGCCGTGAAATTCCCGTCGGATCCGCCGCCGGTGGCTCCCTCGCCAAGCTCGCCCCCGAGCTCGCGAGCGACGTCGCGCGCCAGGCGGTACAGGCGTAACCCCTTCTCGGTGCGCTCGAGCGGGGGCCGATCGATTCCGCCGCGCACGTCGAGCGTCGCCCCGCGGATTCGAGGCTGCAGGCTCCGGAGCGTCGCGGCGATTCGTTCTCCGTCGGCAAGCGTGGGGACCCGCACATCGATCGACGCGCGTGCCTCGGCTGCGACCACGTTCGTTCGCGATCCACCAGAGACGACACCGACGTTCACGCTGATCCCGCAATCGAGATCCTGCAACTCCGCGATGTTCACGATTTGATGCGCGAGCTCCAGAATCGCGCTCGCGCCTTTCGCGGGGTCGATCCCGGCGTGCGCGGGAATGCCGTGGACGACGAGCTCGAACTCGCCACATCCCTTCCGGCTCGTTTTTGCCGCGCCGCCCGGAAGCGCCGGCTCCATGACGAGGACCGCTTTGCTCCGCCGTGCCTCGTGCTCGATTGCCGCCCGTGACGCGCCGCTGCCGATCTCTTCGTCAGTGGTCCACAGCATGACGACGGTCGGCACGGCCGCGGGGACAGCCTGCAACGCCCGAATGGCGAGCATCGAGACCGCAATCCCCGACTTCATGTCGAAGACACCGGGGCCAAAGAGGCGTCCTCCCTCTTCGCGCAGCGGCATGCGATCGAGCTGCCCGACCGGCCAGACGGTGTCGAAGTGACCAAGAATCAACAGGGGCCGATCGTCTTCGGATCGCTGCGACGCGTCAGCGAACGTCCCACGGACCAGATCCGCGCGGCCGCGGCCGGGCAGTCGGTCAACACGCGCGCCAATCGCGTCGAGCCGCCGCGCCAGCTCCGCCCCGCAGCGTTCAACCGCTTGCGTATCGGTGCTCGGCGACTCGAGCCGGACGAGCGATTCGATCAGCTCGCGAAGCCATCGCTCTTCCTGTCGACACCATGTCAAAAGCCGGCGACCGTCAACGGGGACACTCACGATCGACTTTTCGTTTGGCTGTCCCGATTGACTGTCCACATTGAATGTCCCCCTTTGACTGTCCCGATTGAGTGTCCCCATAATACCCAGATGCTGCGCACGATGTTGTTACGCGGCGTAGTGCTCTCTGCGATCGCAATCTCTGGAACGGCGTCGGCGCAGACGCCCGTTCCGTTTCCGCGTCCCGGCGATCCGCGGCAGGCGGCGCAGAAGCGGACGCAGCCGCCGCCGGTCGCGCAGCCCGCTCCCCGACCGCCTGCGGCGACCCCACAGAAGCCCGACGAGCCGAACGAGAAAACGCTCGGCATGCCAATCTATCCGGGCGCGGAGTTCATCGCGTCGTACGATGCCGGGCGCGGCCAGCGCTATTACCTCTTTGGCACCAACACGCCGTTTGCGGAGATTGTCGGCTACTACCGGTCGGTGCTGAAGCAGAGAGGTGAGCTGGTCTACGAAGAGCCGCCCATTCACATGTTCGACGTCGGCCGCTTCCGTGAGGAAACGATGGCGTTTCCGCCGGGCGTGACAGTCAAGGATTACACGTGGGGCGGGTCGCAGGGGTACATCAACCCGAAGCGCGGCGCGCAGCCGTCGCGCTTCAAGACGATCATCCAGATCGTGCCATCGCCGGAAGGGCCCTCTCAGGCGGACAAGTAGCGTCGTGCCGGACGAGCGTCACTCCACCTTCAAGTAGATCGCGCCACCGCGTTCGCGGAACTCGCGCGCTTTCTGTCGCATTCCCGCTTCCCGCTCTGACTGACGCTCGTCATCAGCGACGCCGGCGCTCTGCGCATCTGCCATGTCGCGGACCTGCTGCGTGAGCTCCATGCTGCAGAACTTCGGGCCGCACATCGAGCAGAAGTGTGCGACCTTGGCGCCGTCGGCGGGCAGCGTCGCATCGTGGTAGGCGCGTGCCGTGACGGGATCGAGCGACAGGTTGAACTGATCCTCCCACCGGAACTCGAAACGCGCCTTCGAGAGCGCGTCGTCCCACGCCTGCGCACGCGGATGGCCTTTCGCGACGTCCGCCGCGTGCGCCGCGATCTTGTACGCAATCACGCCGGCTTTCACGTCGTCGCGATTCGGGAGTCCGAGATGTTCCTTCGGCGTCACGTAGCAGAGCATCGCGGTACCGTACCAGCCGATCTGAGCGGCTCCGATGGCGGACGTGATGTGATCGTACCCGGGCGCGACGTCGGTCGTGAGCGGCCCGAGCGTGTAGAACGGCGCCTCGGCACACCAGTCGAGCTGCCTTTCCATGTTCTCGCGAATCAGGTGCATCGGAATGTGGCCAGGCCCTTCGTTCATCACCTGCACGTCGTATTCCCAGGCGATGCGCGTGAGCTCACCCTGTGTCTGGAGCTCTGCGAACTGCGCTTCGTCATTCGCATCGGCAATCGATCCCGGCCGAAGGCCGTCGCCGAGTGAGAACGACACGTCGTACGCGCGCATGATTTCGCAGATCTCGCGGAAGTGCGTGTACGTGAAATTCTCCTGGTGGTGCGCCAGGCACCACTTCGCGAGGATCGATCCACCTCGCGACACGATGCCCGTGACGCGTCGCGCGGTCAGCGGGATGTAACGGAGCAGAACTCCGGCGTGCACGGTGAAGTAGTCGACGCCCTGCTCCGCCTGCTCGACGAGCGTGTCGCGATAGATCTTCCACGTGAGCTCCTCGGGTCGTCCGCCGACCTTCTCGAGCGCCTGGTAGATTGGTACCGTACCGATCGGCACGGGCGCGTTGCGCAGGATCCATTCCCGCGTGTCGTGAATGTCGCGGCCCGTTGAGAGGTCCATGACGGTATCGGCGCCCCACAGCGTGGCCCACCGCAGCTTCTCGACTTCCTCCTCGATCGAGGAGGACACGACGGAGTTGCCGATGTTCGCGTTGATCTTCACGGCGAAGTGCCGTCCGATGATCATCGGCTCGAGCTCGGGATGGTTGATGTTCGCAGGAATGATTGCGCGCCCTCGGGCCACTTCCGCGCGGACGAATTCCGGATCGAGCCCTTCGCGAATGGCAATGAACTCCATCTCGGGCGTGACCTCGCCCCGGCGCGCGTAGTGAAGCTGCGTGACCGCGCTCGTGCCCTTCAATGCGGACTGCGAACGGCTGGCGATCGGCCAGTTCGAATTGCCTGCAGCAGGCGCGTGGATGCGCGGGCCTTCCACGACGTCGCCGCGCGACAGGATCCAGTCACGCCGCAGCGGCGGCAACCCTTCGCGCACGTCGACGACGTGCGGACCGCTCGTGTCGTACGCACGCAGGGGCGGCTCGCCGCCAGAGAGCGTGATCTCGCGCATCGGGACGCGAACGCCGCGTCCTTCGACGTACACTTTGCGCGAGTTGGGGAACGCGGACGTGAAATCTGACGCCTGGAGCGGCGTTAGCGATCGCTGGGGGGCCATGACTCGAACTATAGCACTGGGCAGAAGCCGCGGTCCGGGGTCTGACCAATTCTGGAGGTGGGGTCAGGACAACCGCTTCGGGGGAGACGTAGTCCAGCATCAGGAATGCTTCGACGGCGCCCCCACCACGCGCTCGAGGATGTCGACAGCGTGTTGAAGCGCCGCCTGGTCCTTTGACCTCAGCCGCTGCAGCTCGGACCCGAGGAGGGCGACGCGGCGGCTACGCGCCTCCGCCATGACACGTATGCCCCGTGGCGTGGCACGCAGCAGGCTCGCGCGCGCATCCGATCGGTCGACCTCTCTCGTAATTAGCCCCTCTGCTTCGAGCGCCGCGACGATGGGCGTCATCGTCGGCGTGCGGACGTGCTCCGCGCGCGCGAGGGCCGAGATGCGAATCGGTCCGCCGAAGACGATCACCGAGAGCGCCGACAGTCGCGCGGCACTCAACCCGGTCACGTCGTCCTCGCGGCGTACGCGGCGGAGCAAATGGATTGCGGCTGAGTGCAGACGATCGGCGAGGTTCGTCACCCTCTCGTCGGGGCTTGATCCTCGAGGCACGCCGGTAGTATAAACTTAGTTAGGCTACCTAAGTAATGTCTGGACAGGAGGATGTCATGCCGCTCGATCCCACGTCGCCAATCCTGGCGGCCCTTTACCAGGGGAACCGCGCCGACGCAGAACGTCTCGCCACAGGAGCCACCCTCACGATTTTCGAGGCCGCGGCGCTGGGGCGCGACGATGCCATCCGCGGGCTGCTCGACGCCGATGCATCGCTCGCGAACGCCTGGGCGCCTGACGGACACACACCACTCGGCCTTGCCGCCTTCTTCGCCGGCGGAAGCACGGTGCGCCTACTGCTCGAGCGCGGCGCCGAAGTCGGAGCCGCCGCGCGGAACGAGATGAAGGTGCAGCCATTGCACGCCGCCATTGCGTCCCGGAATGCCGACGCAGTGAAGCTGCTCCTCGAGCGCGGCGCTAACGTCAACGCGCGGCAACAGGTCGGCTACACGCCGCTGATGGGCGCGGCGTCCGCCGGACGTGAAGATTTCGTCGATCAGCTCCTCGCCAATGGGGCCGACCGGTTGCTGGTGAGCGACGACGGAAAGACCGCCGCATCTCTCGCCCGCGAACGAGGTCACGATGCGCTCGCCATTCGACTCTCGGTGTAAGGGGACGGTCCGTGTAAGGGGACTGTTGCGTTAAGAACAGGCGCCTTACCGGGACAGGCACCCTGTGCGGTGTGGCGAGGAGGGGCTCCTCAAGGAGGGCGTCCTTGTGCGGATTTGGAATCGATTTGACCGGGAATGAACGGTGGACGCGGCTCGGTTCACCAACGGTCGCCGATTCAGGTCCGTGACGGCTGGCACACTCGTCGCTTGAGTGTTGCGGTATGGATTCTCTCCTCTACGACCTTCGCTACGCGTTCCGTATGCTCGCCCGAACGCCGAGCTTTACGGCAATCGCGCTCGTGACGCTCGCCCTCGGCACCGGGGCGAACGTCACCGTTTTTGGCTTCGTGAGCGCGCTGCTCCTGAGGCCCGCCCCCGGCGTCGCCGATCCGGGAAACCTGATTTCAATCTTCACGAGCGATTACAGCAGCGGACCGTATGGTGACTCGTCGTACCCCGACTTCCTGTCGATCCGCAACGACGCGACCGCGTTCCGCGATCTGGCTGCTGAACAAACGGGCGCGGTGGCAGTCCTGCGGACGACTGAGGCCGTCGAGCGCGTCCGGGTATCGGCGGTCACCGGACGGTACTTCGATGTCCTCGGCGTCAAGCCAACGCTCGGTCGCCTGATCAGCGAAGTGGACGCGAACGCGACGGCCCCGCCCGTCGTGGTCCTTGGCTATAACCTCTGGCGGCGGACGTTCGGATCCGATCCGGCAGTGATCGGTTCGACGGTAACCATTAGTGGACGAGCGTGCACCGTCGTCGGCATCGCGTCCGAACCGTTCCGGGGCCTCGATCTCGGACTGGGGCACGAGCTCTGGGTGCCGTACATGCCACCAGCTGACATGCCTTCGGCGCGTCAGGATCGCGAACTCTCCGTTGTTGGAAGGCTTCGCGAGAACGCGAGCCTGCGAGAAGCACAGTCGCAGCTCTCCGCCATCGCCGCGCGGCTCGCGCGGGATTTTCCGAAAGCGAACCTTGGGACCCTCGAGGCTCCGACAAAGCCGCGACCCATGATCGCCCTTCCGCACACGCGACTCCCTCCGGAGTTTCGCGGCCAGGTCGAGATGATCGCTGGCGTCATTCTGGCGGCCGTGGGGCTCGTGCTGGTAATCGCGTCTGCGAACGTGGCAAGTCTGTTGCTCTCGCGAGCCACGGCCCGAAGTCGTGAAATGACGATCCGGCTGGCGCTGGGTGCGAGCCGCCTCCGCGTCGTGCGACAACTCATTACCGAAAGTGTGTTGCTCGGTGTCGCGAGCGGCGCCCTGGGCGTGCTGCTGTCGCTGTGGACGGCTGATCTCCTTCCGTCCTTCTTCCCCGCGGAGCAGGCGCAAATGCTCGAAACGGGGATCGACCTGCCAACGTTCCTGTTCGCTGGTGCGGTGTCGCTGTTGAGCAGCGTCCTCTTCGGCCTTGCGCCAGCGCTGCAGGCAGTCAAGCCACTCTCGACCACGAGCCTTCGTGGAGAAAGCGTCCGGTTGTCGGACGGGCGCGCGCCGCGACATCTTCGTCGGGTGCTCGTCACCGGCCAGGTCGCCGTCGCGGTGGTGCTCCTCGTGTCGGCAGCGCTGCTCGTGCGAAGCCTCTCGAATCAGCTCAACGCGGACCTCGGGTTCGGCGCCCGGCAAGCGGTGCTTGCGCACGTGGAGCTTCCGTACTCCGACTTCACAACCGAGCAGCGACACCAGTACTTTCGAGCGGTGCTCGATCGCATCCGCAACTTGCCTTCGGTGGTTGACGCCAGCTTCACCAAGAGTCTCCCTTTGAGTGGGCGCGAGCGGCGCGGCTTTCGAATGGAGGGCTACACGGCACGGCCCGGCGAAGACACTGAGCTCAACTTCAACGTCGTCGACGAACGATACTTCCGAACGATGCAGATTCCGATCGTGGCGGGACGCGAGTTCGACAGTCGCGATCGTCCTGGCGGCGTCGCATCGGTCGTCGTCAACGATGCGCTCGCGAACCGATACTTCGGCGGGCACGCGATCGGCAAGCACTTGATTGACTCGGCCGGCGAGACCCTCGAGATCGTCGGCGTGGTGCGATCGAGCCGACATCGTTCCATGCAGGAAGGACCGCTGCCAATCGTCTACTACCCGCTGGCGCAGAGCGACCCGTCACGTGTCACGCTCATCGCGCGAACGAGCGTAGACCCTCTTTCACTGATCGAGGGGATTCGTCAACAAATGATCGCTGTGGAACGCGCCGCCCCTGTCTATCGAGTGCAGACGATGTCGTCACATCTCGCCGAGGTGATGGCAGCCGATCGTCTGACTGCGGCGCTCGTTGGCGTTTGCGGCGCAATGGCGCTGCTGCTCGCCACGATTGGCGTGTACGGCGTCATTGCCTACTCGGTGGTCCGCCGAACGCGCGAGATTGGCGTGCGTGTGGCGCTCGGCGCGCGTCCGCCGCACATCATCCGATTGGTGCTCACGGAGGGTCTGAGTGTGACGGCCATCGGCATCGTGCTCGGACTTGGCGCGACCTTTCTTGCGGCTCGCGGCCTCGCGTCGATGTTGTACGGCGTCAGCTCGTCGGATGCAGCGACGTATGCGACGGTTCCCGCATTGCTCGCGATGGTTGCCGTCCTCGCTGCGCTCGGCCCGGCGCGACGGGCGCTCAGCGTCGAGCCAGTCGCTGTCTTGCGGCAGGAGTGAGAAGAAGGTGCTGCTCTTTCTTCTCACAGCTTCCGCAAGATAAAACATTTGAGATAGTACGTCTCCGGCACGGTCATCAGAACGGGATGGTCGCGCGACTGCATCCGCTTCTCGACAACGACAACGTCCGCATGCGCGTCAACAGCGGCGGCGGCGATGACATCCGCGAAATCTGCTTCACTGACATTGTACGAGCAGCTGCACGTGATGAGGAATCCGCCGCTCGTCAGTAATTTCAACGCCCGCAGGTTGATTTCCTTGTAGCCTGACCACGCTTTGCCCACCGAGGATCGGTTCTTGGCGAACGCGGGCGGATCCAGCACGATCGTGTCGAACCGCTCACTGCGGCGTTCGAGCTCGCGCAGCTCGTCGAACACGTTCATCGCTCGCGCGTGAACGTTCGTGAGACCGTTCCGCTCGGAGTTCGCCGCGATTCGCGATACGGCGCTCTCCGAGATGTCCACCGCAAGCACTTCATCGCAGCGAGCCGCGAGCGCCAGCGCAAATCCACCGTTGTAGCTGAACGCGTCGAGCAGACGACCACGCCCGTATCGCGCTGCCGCCACTCTGTTTTCGCGCTGATCGAGGAAGAAACCGGTCTTCTGTCCGTGGTAGGGATCGACGAGGTAGGTGATGCGCCCTTCGCGGATCTCAATCTCCTCGGGCACGGTCCCGTGGATCACATCGACGCGCTGTTCGAGCCCTTCGAGCAGCCGGACGCGCGGATCGTTGCGCGCCAGAATGCCTGCGGGATTCAGCAGTTCGACGAGCAGCTTCGTGATATCCGGCAGCAGCCTGTCGACGGTCTGCGACAGGGCCTGGACAACGAGGTGATCTCCGTAACGGTCGACGATCAACGACGGGAGTTGATCCGCTTCCCCGTGGACGAGGCGATACGCCGTCGCATCGATCTGGAGCGATGCGCGGTAGGCAATCGCCGACTCGAGGCGCGAACGCCATATGCGCAGATCCGGCGGGTCCGGACCGTGCGTGAACAGCCGCAGCGCGATTTCGGATCGATCGCTGTAAAGCGCGTACCCCACTCGTCGTCCGCGGGCGCCGGTGAGCCCGACGATGTCGCCCCCGGTCGCATGAACGTCAGCGATGTCGCTGCGGTACACCCAGAGATGGCCGCTTCGGATGCGATCCTCGCCGCGGGGAGTCAGGGTAATGGTGGGAGTCATGAAGAAGGTGCTAATGATGCTGGAGGTGCTTAAGGGTGCCAAAGGTGCTGGCGGTGCTAAAGGTGCTGACGGTGCTCCAGCTGCTGGCGCTGCTCTAGGCGCTATCCCTTCGACACCGTCAGCACCTCCAGCACCATCAGCACTTCCAGCACCATCAGCACTGTCAGCATCTTCCCTGTATAATCTCATGTGCCATGCGTATCGCGATTGGCGCGGATCATGCCGGCTTCGAGCTGAAGCGGCGGCTGATCATCGTACTGCGGCGGCTCGGGCACGATATCGACGATCGTGGCACGCACAACGACGACGCAGTCGATTACCCGCCGATTTGCGCCGAGGTCGCGCGTGCGGTTGCGGATGGCATTGCAGACCGCGGGATCGTCGTCGGCGGCAGCGGCCAGGGTGAACAGATGACGGCAAATAAGATCCCTGGCATTCGTGCCGCACTGTGCAACGACTTGTACACGGGTCGCATGTCGCGTGCCCACAATGACGCTAACGTCCTCGCGATCGGCGGCCGTATCGTCGCCGCTCCGCTCGCCGAAGAGATCGTCGCGGTGTGGCTCAGCACGCCGTTCGAAGGCGGCCGGCATCAGCACCGCATCGATCAAATCGCGGAGATAGAACGACGGGAAGCGCTCAACACCGCCCGCTGAGTTGGACGTGACCGCGAAGATCTGGACTTTTTTTCGATGCGCGTGGGGGCCCACCCCACGCGCTGCGGATCGACTCGCTGGCGCTCGGCTCGCCGAGGCCGCAGGCGATGAACCCTGATGCCGATCACCCAAACGCCTCTGCGCTGGCGATCGCTCGTTGATACGGACCCGGATATCGCGCGCGCGATCGATCAGGAAGTGCATCGGCAGAACAGCGGCCTCGAGCTGATCGCCTCCGAGAACTTCGTCAGCCAGGCGGTGCTCGAAGCCACCGGATCCGTGCTGACGAACAAGTACGCAGAGGGTTATCCGGGGAAGCGCTACTACGGCGGCTGTGACTTCGTCGATGTCGCGGAGTCACTGGCGATCGCGCGCGCGAAGGAGCTCTTCGGCGCAGAGCACGCCAACGTTCAGCCGCATTCCGGGGCACAGGCGAACATGGCCGTGTACTTCACGCTCCTGAAACCGGGCGACACGGTCCTCGGGATGAATCTGGCGCACGGCGGCCACCTCACCCACGGTCATCCGCTGAATTTTTCGGGAAAGCTCTACACCATAGTGCCATATGGCGTGCGCAAGGACGACGAGCGAATCGATTACGACGAGTTCGAGCGGCTCGCGCACGAGCACAAGCCGAAGATGATCATGGTCGGCGCGAGCGCTTACCCGCGCGTGTTCGACTTCGAGCGCATCGGTCGCGTCGGACGAGACGTCGGCGCGCCGGTTGTGACCGACATGGCGCACATCGCCGGCCTGGTTGCCGCCAAAGTGCACCCGAACCCGGTTCCGGACTCGGACTTCGTGACGACGACGACGCACAAGACGCTGCGCGGGCCGCGAGGCGGCCTCGTCTTGTGCCGCGCGCATCATGCGAAAGATCTCGATCGATCGCTCTTCCCCGGCATACAGGGCGGACCGCTGATGCACGTCATCGCCGCGAAAGCCGTGTGCCTGAAAGAAGCCATGGAGCCCGGCTTCGCGGAATACCAGAAGCAGATCGTGGCCAACGCGGCGCGCCTTGCGAAGAACCTGTCCGACGCCGGCTTCCGTCTCGTCAGCGGCGGCACCGACAATCACCTGATGCTCGTCGACGTGTTCTCGCGCGGTCTGACGGGAAAGGTCGCCGAGGCCGCGCTCGGGAAAGCCGGCATCACCGTCAACAAGAACGTGATTCCTTTCGATCAGAATCCGCCAATGGTCGCGAGCGGTATCCGGCTCGGAACGCCCGCAGTCACCAGCCGTGGCATGGGCGAGCTGGAGATGGACGCGGTCGCCGCACTGATCGCGCGCGTGCTTCAGTCCCCGGACGATGAGCGTGTGCTCTCAGGCGTGCGGACCGAAGTCGAGGCGTTGTGCCGGAAGTTCCCGCTGTACCCCGAGCGCCGGAGCTAGTCGCAGCGGTCACCGGGGCGTTCGCGTCTCGCGGTCCGATCGCGAGCGCGTTGCCCGACTTCGAGCCGCGTGCGGCCCAAGTCGAAATGGCGGCCGCTGCCTCGAAGGTGTTCGCCGAAGGCGGCGTCCTTCTCGCGGAAGCCGGCACGGGCACCGGGAAGACGCTCGCGTATCTCGTCCCCGCAATTCTCAGCCGTCAACGAGTGCTCGTCTCGACCGGTACGAAGAACCTGCAGGAGCAGATTTTCTTCAAGGACCTGCCCGTGCTTCGCGAGTGCCTCGACGTGGCGTTCAAGGCGACGTTCATGAAAGGCCGCGGAAACTATCTCTGCCTTCACCGTTTTGACGCGCTGCGCGATGGGAGCGGCGGAACAGGATCGCTCTTCGCGAAGTCGTTCGACGAGTTCAGGCACCTCAGGATCATCGACGACTGGTCGCGCCACACCGAAACGGGCGATCGGGCAGAGATCGAGGATCTTCCCGAAGATCTCCCGATGTGGAATGAGATCGCCGCGACGACGGAGAACTGCATCGGCAAGGAATGTCCACGATACGACGACTGCTTCGTCGTGCGCATGCGTCAGCGTGCCGCAGAAGCGGATGTCGTCATCGTCAATCACCACCTGCTGTGCGCCGACGCCGCCGTCCGCCAGAGCGAGTTCGGCGAGGTCATCCCGAACTGCCGGTACGCGATCATCGACGAAGCCCACCAGCTCGAGGACGTGGCGACCCAGTACTTCGGGATCGCGGTGAGCACGTATCGGGTAGACGATCTCGCGCACGACGCGCTCCGCGCTGTTGGAGCGAACCTGATCGCCGAACGCGAGCGCGCCGAGGAGCTCGCCTCCGACGCAAGGCGCCTGACCGAGGCGGGCCGTGCGTTCTTCTCCGCGATCGAGTCGCTCCGGCAGCGACTCCAGAGCGGAAATCCGAATGAGAGCCGGTTGCGAATCCGTCCCGTCCAGGGGCAGCGCGTCAGCAACGAAGGGGGTGCGCTCATCGGAGCGCTCGATGCGCTCGAAGCTGACGTCGCGCTGACCGCTGACCTCCCCGAAGAGGTACTCGCGTTGGGCCGACGCGCCGGCGAGCTCCGCAACGATGTGCGGTTCCTGCTCCGCGCCGACGATCCGGGCTTCGTGTACTTCATAGAGACCCGCGGGCGAGGTGTGTTCCTTCGTGCCGCGCCGATCGACGTCTCATCCGTCATTCGCGAGATGCTGCTCGATCGCATGCGCGGAGCGGTGCTGACCTCTGCGACGTTGGCCGTCGACGGATCGTTTCGCTACGTCAAGGATCGGCTCGGTGTCAGCCGGGCAGAGGAGATCCGCCTCGAGTCGGAGTTCGATTATCGACGCCAGTCGATTCTGTATCTGCCGAAACGGATGCCGGAGCCACGGTCGCCGCAGTTCACCGGCGCCGTTGCCCGGGAAGTGATCGAGATCCTGAGGCTCACGCGCGGTCGCGCGTTCGTCCTGTTCACGAGCTACTCGAACCTGCGCGAGGTTCATCGAATCGCCTCCGCAGAGTTGGAGTATCCGATCCTCGTCCAGGGCAGCGCGCCGCGCTCGACGCTCCTGCGCGACTTCAAGGCCACGCCGAATTCCGTGCTGCTCGCGACTTCCAGCTTCTGGCAGGGCGTCGACGTGGTCGGCGACGCGTTGAGCTGCGTCATCATCGACAAGCTGCCGTTCGCGTCCCCAGGCGATCCAATCACGGCAGCCCGAATCGAGGCCATCGCGGCTCGCGGCGAGTCGGCCTTCGAGGACTATCAGGTCCCGCTCGCGATTCTCGCGTTGAAGCAAGGACTCGGACGGCTGATTCGTCATCGACAGGATCGCGGTCTGCTCGCGATCCTCGATCCGCGCCTGAAGACGATGGGGTACGGGCGGCGGTTTTTGGCGTCGCTGCCGCCGGCACCGGTCACGCAGCAGCTCGGCGACATCCAGAGGTTTTTCAAGGACGCAGATGTGGCCGGTGAGCGCGAGGACCGTCTGCCAACTTAGTGGTCCGGCACGATCCGTTACCTTGCTCAGCAATTCACGTGCTGCGATCCTGCGATCCACGGAGGGCAGTACACAGGGTGCGGCGGGCTCGCCCGTGAGCGATTCGTGTAAACTGGGCCACGAATTAATACGGCCTCCGCCGTGCATCTCGTGTACGGTGGGCCACAAGAACAGCGAAACTTCTGCCGATATTCAGTCAATTCGGTTCGAGCGGGCGCGCGGCGGGGACTCCGTGCGCTCAAGCCACAACCAACACGGAGGTTCCGTATGAGGGGAGCACGCATGAAACGCCGATTCGTTGCGATCTGCGCGCTTGTCGTCGGGCTTGCTGCACCTGCAGCGCCCGCCTACGCCCAGGGTGGTCAGATCAAGGGCAAAGTCGTTGACGCCGAGAACAAGCCGGTCGAGGGAGCGAAGGTCACGATCCAGGCGACCGACTCAAACCGCAAGTATGAGGTGAAGACGAACAAGCGCGGCGAGTACATCCAGATTGGTATCCAGACAGGCGATTACAAGATCACCGCCGAGAAGGACGGCCTGATCCAGAGCTTCAACAAGCATATCGGCCTCGACATGGTCGAGGTGAACTTCGGCCTCAGGCCCGGCGCGGGTGGCGATGTCTCCGAAAAGGATCGTAAGGAGGCGGAGGCCAAGGCGAATGCGCTGAAGGGTGCATTCTCCCAAGGCGTCGAGTTGAGCAATCAGGGCAAGCACGACGAGGCGATCGCGAAGTTCAACGAGGTCATCGCGGCCGCGCCGAAATGCACGGAGTGCTACACCAACATCGGCGCGATCAACATCAACAAAAAGGACTACGACGCCGCGGAAGCCGCGTTCAAGAAAGCCATCGAAGTCAATCCGAATTCCGTCGAGGCGTATAGCGGGCTCGCAACTGTCTACAACGCTCAGAAGAAGTTCGATCAGGCGGCGGAGGCGAGCGCGCAGGCACAGAAGCTGGCCGGCGCTGGAACAGCAGCAGGAGGCGGTGGCAGCGCGTCGACGGTGTTCAACCAGGGCGTGATCATGTGGAACGCCGGGAAGATCGCCGAAGCAAAGAAGCAGTTCGAGGAAGCGATCAAGATCGACCCGAAGCTGGCTGACGCGCACTACTGGCTGGGCATGGCAAACCTGAACGAGGGCAAAATGCCCGAAGCGGCGCAGCAGTTCGAGGAGTACCTCAAGATTGCACCGACCGGCCAGTATGCCGAACAGGCCAAGGGCGTCTTGACGCAAATCAAAAAGTAGGTGTCAATCGCCGAGAACCTCGACCGGGTCCGCAGCCGGATCGACGCTGCGGCCCGGCGCTCCGGCCGCGAACCGGCCGACGTCACGCTCGTCGCGATCTCGAAAACGTTCGACGCCAACGCCGTCCGTGAGGCGTGGGCGGCCGGCCAGCGCGACTTCGGTGAAAACCGCGTTCAGGAAGCCCTGCAGAAAATCGCGGCAACGTCCGACATCTCGGCCAGGTGGCACCTCGTTGGCCACCTGCAATCGAACAAAGCGAAGAAGGCGGTCGGACCGTTTGCGTGCATTCACTCGATTGACTCGATGGAGCTGATGCGGCACGTCGCGAATGCTGCCGCCGGCGCGGATAAGGACACCGCGCCGGAGGTGCTGATTCAGGTCGATTTCGCGGGTGAGACGACGAAGTTCGGCGCGCCGCCGGACGAGGCGGAGCGACTCGTCCGCGCGGCGGCGGAGACGCACGACATCCGACTCCGGGGCTTGATGCTGATGCCGCCCTGGAACGAAGATCAGGAGCAGACCCGACCCTGGTTCGTGCGCCTTCGTGAGTTTCGCGATCGGTTGCTGTCCTCCGGCGTGCCGTCGACCGCGCTCCAGCATCTGTCGATGGGCATGAGCCACGATTTCGAGGCAGCCATCGAAGAAGGGGCGACGATCGTGCGTGTCGGCACCGCGATTTTCGGCAAGAGATTTCGGGCTTAAGTTTTTCTGATCCGCGCAAATTCGCGTGAATCAGGGTCTCGGGGGATATGATGGCCGAGCGTCCGCCAGTTTCGACAAACGTCACGGCAGCCGGTGCAGGATCTCCACCACCCGAGCGCGTGATGCGCATCGCGCCGCTCGACCTGCGTCAGCCGAGATTTCGGACAGCGTTGCGAGGATTCGATCGCACCGAAGTCGTCGCATTTCTGACCGAAGCCGCCGCCGATTACGAGCAGGCGCTTCGCGAGCTCGACCGACTTCGGCAGGATCTCGTCCGAACCGAAGCTTTGCTGACCGAGCATCGCGAGCGTGAGGCGAACCTGCGAAACACCCTGCTGACCGCGCAGCGGCTTGCCGACGAGATCAAGGAAAGCGCCCAAACCGAGGCGAAGCTGATCGTGCGCGAAGCGCAAGGCCGCGCGGATCTCCTGCTGCAGAAAGCGCAGGTCCGGCTCGAAGAGGTCGAGCGCGACATCAACGAGCTGCGGCTGCGTCGCCGCGACGTCGAAGGCACGCTCGAGAGCACGATCCAAGCGCTCCGGCGCGCGCTCGAGTTCATTCGCGAGCAGGACACATCCGACGAGAAACTGCTGCTGCACCGTCCGCGTCCGGCCGAGCCCGCGGCGAACGTGGCGCGCGACCCGTCCGTTCCGCGCCGGGCAGACGAGCGGAGTTGATTCCGCTCTCCTTCTTACGTTCCGGAGTTTCCTTCGCTGTTCGCGTCATTCCGCGTGCCGGCCACACCGGCATCGCGGGAGTACGCGGTGACGCGCTTCTCGTTCGCATTGCTTCTGCGCCCGTCGATGGGGCTGCGAACGACGCGCTGATCGCGTTCCTCGCCGCCCTGCTCGATTGTCCACGCCGCGACGTCGCGATCGTGAGTGGCCAGAAATCCCGCGACAAACGGATCGTCGTCAGCGATTTGTCCGTTGATCGAGTGACAGCAAAGCTCTCCGCTATACTTCCCGAGTGACGTCGCCGGGTCGCAGCGCGCCAGCCACACTTCTCATCAGGCACTGCCGTCAACTCATCACCTGCGCCGGACCTGCCCCGCGATCCGGACACGATCAGGGCAACATCCGCGTCCTGGCTGACGGCGCTGTTGCCGCGGCCGGTGAACGGATTGTGTACGTGGGCCCTACCGGGGATGTTCGCGCCCGTCTCACGATGTCACCCGACGCTGAGATCATCGACGCGTTCGACTGCTCGATCGTGCCGGGCTTCGTCGATCCACACACGCACCTCGTGTTTGCGGGCGATCGACGCAACGAGCTGCGCCGGCGTCTCGCCGGCGAGAGTTACGCCAGCATCGCCGCAAGCGAAGGCGGCATCGTCGCGACGGTGAGGGCCACCCGCGCTGCGTCTGAGGACGAGCTCGTCAACCAATCGCGGTTCCGCTTGCGTGAAATGCTTGCGAGCGGCACGACGACGTGTGAAATCAAGAGCGGCTACGGCTTGGAGGTCGATTCGGAGCTCAAGATCCTCCGTGCGATACGCCGCCTGGCTGACGAAGGGCCAATCGACGTGGTGCCGACGTTCCTCGGTGCCCACGAAATCCCGCTCGAGTACCGCTCGCGCCGCGGCGACTACGTGAAGCTCGTGATCGACGAGATGATTCGCACCGTCGCCCGGGAGAGGCTCGCGAAATGGTGTGACGTCTTCTGCGAGGAGGGCGTATTCACACCGGACGATTCCGTGGCGATTCTCGAGGCAGGCAAGAAGGCCGGCCTGGCGCCTCGCATTCACGCGGACGAGCTCGCGGCGAGCGGAGGAGCGCAGGTCGCGGCCGCCGTCGGCGCGCGTTCGGCGGACCATCTCGTCTTCGTCTCGCCATCCGGCATTCGCGACCTCGCCAGGGGCAACGTGACCGCAACGTTGCTTCCCATCGCGGCGTTCTATCTCAAACTGAGGCGATTCGCCCCTGCGCGCGACCTGATCGCCGCAGGCGTGCCGGTCGCGCTCGCCACCGACGTCAATCCAGGCGGCGGCTTCTCGCCGTCGATGCCGTTTGCGATGACGCTCGCCTGCTTCGGAATGGATCTGACGTTCGAGGAAGCGCTCGTCGGCGCGACGCTCAACCCGGCGTGGGCGCTCGATCGCGCCGACAGCGTCGGGAGCCTCGAGCCTGGCAAGCTTGCGGACCTCGTCGTCGTCAGCGGCGACGCGATCAACCTCATTCGCGTTGGCGCACCGTCCATTGTGGCCGTCGTCAAACGCGGCCGCATCGTTCATGGATCGTTCCCTGCGAGTACACATGCCCAGACTCACTGAGCGAAGCCTGCAGGACACTCTTGCCGCCTTTCGATCTTCAGATCCGACACCGGGAGGCGGTTCTGCCTCTGCTTTAGCGGGCGCGCTCGGAGCCTCGTTGCTGACGATGGTTGCACAGCTGCCCCAGCCACGGGCGACCACGCAAGCCGATGTTGAACGCCTGGCCGCGGTAGGCACACGATGCGCGGAGCTGAGCGAGGACCTCACCGTACTCGTGGATCGCGACAGCGAGGCGTACGAAGAAGTGATGGCGGCGTATCGACTGCCGAAAGAGACGGAAGAGAACAAAGCGTTCCGAGCAGCCATGATTCAGCGTGCGCTCCGAGCTGCGACGGAGTCGCCACTCGACGTCATGCGGGCGTGTGTGGAAGCCATCGACCACGGGGCCATCGTCGCAACCCTCGGGAACGCGAACGCCTCCAGCGATGTGCAGGTCGCGCTCGAGCTGCTGCGCGCAGGCCTGCGTGGTGCTGGTTACAACGTGCAGATCAACCTGAGAGGCATCAAGGATGCCGAATACGTGGATCGCGTGCGGGCTGAGGCAGCACGGCTGATCGCGCAGGCGAGTTCGATTGCGGCGCCCTGATTAGCCGGAGGAGACGGAGATCACGGAAAAAGCCTCACCGCGGAGCCACCGGACCCACGGAGATTCTTTGTAATGTCCCGGAATCGTGGCATCAGAGTTGATGTGATGCTCGTTGAACGGAAGCTCTGAACCAAGCTCGACTTGCGTCCAAGAACAAAACAAATCTCCGTGAACTCCGCGGCGCCGCGGTAAGCGATTTGTCCGTGACCTCCGCCTCCTTTGAGATCTCGAACGGCGTCAGTGGATTTGATGGAACAACCGCTCCCAGCGCGTACGTGTGAAGAAGTGAACGGCCACTGACCCAATCCGCTTGATCGAGCCTACGACACCCGGCTCGCTGTACTCGTCGCGGCCGGACTCGTAGGACCAATAGATCATCAGCGCCTTGCCCTTGATGTAGCTTCGCGGCAGGAATCCCCAATACCGGCTGTCCTGGGAGTTGTCACGGTTATCGCCCATGACGAAGTACTGATTGTCGGGCACGTGCACCGGCCCGTAGCGCTCGCGGACGTCGAATGAGGTGATCTCCCCAGCCTCCGAAACCGGTTCGAGGAAATGAACGTATGGCTCACTCAGCTCCCGGCCGTTTATGAATACTTTCTTGTTGCGGAGCTCCACCGTGTCGCCGGGAAGGCCGATCACACGCTTGATGAAATCCCGCTCCGGCTCGTCGGGGTACTTGAAGACGATGATGTCGCCGCGGCGGATGTCACGCATCGGGAACACGCCTCGTTCGAGGCGGCTCGCCGCCGGCGCGAACACGAATTTGTTCACGAGCAGGTGATCGCCGATCAGCAGGTTGTTCTCCATCGACCCCGTCGGGATCTTGAACGCCTGCACGACCCACGTCCGCACGAACAGCGCGAGGATCACGGCGATGACGATCGACTCGAAGTATTCGCGGATCGTGGACTTCTGAAAGATGTTGGTGGCCATACTCGTCTGTAGACTTTGGGCTTTGGGCCTTGGTTTGTCCCTTTTCTCTTTTCCCTTTTCCCTTTCCTTTTCCCCTTCTTCCCTTATTCCTGTCCCACCTTCAATACGGCTAGAAAAGCCTCTTGCGGAATCTCCACCCGTCCGACGCGCTTCATCCGCTTTTTTCCCTCTTTCTGCTTCTCGAGCAGCTTCCGCTTGCGGGTGATGTCGCCACCGTAGCACTTCGCGAGCACGTTCTTGCGCAGCGCCTTGACGGATTCGCGCGCGATAATCCGGCTGCCGACGGCAGCCTGGATCGCGACTTCGAACATCTGACGAGGGATGAGCTCGCGCATTTTCGAGGCGAGCGCGCGGCCACGTTGATAGGCCATGTCGCGGTGGACGATGATCGAGAGCGCGTCCACCGGTTCGCCGTTCACCAGCATGTCCAGCTTGACCAGCGGCGACTCCCAGTATCCGGTCACATGGTAGTCGAGCGACGCGTATCCGCGCGAGAGCGTCTTCAGCCGGTCGTAGAAGTCGAGGACCACTTCGTTGAACGGCAGCTCGTAGGTGATGAGCACGCGATCCGACGCGAGGTACTCCATTGCTTTCTGAACACCGCGCTTTTCCTGGCAGAGCGCCAGAATCGCGCCGACGTGCTCCGACGGCGTGAGGATCATCGCAGTGATGACGGGCTCCTCGAACTTCTCGATGCGTCCGGGATCCGGTAGCTTGGCGGGGCTGTCGATCTCCTGCACCACACCATCAGTCGCCGTCACTCTATACAACACGCCCGGCGCCGTCGTCACCAGGTCCATGTCGAATTCGCGTTCGAGCCGCTCCTGCACGATCTCCATGTGCAGGAGGCCCAGGAAGCCGCACCGGAATCCGAAGCCAAGTGCGGCCGAGGTCTCCGGCTCGAAGAAGAACGATGCGTCGTTGAGGCGCAGCTTCTCCAGCGCATCGCGAAGCTCGGGATATTCGCTGCCTTCGACGGGATACAGGCCCGCGAATACCATCGGCTTGCTTTCCTTGAAGCCGGGAAAGGGCTCGCTCGTCGGGCGCGCGGCTTCGGTGATGGTGTCGCCGATCTGCGCATCGGTGACTGTCTTGATGCCGGCGAATATGAACCCGACCTCGCCGACGCCGAGCTCGTCGGCAACCGTCGGCTTCGGTGAGAACGTACCAACCTGCTCGACTTCGTACTCCTGGCCGCGCGCCATCAACCGAATCTTCATCCCCGTCCGCAGCACGCCGTCGATGATGCGCGTGAGGATGATGACCCCGCGGTACGCGTCGTACCACGAATCGAAGATGAGGGCTTTCAGCGGCGCGTCGGGGTTCCCGGCGGGCGGCGGCAACCGGTGGACGATTGCTTCGAGGATCTCGTGGACACCCGTTCCCTCCTTCGCGCTGGCCAGGATCGCGTGGCTCGCATCGAGTCCGACGATGTCCTCGATTTGGCGTTTGGCTTCATCGGGCTGCGCGCCAGGGAGATCGATTTTGTTGATGACCGGAATGATCTCGAGGTTGTTCTCGACGGCGAGGTAGGCGTTCGCGAGCGTCTGCGCCTCGACGCCCTGCGACGCGTCGACCAGGAGGAGTGCGCCTTCACAGGCGGCGAGCGATCGGGTCACTTCGTACGAAAAATCCACGTGCCCTGGCGTGTCGATCAGGTTGAGCACGTACGTCTCGCCGTCTTCAGCGTGATATGTGAGGCGGACGGCATGGGCCTTGATCGTGATGCCGCGCTCGCGCTCGAGGTCCATGCTGTCGAGGACCTGCGCCTCCATCTCGCGAGGCTGCAGCGCACCCGTCAGCTCGAGAAACCGGTCCGCGAGCGTGGACTTCCCGTGATCGATGTGCGCGATAACCGAGAAATTGCGGATCAGACGTTGATGCATTGGCGACGATCTGTAAATTATATCGTTCCGCGCTCCCGGGCTTCGGGGTTCGGGATTCGGGGGGCGATGCTGCTCATTCGCAGCAGGCTACTGATCTGCCGATAGCCATCTTCTTTTTGATGCGCGTGGGGCCCCACCCCACGCGCTTTACGCGCTTCGCGCGACGGCCTTCGGTCTTGCCGCCCGCCGGTGAATTGGCGCGGCGGGCAGCCTGGCGCGACGAAACACCGACTTGCACATTGCGAGCCCATGGAACGGCGAGCCCCGAATCCCGAGCCCGAACGCCCGCCGCGCGCGCCAGCGCACTAGCGCTGATCGAGCAGCAAGAATGTTTGCGGATACTTCGGCCCGATGTAGTCGGTGCGCGGACGAATCAGCCGGTTGTTCGCGTACTGCTCGAGGCAGTGTGCGGTCCATCCGGAAATGCGGCTGACGGCAAAGATAGGCGTGAAGAGATCGATCGGGATGCCGAGCGTGTAGTACGTCGAGGCCGAATAGAAGTCCACGTTCGCGTTCAGCTTCTTCTCGCTCTTGACGATCTGTTCGATCCGCTGTGACATCTCGAACCAGCGCGTGTTGCCGGCGCGCTCCCCGAGCTCCTTCGACATCCGGCGCAGATGCGTCGCGCGCGGGTCTTCCGTGCGATACACGCGATGGCCGAAGCCGGGGATTTTGACCTTCCTCGCGAGCCGGCTCCGAATTGCCTCGTCAATGCGATCCGGCCCTGCGTCTGGGCCGATTTCGATGAGCAGACGCATCACGTCGGCGTTCGCGCCGCCGTGTAGCGGGCCTTTCAACGCTCCAATGGCAGCGACAATCGACGAATGGAGATCGGTCAGGGTCGCGGCGGCCACGCGAGCCGCGAACGTGGACGCGTTCAGCTCGTGATCCGCGTGGAGCACGAGCGCGACGTCGAACGCGCGCGTGGAGAGCGCGTTCGGCCGGTTGCCGGTGAGCATGTAGAGGAAGTTTGCCGCGTGGCCAAGCGCTGGATCCGGCTGAATCGGTCCGGCTCCCGCCTGCAGACGTCCGTAAGTCGCGACAAGGCTCGCAATCTGTCCTGTCAGCCTGATCGCCTTCCGAAAGTTTGCCGGCTGTGAGTTGTCGGCAGCATCGGGATCGTAATGACCGAGTGCCGACGTCAGCGTACGCAGCGCGTCCATCCCATCGACCGCCGGAAGCTGCTTCATCAGTCGGAGAACCGAGTCGGGGAGCGGCCGCGCAGCCGCGAGCTGCGACTGCAGATCGCCCAGCTCGGCCCGGTTGGGCAACCGGCCGTGCCACAAGAGATAACAGACCTCCTCGAACGACGCGCCGCGCGCCAGATCGTGGATGTCGTACCCGTAGTACGCGAGCACGCCACGATCGCCATCGAGGTAACAGATGGCAGAGGACGCAGCAACAACGTCCTCGAGGCCGCCCTTGGGCTTCGCTTCGGTGGTCATGAGGGGATCATATCAAGGGGTCCGGGGGCTGGGGCCCGGGGGCCCCGGGCCAGGGGCCGACGGCCTGGCGGCCGGGGACCGGAGGCCGGGGCCTCGGGCCGGAACCCTTCTGCGCATGTCTGGAGAGGAGCGGCGATGTACTCCGCAGGCCCCAAGGCTTAAAGCCCCTGAGCCCAAAGCCTGACTTTCTATTTCGCAATTTCCGGCGTCTTCAACATCACGTTCTCGCCGGTGTACTGCTGGAAGATCGACAGAAGGCCTGTGTAGAGGTACCCGATCTGGAACAGCATCAGGAACGGCAACGTCCCGTAGATCTGATTCGACAGCGCGTAGAAGACCGTCCACGTGAAGTAGAGTCCGAGCGCAAGCTCGATCATCGGCTGGACGCCCACGGTCTGGTGGTACTTCTTGCCGACCCATTCGTCGCTGTCGCGCTCGATTCCGTACTTCGGCGTGCGATTGAAGTCGCTCGGTTTTCCGAACATCGCCTCAAGCACCGCACGGGAATTGTTCACGCACAGCCCGATGCCGATCGACATGAGGAGCGGCAGGTACTTGAGTCGCTGACGCCAATCCGCGTACAGCTCTCGCTGCGAAACTATGTAGAAGTTACCCACCGACATCGTCGCCGCAAAGAACAGAGGGACGTCGATCAGCAGCATCTCAGTCCAGCCAGTGCTGTAGCGAACCCACATCGCGGGAAACATCAGAATCGACAGGACCGACATCAGCAAGTAGTTGAAATTTGCGGTCAGATGGAAAAACGCTTCCGCCTTGACGGCAAGCGGTTGCGGCGACCGCAGGATGTCGGGCAGCAGCTTGAGACACGTCTGAATGGATCCCTTCGCCCAGCGGTGCTGCTGCGACTTGAACGAGTTCATTTCAACCGGAACTTCCGCCGGCGACACGACATCGGGCAGGAACACGAACCGCCAGCCGGCCAGCTGCGCGCGATAGCTCAGATCGAGATCCTCGGTCAGTGTGTCGTGCTGCCACCCGCCTGCGCTGACAATGGCCTCGCGCCGCCAGATCCCTGCCGTTCCGTTGAAGTTGAAGAAGCAACCCGCCCGGTTACGCGCGCCGTGCTCGAGGACGAAGTGCGCGTCGAGCAGGATCGACTGAATCTTGGTAAGCAGCGAGTAGTCCTGATTGATATGGCCCCATCGTGCCTGCACCATGCCGATCTTCGGATCGGTTTCGAAATACGGCAGCGTGCGCCTCAGGAAATCGGGCGCCGGGATAAAGTCCGCGTCGAAAATCGCGATGAACTTGCCCGATGCCTGTTTCAGCCCGGCCTCGAGCGCGCCGGCCTTGAATCCGCGACGGTCGACGCGATGCATATAAGAAATGTTGAATCCGCGAGCGGCATGACGCCGGACAGCCAACTCGGCTATTTCAATCGTTTCGTCAATGGAATCGTCCAGAACCTGGATTTCGAGCAAATCGCGCGGGTAATCGAGCTCGCAGACCGAGTCGATGAGCCGATCGGCCACGTACATCTCGTTGAAGATCGGCAGCTGGATCGTGACCGGAGGGAGAAACCCGGGCGGCGACAGACGACGCGGCGCCTGCTCCTTATTCTTGATGTAGAGGTACACCAGGTAGTAGCGGTGCCAGCCGTAGATTGCAAGAATGCTCAGGACGAAGAAGTAGCAGACTAGAATCAGAGTTTCTGACGGGGTCATAGGGTAGTAAATGAATCCATCGCGCTGCACAATCGGGACATTATTGCTCGGCTCGACCACATGCGCCAAGGCGGTCTGAACCGATGACCCGCCTGCAACTGCGTCAGCTCCTGCAAGATGTCCACACCGGCGTCATTACGCCTGAGGCGGCACACTCCCGGCTTTTACAATATTTACGCCAGGCGCCGTTCGAGGATCTCGGGTTTGCGAGAGTCGATCATCATCGCGGTCTGCGACAGGGCTTCCCCGAGGTGGTTTTCGGGCCTGGAAAAACCCCAGAACAAATAGCTGCCATCGGTGAGCGGATTGTTGGCGCGGGGCACAACCTGCTCGTCACGAAGACAGACGCGCTCGCCCACGCGGCCGTCGTGAAGCGATTACCCGACGCGACATTCCACGAACTGGCCAGAACCATTACGCACCGTGTCGGCGGGTCGCCGCCGGGACGCGGCACGGTGCTCGTCGTCGCGGCCGGCACCGCCGATCTGCCAATCGCCGAAGAGGCTGCCGTCTCTGCAGAAATCATGGGGAACTGCGTCGACCGACTCTACGATGTCGGGGTCGCCGGACTCCACCGTCTGCTTGCCGAGCACGCGCGACTTCTCGGTGCCCGCGTGCTCATCGTCGTGGCCGGGATGGAAGGCGCGCTTCCAAGCGTGGTAGGGGGATTGGTGGATACTCCCGTGATTGCCGTGCCAACCAGCGTCGGGTACGGCGCCAGCTTTGGTGGTGTGACGGCCCTACTCGGAATGCTGAACAGCTGTGCGAGCGGGGTATCGGTCGTGAATATCGATAACGGATTTGGTGCTGCCGCGATCGCCAGCTCGATCAATCACTTGGAGTGAGCCGCACCGGAGCTGGTCGCTTGACAGATCCTCGGTCGATTCCGATATTTGATTAGTTGTCGCCGCTTACCGCGCTGCGTTATAGTTGGCGATTGCCCTGTCGGACCAGAAGCTCACCACAGTCAGCAGTCCCATGCAATCCGGCGCCCTGAGGGCTCTCGAGTTCAGTCGGATCATCGAGGCCGTCTGCCAATATGCGCAGACGCCGCCTGGGGCGTCGAGGCTCATGCGAACCGCCTGGCTTACGGACGCGCGCGCCGTTTCGCTCGCGCTCGACACCACCGGCGAGATGGTCCGATTCCTCGCCGACAATGAAATCGGCCTTCACGCACCTTCCGATCTCGAAGCAACTCTGACCGCCCTCGCCGTCGAAGGACGGGCGCTCGATCCGCAACAGCTCACTGCGCTGGCGACGTTTCTCGCGTCGATCGACACGACTTGCGCGGCAATTCGGCGCGCACGCGGCGCGTTTCCGACGCTGCGTGTCACCTCGGATTCGGCTGCGTCGTTCGAGGCAGAGATCGCCGACGTCCGCCGGAAGATCGAATCGGGCGAGGTGGTCGACGATGCAAGCGCGGAGCTGAAATCGATCCGCGAGCGGCTTCGTAAGCAGCGAGCGCGGTTGCGAGGCACGCTCGAATCGTACCTTCGCGGAAAAGACACGGCGAAGTACCTTCAGCAGCAGATCGTCACGGACCGGAACGGACGCTACGTGCTCGTTGTCCGTGCGGAGCATCGCGCCGCGATCCCGGGTATCGTCCATGGCAGCTCCGGCAGTGGGGCAAGCCTGTTCCTCGAGCCGCTCAGCACCGTCGAAATCAACAACGACATCGTGGCCTTGGAAGAACAGGAAGCCGAAGAGGTTCGCCGCATCCTGCTTGCGCTCTCCGACGCGTTCCGTCGTCGCGCGCTGGACCTTCAGCGGACCGTGGACGCCGCTACCGAGCTCGACGTCCTGCAGGCCCGCGCGCATTTTTCGTTGCTGATTGACGGCGTCAAGCCTGCAATCGCGAAGGACGGTCGCCTCGAGCTCCGTGGTGCGCGACATCCGCTGCTCATTCCGGCGGTGCGCCGGCGGCTGAGCGAACCATCGAGCTCGGAGGCTCGAGCGGGCAACAACGAACCCCGAACCACCGACCTACCGGACACCGGCCCCGTACCGGTCGACATTCTTTTGATCCCACCGGTCCGCGTTCTCGTGATCACGGGGCCGAACACGGGCGGCAAAACCGTTGCCTTGAAGACGGCAGGACTGCTGTCGCTCATGGCCCAGGCCGGGCTCTTCATCCCGGCGGCTGAAGGGTCGCAGGTCCCGGTTTTCCGCTCTGTGTTTGCGGACATCGGCGACGAGCAGTCGATCGCCGAGAGCCTCAGCACCTTTTCGGCGCACGTCGCCAACATCGTCGCAATGGATCGCGCGCTTGCGCTCCCCGCGCTCGTGCTCCTCGATGAAGCAGGTGCGGGCACCGATCCGGTCGAAGGTGGTGCGCTCGCCATGTCGCTGCTCGAGCACTTCCGGATGCGTGGCGCGCTCGTTGTCGCGACGACACATTACGACGCCCTGAAATCGTATGCGTCCACCAGCGAAGGAGTCACGTCCGCGGGATTCGGCTTCGATCCCCGGACGTTCGAGCCGACGTATCGCCTCAACTACGGCTCACCGGGCAGCAGCCTTGCGTTCGAGATCGCCACCCGCCTCGGGTTGCCCTCGTCAATCATCGAACGCGCGCGGGCGAACCGCAGCGAGCGGGAGTCACAGCTTGCCGAGCACCTCGCGAAGGTCGAGCGCGACATGCACACGCTCAATCACGAGCGCCGACTGCTGGCTCGCGACCGCCAGGAGCTCGCAGAGGCGACCGCCAAGCTGCAGGCGCGCGAGCACGATCTCCGAAACCGCGAAGAGACGATCCGTCGAAGGCTCGATGAGCGCATCGAAGAGCGTCTCCGCGACGCGCGACGCGAGATCGACGCGGTTGTAGACGCGCTCAAGACCCGGACGCAGGCTCTGGCCAGCGATGCCGAGCGTCGCGCGGCACGCCTGATTCCGACAGGCGAGACCGGATCGGCGCGGAGCGAGGCCCGCGCGGCGCTCGACGCCATCGGCGAGCGGCTGCGCGCAGCCGACGACACGGCTGCAGCTCCACAACCGGCTGCGGCCGCCCAGGCCGGGCACGTACCTGCCGTCGGAGATCGCGTGTTCGTCGGCACATTCGGCCTCGAAGGCACGATCCAGGCGCTCCACGATCGCGAAGCGGACGTCGACGTCCGGGGAAAACGATTGCGAGCGCGGGTCGACGAGCTTCGCGTGGTGACTCCCGCAGCGGCCGTCACGCAGCCCGCGCGCGTGCGGGTCAACGTCGAGCTGCAGCCGCGCGACGGAGCGCTCACCGAATTGAATGTCATAGGCTGCAGCGTCGACGAAGCGGTCGGACGCGTGGAAAAGTTCCTCGACGATGCGCTCGTCGCCGAAATCAGATCGGTGAGACTGATTCACGGCTACGGGACAGGTCAGCTTCGGCGGGGAATAACCGCGTTTCTCCAGTCGCACCCGTTCGTCGCGCATTTCTCGGCTGCCCCCGACGAGCAAGGCGGCGGTGGCGTGACGGTGGTCGAGTTGAAAGAGTGAACTTATTGCGGATTGCAGATTGCAGATTGACGGACTGCAGATTGCAGATTGACGGATTGCAGATTGAGGATATTGATTCTGCCGCTACGTCAGTAGTCGCAATCGACAATCTGCAATCAGAATCAACAATCCGTCAATCCGCAATCTCCAATCTGCAATCGTCAATCGACGTAATGGCATTATTCCCTCCGTCGTTCATCGATGACTTGAAGTCGCACGCGAGCATCGTGCAGGTCATTCAGGAGCGTGTCTCGCTGCGGCGGAGCGGAACCGCGTGGAAGGGGCTCTGCCCGTTTCACGGCGAGAAGACGCCGTCGTTCATCGTCCACGAAGACAAGGGATTCTTTCATTGCTTCGGGTGCGGTGTCGGTGGTGACGTGATCAAGTTCGTCGAGTTGTTCGACAAGGTATCGTTCCCGGAAGCCGTCAGGCTGCTCGCCGCGCGCGCAGGACTGACGGTCCCCGAAACAGGGAATTCGCGTGACGATGCGGAGAGTCAACACGAACGTGAGACGCTGCTGAAGGTGCACGAAGTCGCGGCAGCGTGGTTTCGGGAACAACTGGACAGCCGAGCGGGCGGTCCGGCTGTTCGTCTGCTCGAGGAGCGCGGCCTGACGAAGGCGACGATCGAGCTCCTCGGAATCGGGTATGCGCCACCCATCCGTGAAGGGTTGAAGACCAGGCTGTCGAACGAGGGGGTCTCGCCTGACACCCTGCTCAGGAGCGGACTCGTGGTACAGCGCGATGAGGATACCGTCGTCGATCGCTTCCGCGGGCGGCTGATGATCCCCATCTGCCGCGACAACGGCACGATCGTCGCATTTGGCGGCCGGGCCATGGAGTCCAGTCAGCAGCCGAAGTACCTGAATTCGCCCGAAACACCGATTTATGTCAAGGGTCGCACCCTGTACGGGCTTCACCTGAGCAAGACGCCGATCGGCCGCGCGAAGTATGCCGTGATGGTGGAAGGCTACTTCGATTTCGCGCAGGCATGGCAGGCGGGGATTGCGAATGTGGTCGCCACGTCTGGAACTGCCCTCACGCCGGCCCAGGTCCGCCTGCTGAAACGTTTTGCCACGAAGGTCGTCCTCAGTTTTGATCCCGACGCGGCGGGGCAGGGAGCGGCGGCCCGATCTTCCGAGCTGCTGGTGACCGAAGGCTTTCAGGTGAACGTGGCAATGCTGCCGCCGGGCGACGATCCCGATAATTTCATCAGGAAACGTGGGGGAAACGAGTATCAGGCGCGGCTCCGGGAATCGCAGCCGTGGCTCGAATACCTGCTCGATCGAACGGCGTCGGCGCACGATTTGAGTCTGCCCGAGGGCCGGCGAGAGTTTCTGGGCCAGATGCTGACGGTCGCGGCAAGAATTCCGGACGCGGCCGCACGTGACCAATTTGCGGACAGACTGGCGCACAAGGCACGAATTACAGAAGAGGTAGTACGCGCGGAGATCAGGCGCGCCGCGGTCCAGCGTCAAACTACGACGCCGGACATCGAGCGACGGGCCATTGGACTCGGTCAGGTGAAACCGGCAGAGCGCGGACTGATTTGGGCATTGATGCGGGCACCGGAAGAGGGTGTGGCGGCGCTTGCCGAGCTCGAAGCCGGGGACACGGAGGGCCTGGCGACTGGTTCGATCATCGAGCAGGCGCGATCCCTGCAGGGATGGCCGGCAACGTCCTTACCGCAGACGCTCGTCGAGCGTCTAAGTACTGGAGAGGCTGCGCTGGTCGACGAGATCGGCCGGCAGACCCACCCCCCCTCGGTTGCCGCCGACTGCGTTCGGACGCTTAAACGTCTGCGGTACGACCGTGAGCGCGCCGCCGTTCAACGGGAAATCGACCGGCTCCAGGAGCAGGGCGCGGATCGGCACGAACACGAAATCATCGCGCTCTGGGACCGGAAAAAGGCCCTCTTGCAGCAGATTGAATCTCTGAATTGCTGATTGCGGATGAGGGATAGTCGCGCGGTGGGTTGCGGATCGGTGAGTGCGGATCGTAAGCTGGGTGATTTGGATTCATTGCGCGTTCATTCGTGGGATGAACCGGAGCCCTACCACGCGTATTGTGCGCGGGGGGAAGCCGGGGCGTCAGGCGGGTTGGCGATCGTCGAATCTCCTCTGATCCGCGCCAATCCGTGCGAATCGGCGTCTTAGGAGGGCATGCCGTTGTCGATCGAAGAAAAATACGATGAAGTGAGGCAGCTCATTTCCATCGGCAAGGAAAAGGGCTATCTGCTGTACGACGAGGTCAACGAGCTCCTGCCGGCCGACATCACATCGTCCGACGAGCTCGATGACCTGTTCAGCACCTTCGGCAGCGCGGGCATCGAGGTCGTCGACTCCGAGCAGAAGTATCGCGAGGACAAGCTGCTCGATCGGACTGGGGAAGGGGCCGAGGAGCTGGAGCTCGACCTCACGCCGGGTGCCCTCGACAAGACCAATGATCCCGTTCGCATGTACCTTCGCGAAATGGGGACCGTCCCGCTCCTCACTCGCGAAGGCGAAGTGGAGATCGCGAAGCGAATCGAGCGGGGGAAGCTCGCCGTCATCAAATCGATCTCCCGGACGCCCACCGTCGCGCACGCGATCATGCAGATGGGCGATCAGCTGAAGAACGACGAGCGGAGCATCCGCGAGCTGGTGATCTTCAACGACGAGGAGCTGACCGACGACAAGATCGAGGATCGCAAGCGTCAGGTGCTCCGGCAGATCGATGCCGTCCGCAAGGCTTGGCAGGCGGTCGAGAAGTGTCGCGAGAAGCTGGACAAGACGCCGCGCGGCACGACCACGCGCGACAAGCGGAAGTACCGCCGCGTGCGATGGGAAGCACTTCGCGGGCGAGTTGAGCTCTCGCAGTTGATCCGGAGGATCGAGTTCACGGAAACGATCAAGCGTCGCCTGATCGATCAGATCAAGGACTCGGTCGAGGCGGTGATGCGCGTGCGGCGCGAAATCGACCAGATCGATCGTCAGCTGAATCCGAAGAACAAAAAGAGCCGCGTCAAGGAAGACGAGCGCAAGAACCTTCTCAAGCGCCAGAAGGAACAGAAAGTCCAGGTCAAGAGCATGGCTGACGCGCTCGAGGAGACGCCCGATCAGCTGATGCGCACGCTCGAAACGATCTCGAGGGGAGAGATTCAGGCGGAGCAGGCGAAGAAGGAGCTGGTCGAAGCGAACCTCCGCCTCGTCGTGTCGATCGCGAAGAAGTACACCAACCGCGGTCTGCAGTTCCTGGATCTGATTCAGGAAGGCAACATCGGATTGATGAAGGCCGTCGACAAGTTCGAGTACCGGCGCGGTTACAAGTTCTCGACGTACGCCACCTGGTGGATCCGGCAGGCAATCACGCGCGCGATTGCGGATCAGGCTCGGACGATTCGCATTCCGGTCCACATGATCGAGACGATCAACAAGTTGATCCGCACGTCGCGAGCGCTCGTGCAGGAGCTGGGACGCGAGCCGACCTCCGAGGAAATCGCCAAGCGGATGGACATTCCGGTATCGAAGGTGCGGAAGGTCCTCAAGATCGCGCAGGAGCCGATCTCGCTCGAAACGCCGATCGGGGAGGAGGAGGATTCGCATCTCGGCGACTTCATCGAGGATCGCCAGGTCGTGTCGCCGTCCGACGCGGTGATCAATCTCAATCTGAAGGAGCAGACCGAATCAGTCCTGAAGACGCTGACGCCGCGGGAGGAGAAGGTCATCAAGATGCGCTTCGGCGTCGGTGACGGCAGCGAGCACACGCTCGAGGAGGTTGGCCAGAGCTTCGCCGTCACGCGCGAACGAATCCGGCAGATCGAAGCGAAGGCGCTGCGGAAGCTGCGCCACCCGTCGCGCAGCCGCAAGCTGCGCGCGTTTCTTGAAGGCCGGACGTAGAAAAGGGAAAGGGAAAAGGGAGCAGGGAAAGGCAAGCTGAAACGGCCAAGGGCGAAGTCGAACGGTTTTCCTTTGTCCCTTTTCCCTTGTCCCTTTTTAGGGGCCCATAGCTCAGCGGTCAGAGCCGCCGGCTCATAACCGGCCTGTCCCAGGTTCGAATCCTGGTGGGCCCACCACCCGATTGACGAATGCAGATTGCAGACTGCACATTGCTCGGCACTCGCAGACGAATCCACAATCCACCACCAATGCCGAAATCTGCAACCAGCAATCTACAATCTGCAGCGTAGATGCACTCTGACCTCCAGCATCTGATCCAGCTCCAGGACCTCGATCTCTCTGTCGACCGCAATCGCCGGCGGATCGCCGACATACCGGCCGCACAGGACGCGCTCGAGAAGCGGCTGTCGGACCGGACTACAGCGTTGTCGGTGATCAAGGAACGCATGAGCGCGAGCCAGGCGGCGAGGCGCGAAATCGAAAAGGAACTGGCGTTCGTCCAGGGGCGCCTCAGCAAGTTCAAAGATCAGTTGATGGAGGTGAAGACGAACAAGGAATACCAGGCGATGCAGCATGAAATCGCCACGGCCGAACAGAGCGTTCGCAGTCAGGAAGACCGGCTGCTCGATCGCATGGAGGAGGCCGAGATTCTGGCCGGCGAGCTGAAAGGGGCCGAGGCGGCGCTCAAGGCCGAACAAGCCGAAGTCGCGCGGGAGAAGCAGCAGCTCGAGGCCGAGCGCGTGCAGCTGGAGAGTGAAACGGAGCGCCTCGCTGACGCACGCGCGGCGATCGTCGCGAAGCTCTCGCCGCGGGCGATTGCACTCTTCGATTACGTCGCCCGGCATCGCAAGGGTTTCGCCCTCTCCGAAGCGCGCGAGGGCCACTGCACGCAATGCCACGTGCGGCTGCGCCCCCAGGTCTTCAACGAGGTTCGCCGAAACGACAGCCTCATACAATGTGAGAGTTGCTCGCGGATCCTGTACTTCGTTCCTGCCGCCGCTGAGGGCTCGACATCGCCGCCCTCCTCATAACCGCTCTGCTGAGAACGACGCGGCACCGCGAAGACCACCTTTGCACCAGGCACAGGCACCAGGCACTTGGCACGAAGCACCGGGCATGCAGGCACGCCATGATCACCGCGTACATCGACGGCGGCGCGCGCGGTAATCCCGGTCCGGCCGGCTACGGCATCCGGATCGAGGATGAGAACGGCAATCTGCTCGAGGAGCTGCATGGCGGGATTGGAATCGCGACGAACAACGCCGCGGAGTACAACGCCCTCCTCGCTGCGCTGCGCTGGGCGGTCGAACACGGTTACCGGAAAGTGCGGATTCGAGCCGATTCAGAGCTGCTCGTCCGACAGATGCGCGGCGAGTACAAGGTCAAGCATCCAGGCCTGCGGCCGTTGTACGTCCGAGCCCGCCTTCTCGTGATGGAGCTCGACGACGTCACCTTCGAGCACGTGCGGCGTGAGATGAACAAGGAAGCCGACCGTTTGTCGAACCTCGGAATGGATGAATCAGAGGCGATGATTGCGGCAGGAAAGACCAGCGAGCAGAACCCAAAACCGAGCGCCTGAAAGGGACCTGACCGGCAGCGATAATCAACAGGAGACAAGGACGGGAGAAGCTGCGCGGGTTACCGGGCTACGCGCGGTCGTATCACCCCGACCATCCTGCCGGCCTTTTCTCTTGCCACCCTGTACGAATGCAGCAACGGCGTGTGCGACTGTGTGCACAACTCCGCCGTGAACACCTGATCGCCCGGGACACCGGCATTCAGCAGCTGATCGCGGTTTGCCGTCCACAGATCCAGAAAAGAACGGCCTGACGAACCTGGCCGGAACCATCGATTCAGATCGTCCGGACTGTGACCTGCGTCACGAAAGGCCGTCAGCACTTCTTCGCCAACTTCGCCGCAACAGGGGCCCAGGCACGGGCCAATCGCCGCGACAAGGTGCTTCGGATCGGAACCGAACTCCTTCTGCAACGCCGCGACGCCGGCCTGGGCGGCGCGTCTCAACGTGCCGCGCCAACCGGCGTGCACCGCTCCAACTACCGCCACGCGCCGATCGGCAAGGAGAATCGGGGCACAGTCGGCGACGCGAACCGCGATCGCAGCCGCCGGATCGTCGCTGACGATGACGTCCGCTTCAGGTGGATTCCAGGCGTGAGCGGATCCTCGCCGGACGACCGCCACGGCAGCCCCGTGCACCTGTCGAATCAGTCGAAGGCGTCTTTCGTCGACGCCCATCGCGTGCGCGAGGTCGCTCCACTCTCGCCGCTCGTTGCGCAAATCGAGATTCCCGATGGTGAAGAGATGAACGGCGACCTCGCCAAGCAGGCTGCACTGCAGCACCGGTCCCCAGGGCGCTTGCGTCCATGCGAACGCACGATTAGGCTGAGGCGTGGTGGGCATGTCAATCGTTGGTCTCGGGTTGGACGCCACGGACATTCCGCGAGTCGCTGAAGCGCTGAAACGGTACGGCGACCGCTTCCTGCGTCGTGTGTTCACGGACGAGGAGATTGCCTATTGTACGCGTCGGCGGGATCCGGTGCCGCACCTCGCCGGCCGCTTCGCCGCGAAAGAAGCGGCCATGAAGGCGCTCGGGACCGGTCACGCGCACGGAGTGCTCTGGAAGGACGTCGAGGTCGTCCGCCACGGCGGTCCTCCGCGCCTGCAGCTCCACGGCGCTGCCGCGCGCCATGCGTTACGGCTGCGGGTCCGCAATTCGCTCGTCACGATCACGCATTCCGAAGCCCTGGCGATCGCACAGGTGCTGCTCTTCGGCGAGTAACCTCCGGAATCACATCCGCAACACGCGTTGGCTCGTTCCTGGGGCGGCACCGGACGACCTCTCGCCCGTTCCGCGCAACGCCAGTTTGCTTGCTGTGCGGGTGGACAAATGCACGCCATCGGCGGCGCGGCTCGGGTCGCGCAAAAGGCGCGTCTCCTCAGATGTTTCCGCCCGCAGCGATCGAGACGCGGCGGGCGGCGCGCGCCTTGCCTGTCCTCAATCGCAACAGCGCTTGCCGCCCTCGCCGTTCAGAGGCAAAAGGGAGCGAACAATGACCGTCAAGATCGTGCCGTACGAAAAGGGGAATCCACCAGGAAAGCTCGCTGACGCGGAATTGCACTTCTCCTCGGGGCCGCTCGAGGGTTTGAAGTTGATTGGCTTCGCGATCTGGGAGCGGAAAACCAAGACCGGCGACGGCAGGAATGTCACGTTCCCGGCGCGTCAGTTCTCGGTGAATGGCGAGCGTCGGAGTTTCGCGCTCCTTCGCCCGTTGACCGACGCCACCGCTCAGGATCGCGTACGCGATCTGATCCTGCAGGCCTACGAGAGCAGCCTGCAGGTACAAGCAAACGTATAGACGGCCAGCTTCACCCGGACTCGTGTTGTCCGGCTTCAGCCGGACAACACCGGCAGGAACTTGAGATTCTCTTTCTGTCGTTTCGGAGGCAGCGTCCATTCTTCGCTGAACGACTTGTGCAGTTCGCTCTGGAAGAACGTCTTCTTCATCCCGCCGTCGATGATGTCCCATGGCAGGACGTCGTCATTCGAGCGGTCGCGAAAGATGTAGAAGCCCGCATCGAGTCCCGTCTCGGCAACCGCGGCGCGCCAGTTGCCGCCATTCCGCTCTGCCGCCTCGATGGCGACCGCGACGCGGCGATCGCCCAGCGAGAGCAGCGCCTGGTAGTACGAATGTCGCTCGGACTTGATGTTGAAGTAGACGTTGTCGATACCGCCAAGCACGTGCCGGAGCCGCTTCGCTTTCCGATCCGTGACCGCCGGGTCCTCCATCGGCAGCCACTGATAGGTCGTGCCTGGCTTCGGGATCAGCGGATTCACGCTCCCGACAATGCGGCCTGGCCGCCCCCGGTCACGGGCGTACTTCATCATCACGTCGCGCATGGCGACCGTCAGATCGCGAATGCCAACGATGTCCGCGTCGGCTTCCGTCGGAAGCCCAATCATGTAGTACAGCTTCAGGTTCTCGATTCCGTTCGCGAAGATCAGTTCCGTCGCTTCGAGGATCTCGGCGTTCGTCACCGTCTTGTTGATCACGCGACGCAATCGATCGGTCCCCGCCTCTGGAGCAATTGTTATGGAACGCTCTCCGCTGCGGTGCAGCAGCCGGACGATGGGTCCGGTCAGATCGTCGACCCGGAGCGATGCCGGGCTGATCGAGTACCCCATGTCGAGCAGCTCCCCGAGGATTCGCTCGATCTCGGGATGGTCACAGAGCGCGATCGACACGAGGCCGGCACGCGAGGCGTGCTGACGTGCGTTCGCGGCGCGCTCGAGAATCTTGTCGGCGGGAAATGCTCGGACAGGCAGATAGTTGTAGCCGGCCCAGCAGAAGCGGCACAGGTTGGCGCAGCCGCGCACGACTTCGACGAGGAAGCGCGACCCGAACTCGGTGTCGGGCGTGAAGATCGAGGTCGCAGGGGGATCGAGTCGCTCCGCGTTCTTGACCGCCGCCTTTGTCACGACGGAAGGCGCGCCGGTCCCGCCTCGAGGTTCGAACGCCGCAATCGCGCCCTCGGGCTCGTAGTGGACGTCGTAGAACGACGGCACGTAGAATCCGCGAGCGGCGGCGAGCCGCGAAAGCACTTCCTGCCGATCGGCTGCTTCACGCAGCGCCGAGACGAGCTCCGGCACGAGCACTTCTCCCTCGCCGGCGGCGATCACGTCCGTAAACGGCGCCAGAGGCTCAGGATTGACGAACGTCACCGCGCCGCCGATAACGACGAGCGGATCGCGCGCGGAGCGGGCATCGGCTCTCGGTTTCAGGCCCGCGAGACGCAGCATGCTCACGACGTTCGTGTAGTCCCATTCGAACGAAACCGAAAACGCGAGCACGTCGAAGTTCGCGGCCGGTGTCTGCGACTCGATCGTCAGGAGCGGAGCACCCGAGGTCAGGTGGCGTTGCAGCTCCTGCCGGCCCGGCAGAAACACCCGCTCGCACACCACGTTGTCTATCTGGTTGAAAAGCTGGTAGACCGTCTGGAACCCGAGGCTCGACATCCCGACGAAGTAGGTGTTCGGGAACGCCAGGGCAACGCGCAGCCGGCCGCCGTGCGGCTTTCGTACGTAGCCCACTTCACGCGCAAGGACCTGACGCGCCTGCTCTCGTTGTTCCCAGTTCGTCATGAAGCGTCGGATCCGCGAGCCGTCAACGACTCGTGTGTTTCGAGAGCGGGTGGCGACAACCGGCGAGCATTATCTGGCCGATCGTCACCGCATCGCCTTTCGGCAGCGTCCCCGACCAAAGTCTGCGGCCGCTCGCAGTTGCCGGAGTGGACGCCTTCCGAGGGCCACGGCATCGTGCGCGGGTTGCGGCTGAAGCGTCGCCGTTGGCGCGTGCCGTGGATATATTCAGTCTACCACGCCCGTGAGAGCGGCAGAGGTAAAGATAAAGATCGAAAGCACGGACGCAAAGACAGCAGTCCCGCAGCGGATACAACCAGCACCGGTCGACACGGCTGAGCGAGCGAGAACTACATTACCAGCTGCCGGACGAACGGGCTACGAGTCGGCACGAGTGCGACGTTCGTTGCTACCTCACCCTTCGCTCTGTCGGCGCAGAAACGCGGGCACATCGAGCGGCGACATCGACTCGAATTCGGCGCCGCCATGCGAGGGCTGTTCCGAGCCGTTCGACTTGGGCGGGGTCTGCGGTAATTCGAGCAGCGAGCGTCGCGCGAAGGTCATGCGACCGCCACCAGCCGCGGCGGCGCGTTCGCTGGTGTCCTGTTTCCACGATGCGTAGGAGTGAAGGTCGACGGGCGTCGGTGGTGCGACGGCGGGTGCCGGCTTCGAGGCCGTCGTGCCGCGCTCGAACCCGGTCGCGATCACCGTGATCTTCACCTTGCCTTCCATCTTCTGATCGACGACCGCGCCAAAGATGATGTTCGCGTCCTCGTGTGCTGCTTCCTGGATGATCGCGGACGCTTCGCTCACTTCGATGAGCGACAGATCCGGCCCTCCCGTGACGTTGATGATGACGCCGCGAGCGCCAGCGACTGATGCATCCTCCAGCAGGGGGCTCGAAATTGCCGCATTGGCTGCGGCCATCGCGCGACCTTCCCCTTCCGAATGGCCGGTGCCCATGATCGCCAGCCCCATGCCCGCCATGATCGTCTTCACGTCGGCGAAATCCAGATTGATCATCCCCGGCACGAGAATCAAATCCGAAATCCCCTGAATCGCCTGACGCAACACATCATCTGCGCTGCTGAACGCCTCGTTCAGCGACGTGCTTCGCGCGATCGTGGCGAGCAGGCGTTCGTTCGGGATCGTGATGACGGTGTCGACGCATTCACGGAGCTCTACCAGCCCCTGCTCCGCCTGAACCTGCCGCTTCCGTCCCTCGAACCTGAACGGCTTGGTGACAACGGCAATCGTCAGCGCTCCGAGCTCACTCGCGAGGCTCGCAATCACTGGAGCTGCACCGGTCCCCGTTCCGCCGCCGAGGCCGGTCGTGACGAACACCATGTCCGCGCCGTCCAGGGCCTCAATCAGCTTGTCCGTGTCTTCGAGCGCAGCCTGACGCCCGACATTCGGATCGGCGCCTGCACCAAGGCCCTTTGTCAGCTTCGAGCCGATCTGCAGCTTGTTCGGCGCGGCGTTCATCCGGAGTGCCTGGACGTCAGTGTTGGCAACGATGAACTCGACCCCGTCCAGCCCCACGGCTAGCATTCGGTTGACAGCATTGCCGCCTCCGCCACCCACACCGATGACCTTGATACGAGCGCCCGTGCGGCTCTCGACGTCGAGCGTCAGTCTCAGCGGCAAGTCGTCGGCCCGTTGAGTTCGGTTACGAAGTTCGGTCATGAGGCTCCCTCCAGTCGCACAACTCAGAAGAATTCCTTGAACAACATCCGCAGTCGTCCGGCAACCCGGCCGAACGCGCCGGCACCCACCGGCCGCCTGAGATCGCTCGCTGCCTGATTGCGGTGTGCATAACTGACCAGCCCGACGGCCGTCGCAAAGGCCGGGCTGTTGACGTGGTCGGCCAGCCCGCCGACGCCGACAGGAGATCCGCGGCGGATCGGCAGGTCGAAAATCTGCTCTGCAATCTCTCCCATTCCTTCCAGCATCGAGCCGCCGCCTGTGAGGACGATGCCGGAATTGAGGGACTTCTCGAAGCCTGCTCTTCGAATCTCGTCCCAGAGCAGGTGGAAGATCTCCTCCGCGCGTGGCTGGAGGATCTCCGAAAGAATGCGCCGCGCCATCACGCGCGGCTTGCGGTCACCAACGCTGGCCACTTCCATCGTTTCGTCTTCATCGACCATGGCCGACAGCGCACACCCGCAGCGCCGCTTGATCTTCTCGGCATCCGGAATCGGAGTGCGGAGGCCGACAGCGATGTCATTGGTGAAATGATCGCCGCCCACGGCGACGACGCCAGTGTGCCACAAGCTGCCGCGCTCGAAAATCGCAAAATCAGTGGTGCCGCCGCCGATGTCGACGATCGCGACGCCGAGCTCCTTCTCGTCCGGGGTGAGGACCGCTTCGCTCGCCGCAAGCTGTTCGAGCACCGTGTCGCGGACGGAGACACCCGCACGATTGACGCAGGCGACGATGTTCTGCGTGGACGAGGTGCTACCCGTGACGATGTGAACGTTGACTTCGAGCCGCGCGCCAGTCATTCCGACTGGAGCGCCGATGCCATTCTGCTCGTCGACCACGAAGTCCTGCGGAAGAACGTGCAGGATTTCACGACCGTTTGGTAGGGCGACCGCCTTAGCGGCATCGATGGCACGGCGAACGTCCTCGCGCGCGATCTCGCGGTTCTTCCCGGCCACTGCGACCACGCCGCGGCTGTTGAAAGCCTTTACGTGCGCGCCGGAAAGGCCGAGGTGGACCGAATCAATCTCGACGCCCGCGGTGAGCTCGGCCTCTTCGATGGCCCGATTGATCGACTCCACCGCGGCTTCCAGGTTGACGACGACACCGCGACGAATGCCGCGAGAGTCCGCGAGGCCGATGCCGATGATATCGAGGCCTCCGTCGTCCAGCATCTCGCCAACGATGGCGGTGACCTTTGACGTGCCGACGTCCAGGCCCACGATGTAGCGTTCCTTGCGTGCCACCGTTCCCCCTTAAGGCCCCGTCTTCTTCGAGGCGGACACCGGCTTGCCGGGCCCGCGCGGCCGCACGTAAACGCGATCCTCGAAACGCAGATCCACGTAATCGATGTCCGGTACGCGCTTGCCCAGCGTCGAAGCAACCTCGAGATACGACCTGAGGCGGCCCAGGAATTTGTCGTCTCCAAGGTGCAGCAGCGCCTGATCGTCGTCGAGCAGCACCACCGCGTCGTGAGGATCCGAGACATCGATCTGCGACACGCGTCTCGCGAGATCCTTTCGCGGTGCGAGCGAATCGAGAAGGTTCGCGGCGAGCTCTGCGCGAGTCTCGTCGATGGCCGCGTGACCGTCGCGCGGCGGACCAATCAGGCCATCGACGACTGGCAGGTCGAATTCGCGGTACTGCGGCCCGAACTCATCGATGATGCTGCCGCTGCGATCGATCAAGAAGAGTTGGCCGTTCAGGCGGCTGATTCCCATCGGCCGCCGTTCCGAGACGAGAATCTCGATCGTCGACGGCAGGACCCTTCGCAGTGCCACGTCCGCGACCCACGGCGATTGCAGAAGTCTCTTGCGGCACACGTCGAGATCGGCCGTCAGGATGCTGGTGCCGTACAGGTCGTGGACGAGCGTCTCTACTTCTCCGCTCGAGAGCTTGACGTTGCCCTTGACGACGATCCGATTCACCTGAAGCGGTGACGCGCTGACCACGAGATCCACGGCTCGATACGAGGCGTAGACGACGAGGACGAGCGCCAGCACGCGCCGCGCGGCATGCCATGTGAGCCGCAGCCGGCGACCCTTGCGCCGACCGGGCTTCGCCCGCGCGCGTCGGAAGTTCTTCTCGGCAGGCGCCTTGACCTTCAACGCGCCCTCACACTTCCGGCTTTGGGCTCATGGCTCTTGGCGACTCCCCTCCTCGCTGCCCCGGAGCGCAGCCAGGATACAGTCTGCAGTCGTGCCAATCGATCCCGCGCCCATGGTGAGAACGAGATCTCCATCGCGCACGAGCGCGGCAACGGCTGCGGGCACCTCGTCGAGCGCTGCCACCAGGTGGACAGGACCGCGCGCCGCCGCGCGGACCGTCGAAGCGAGCGCGTCGATCGTGACACCCGCGATCGGCGATTCGCCTGCGCTGTAAATGTCCGTCAGAACGATCTCATCGGCTGCGGATAGCGCCGTTCCGAATTCCGTCATGAGCTGCTGGGTCCGTGAGTAGCGGTGCGGCTGGAACACGACGACGACGCGCCGATCGATTCCCGCCCGGGCCGCGGCAATCACCGCGGCAATCTCGGTCGGGTGATGGCCGTAGTCGTCGACGACCATGACGCCCTTCTCTTCCCCCCGGAGCTGGAATCGCCGTTCAGCCCCTCGGAACTCCGCGAGCGCCGCGGCGATCCGATCGAAGGGAACACCGAGCTCCAGTCCCACCGTCGTCGCGCCGAGTCCATTGAGCAGGTTGTGCCTGCCTGGCACGCGCAGCCTCAACTCGCCGACAACTCGATCGCCATCGCTTCGGCGCGAAATCCGGCAGCGCGAACCGAAGGCCTCCAGCGACATCCCGTGTCCGACCACGTCCGCGATTCCGGCGTCGCTGTCGGCAAAGCCGTACGTGATGACGCGACGCGCGACCCGGGGAATCAGTTCACGAACCGGTCTGTCGTCGGCGCATGCGACGACGGCGCCGTAGAACGGCACCTTGTTCGCGAAATCGGCGAACGCGTCCTGCAGGCTCTCCCACGTGCCATACGTCTCCATGTGCTCACGGTCGATGTTCGTAATCACCGCAATCGATGGAGAGAGTTTCAGGAACGACTTGTCGCTTTCATCCGCTTCCGCCACCATGTAATCGCTTCGCCCCAGCCTCGCGTTGCTGCCGAACGCGCTGAGACGTCCACCGATGACCGCCGTCGGGTCGAGCCCGGCTCGTTCGAGCACGAGCGCAACCATCGACGTGGTTGTCGTCTTGCCGTGCGCGCCGGCAATCGCAATCCCGAAGCGCAAGCGCATCAGCTCCGCGAGCATTTCCGCACGCGGAATGACCGGGATGTGCCTGCGCCGCGCTTCGACGATCTCCGCGTTGTCTCCGCGAACGGCAGACGAGACGACGACCACGTCCGCGTGACCCACGTGCTCGGCGGCGTGGCCGCTGTCGACCCGCACGCCGATCTGCTCGAGACGATCCGTCGCGTTCGATGGCTTCACGTCCGACCCGCTCACCTCGTATCCGAGATTTGCGAGCAGCTCGGCGATCCCACTCATGCCGATCCCGCCGATGCCGACGAAGTGGATCCGTCGTGTTCGCCCGAGCATGCTCACGTCACCGATCAGCCGCGAGCTCGAGCACCTTATCGACGATCGCGCGTGCCGCGTCCGGCTTCGCGAACCCGCGCGCCGCGGCCGACATCGCGGCGCGCGTCTGCTCATTCGATGACAGCGCGACGATCCGGCTCGCGAGCAAGTCGCCCGTCAGGTCCTTCTGCGCGATGAGCTCGGCTGCCCCTGCCGCAACGAGGATCTCGGCGTTGCGGCGCTGATGATCGTCGGCTGCCGTCGGCAGCGGGATGAAGATCGCCGGCTTGCCCGCTGCCGTCAGCTCTGCGATCGTCGTCGCGCCTGCCCGGCACACGACGAGATCCGCCGCCTTCACTTCGCGATCCATGGTGAACAGGAACGGCTCCACGCGCGCGTCGAGACCCGAGCGACGGTAGCCCTCCCGAACGACATCCAGATCGCGTTCTCCCGTCTGATGCGTGACTGCCATCCGGCCACTGTGGGATGCCAACTTCGGCGCCGCCTCCACCATGGCCATGTTGATCGCGTGCGCCCCCTGGGAGCCGCCAAAGATCAGAATCCTGGTTGGCCCGCCGGACGCCGGCGCGGGCGTTTGGTCAAAGAACTCGGAACGAACCGGGTTGCCTGTAACAAATCCCCTCCTTCCGAAAAACGTGACCGTGGACTCGAACGTCACCGCTGCTGCGCTGACGAGCCGGGCAAGCAGCCGGTTCGTCAGCCCTGGCACCGCGTTCTGCTCGAGCAGCAGCGTCGGGATGCGACGCACGGCCGCTGCCAGGACCACCGGGCCCGAACTGTATCCACCCACACCAATTACGACGTCCGGCCGCCGCCGCGACAGGATTCGCCACGCATCCACTCCGCTCTGCGGCAGCAGCGCAACGCCGCGCGCGAGCGCTATCGGAGACATGCCCTTCAATCCCGTGCTCCGAAGGACGTCGAGCTGAAAACCCTCCTTCGGGATCACGCGCGACTCGATGCCGCGCGACGTGCCCGCAAACGTGACCTGTGCATCCGGCCGTCGTCGCAGCAGCTCTCGCGCGACGGCAATCCCGGGAAACAGGTGCCCGCCCGTCCCGCCGCCGGCAACGACGATCCGGAGCAGCTTCATGCATCAGGCGCCGTGACCGTCGTCGCCGCGACATGTAACGACGAGCAGTGCTGGGACACATTGAGCAACATTGCCAGGCCAATCATGTTGATCAGGAGCGACGATCCGCCGGCGCTCACGAATGGCAGCGGGATGCCCTTCGGCGGCACGAGAGCGACCACGACGCTCATGTTGAAGAACGCCTGGAACAGGATCATCACGGTCAGCCCGATCGCGAGGAATGCGCCGAATCGATCCGGCGCGCGCGCCGCGGTACGCAGCCCGCGCCAGCCGATCACACAGAAGCATGCGAGCACGATCGTGGCTCCGATGAGGCCCAGCTCCTCGGCAATGACGGCATAAATGAAATCGTTGTGTGGCTCGGGCAGATAAAAGAGCTTCTGCACGCCCGCCATGAGTCCTCGACCGGCGATGCCGCCGGAGCCCACCGCGATCATCGACTGGACCATCTGATAGCCCGCGCCGAGCGGATCGCTCCAGGGATCGAGGAACCCCTCGATCCGTTTCAGCCGATACTCCGACGCAATAACGAGGAAGTACACCGCCGAAACCGATGCGACCGCGAGGCCGACGACATAGCTGTAGCTGAGACCGGCGGTGAACACCATCACCGCGCAGATGGTCAACAACGTCACCGCCGTTCCGAGATCGGGTTCGAGGACGATAAGGGCGAGAATCGTCCCTACCACGAGTCCGATTGGAACCAGCGAGTACCCGAGCTCGTTGACGCGATCCATCCGCCGCTCGAGCAACGCAGCCGTGAACACGATCACGGCGAGCTTCGCGAGCTCAGACGGCTGTACGCCGAGCGGCCCGATGTCCAGCCAACGGGTGGCGCCGTTCTTTGGCTGACCGAAGAGGACGGCGACGAGCGCAACGGCGGCGAGCGCAAGCCCGCTCCAGATCACTCGCGGCTGTCGGTAGTTGCGGTAGTCGATCCGCATCACGATGGGCATGAGACAGAGGCCCACGAGCGCCCACGTCGCCTGCTTGAACAGGAACAGGTACGGCTGCTGGTACTTCTCGAGCGCGATCATCGCGGAGGCGCTGTACACCATCACCACGCTCGTACAGACGAGAAGGAGGGTGGCGGTGAAGAGCAGCTTGTCGGATTTGAGCTTTCGCGCCATACTTCGCGATCCAGCGGCTAAAGCCAGAGCGAGGCTCAGCCGAAAAAAACAGCGAACCGGCTTCATTCAGCACGCGAGCAGTCAGCAGTCATCAGCCGGATGGGGATAAAGACACTACCCTCGCAGACCGGGGCAGTCTGCGTTCCCAGCGGGCAGCTCTTTACCGCGCCAACCGGACTGATGACTGCTCACTGCTCACGCGCGTTGCTCCACTCCTCCTGCAGCCGAAGCACCTCCTCTTTGAACGTGCGGCCGCGTTCGACGTAATCACGAAACATGTCGAAGCTCGCGCACGCCGGCGCGAGCACGACGGTGCGCCCGGGCGCCGCTGATGCAAACGCGGTCTTCACTGCGGCTTCCATGCTGTCGGCTTCGTGGACCTGCACCACATCACCAAGCGCCTCGCGAATGAGCGGACGGGCTTCGCCGATCGCGACCACAACTGCTCCGCGCTCGCGGAGGGACGGCTCGAGATCCCGGAAGTCGCCTCCCTTGAAGCGGCCGCCCGTGATCACGACGACGCCTGCACCGAAGCTCTCGATCGCCCGGCGAGCCGCCTCGATGTTGGTCGCTTTCGAATCGTTGACGAACCGCACGCCGCCAATCTCTGCGACTGGCTCGAGCGCGTGCTCCAATCCCGAAAAGCCCTCGACGGCCCGCGTCATCTCCTCGGGCGCGACGCCGACGAGCGACGCAATCGCGGCCGCTGCGAGAACGTCGGCGACCAGATGCCGGCCGAGGAGCCTGATCGACGCCAGCGGCACCAGCGCCTGCTCGTTGCCGTCGCGTCTGCGCACGATCGTCTGACCCGAGATCACGATTCCGTCCGCAAGCGTTCCGGTCATCGAAAACAGCAGCCGCTGCGCGACCGCGCCCGCAGCCAGCTCGATCGAGGCGCTGTCGTCACCGTTCAGCACGGTCCAGTCCGAGCGTGACTGATTTGCGAAGATTCGCGCCTTCGCATGCGCGTACTCGTCGACGTCGGCGTGGCGGTCGAGATGATCCGGTGAAAAATTCAGCAGCGCCGCTATCCAGGGCCTGAACGTATCGATGCTCTCGAGCTGAAAGCTGCTGGCTTCGACGACGTGGATCGTGTCTTCGGTGGAATCGTCCACCTGCGCGCTGAGCGCGTGGCCGATGTTGCCGCCGACGAGCACGCGGTGACCTCCCGCTTCGAGCATCCGGCCGGTGAGCGTCGTCGTCGTGGACTTTCCTTTCGTGCCGGTGATGGCGACGATGCGTCCGCGCAGCCATCGCGACGCGAGCTCCAGCTCGCCGATGACGGGAACACCTCCGGCGCGCGCCACCTGGAGCACCGGCTGCGTCGAGGGCACGCCGGGGCTGAGCACGATCAGATCGGCTGCCGTGAGCGTCTCCTGACGATGGCCGCCGAGCTCCAGCGCGACACCCACATTGCGGAGTCGGGTCTCGTCCTCGATCTGCTCGCGGAGATCGGTCAGGGTGACCCGAGCGCCACGGCGGACGAGCAGCTCCGCCGCGGCCACACCGCTCCTCGCCGCACCGACGACGGTGACACGAGACCCGCGAACGGAGAAGGCGTGGCTCGTCGTCATCGGAGCTTCAACGTCGTGAGGCTGAACAGCGCGAAGACGATGGACGCGATCAGGAACCGTGTGATGACTTTCGGTTCGCTCCAGCCGATCAGCTCGAAGTGATGGTGCAGCGGGGCCATCTTGAATACTCGCCGCCCCGTGGTCTTGAACGATGCGACCTGGATGATGACCGACAGCGCTTCCAACACGAACACACCGGCGACGAGCGGCAGGAGCAGCTCCTGTTTGATGAGGAGCGCCACGGTTCCGAGCGCGCCGCCCAGACTGAGCGATCCGATATCGCCCATGAAAATTTCGGCGGGATAGCAGTTGTACCAAAGGAACGCGAGGCTCGCGCCGACGAGCGCACCGCAGAAGATCGTCAGCTCCGACGCAGCGGGCCGCAGCGGCACCAATTGCAGGTAGTTCGCGAACACAGAATGGGTCGACACGTATGCGAGCGCGGTGAATGCGGCCGCCGAAACCGCGAACACGCTGATGGCGAGACCATCGAGACCGTCGGTCAGGTTGACCATATTGGTCGATCCCACGAGCACGAATGCAGCGAACGGAACGTAGAACACACCCAAATCGGGGATCAGTCGCTTGAAAAACGGGAAGATGAGACGCGTGTTGTACAGGTCGTGTGACTCGAGGAACATGAGGGCGCCGCCGACAGCCAACCCGACGACGGCCTGCCAGCCCAGCTTGTAGCGAGGAAGCAGCCCGTGGTGCGAGCGCCGCACGATCTTCAGGTAGTCGTCGGCGAACCCGATGAGCCCAAACCCTGCCGTCGCCAAGACCGCTATCCACACGAACGGCGTTGTCAAATCCGACCACAAGAGGGTTGGAATCAGCACCGACGTCAGGATCAGCAAGCCACCCATCGTCGGTGTGCCCGCCTTCGTTCGGTGCGTTGCAGGACCTTCCTGACGGATCACCTGACCGATCTGGAACTCGCGCAGCTTCCGAATCATCCACGGGCCGACGAACAGACCAAGAACGAGCGCTGTCAGGCTGGCGGCGGCGGTGCGGAACGTGATGTAGCGCGTGACGTTCAGCACCGGCCAGTAGCTGCTGAGATAGTGGAGGTAGTAGAACATCAGGCGAACTCCACTTTCAGCCGTTCGACGACACGGTCGGTGCCGATACCGCGCGAGCCCTTCACCAGCACGAGATCACCGGGACGGATGTGCCGCAGCGCAACATCCGCCGCTTGATCGCTCGTTGCCGTGTGCCAGACGGATTGACGGCGCATGCCGGCCGCAATGGCCGCCTCGCTCAGCGCGCGAGCGGCATCGCCGCCGACGGTCACGAGCAGGTCGAGTCCTGCTGCCGCGGCAGCGCGTCCGCATTCCTGGTGCAAACGTTCGGCATGAGCGCCGAGTTCGAGCATCTCGCCGAGCACCGCCGCTTTTCGCGCGCTGCCGGTCGCCGCCGCAACCGTCTCGAGGGCGCGCGTCAACGCCGAGGGACTCGAATTGTACGAATCATCGATCACCGTAATGCCGCCGGGCAGGCGAAGGAGCTCGCCGCGGTGATATGCCGGCCGCAACGAACGCGCGCCATCGGAGATCTGTTCGAGCGGCACGTCGAATTGCAGAGCAACGGCAATTGCGGCAAGAACGTTCGCGAGATTGCCGGTGCCGAGCAGCGGCGTCTCGAGCCACACTTCACCGACGGGTGTCCGCACGTTCGCTGCCGTTCCTTCCAGACCGCGATGCTCGACGCGCGACGCCTCGACGTCCGCCGGCGTGTCGACGCCGAAGGTGACGAGACGACCTGAGAACGCGCGGGCCCGCGACATCACCCGCGGATCATTCGCGTTGGCAACCAGCACGTCCGACGCGCGAGGTGCCTCCAGAATCTCCGCCTTCGCGTCGCCGATCGCGTCGGCGGATTCGAAGAAACCGAGATGCGCGTCGCCGACGTTCGTCCACACGCGCACCTCGGGCTCGGCAATGCCGACAAGCGTGCGGATTTCGCCGGGATGATTCATGCCGAGCTCGACAACCGCGACATCCGGTCTGGCACGCAACTCGAGCAACGAGAGGGGCAGACCGATGTGATTGTTCAAGTTCCCCTTGTTCCTGAAAACGCGATGGCGCGTCGCCAAAAATTCCGCCGCCACTTCCTTGGTGGTCGTCTTTCCTGCACTCCCGGTAATCGCCACGACGCGTGAGCCAGACCGCCGCCTCACGTCGCGCGCGATGTCCTGCAGCCCACCGGTCGTGTCTTCCACCTGGATCACGATCGGCGCCGGCCGCCCCGGTTCCGCGTCCAGAGCGCCAGGCATCGCAGAAACTTCGGCGACCATCGCGCCGATGGCGCCGCGCGCCACTGCCTCGCTCACGAACCGATGACCGTCGAAGCGATCGCCGCGAATCGCCACGAAGAAGTCGCCGGATGACAGCGTGCGCGAGTCGATCGAAACCGGCCCGATCCGGCTTTCAGGATCGCCCTGAACGATTCGGCCGCGCGTCACAGCGGCTATCCCGCCGGCGGTGAGGACCATGTCCACCGTCTACCGCGCCGCTGAAAGCCGTCGACGGCTCAACGCACTCCTCGCCACTTCGACATCGTCGAAGGGCTGCGTCCGATTGCCGATGACCTGGTACTTCTCGTGCCCCTTCCCGGCAATCAGGACCAGATCACCGGCCTTGGCCTCGTGAATCGCGCGCTCGATTGCCGTCTTGCGGTCGACAATCGCCAGGCAGGGCGTCGATTTCGGCGCCGGCTGCCCTCGCGGTGCCCGATCTGGGGGGATCAAGATGCCGCGCTTGATCTCGTCGATGATGCGTTCCGGGTCTTCCGAGCGCGGGTTGTCGGACGTCACGATCACGAGATCGCTCAGGCGAGCAGCAACCGCACCCATGAGCGGCCGCTTCGTGCGATCGCGATCGCCGCCGCAACCGAACACCGTAATCAACCGTCCCGTGGCCAGCGGTCGCGCCGTCTCCAGCAGATTCTTCAGCGCATCGTCGGTGTGTGCGTAATCGACGACAACACGGACGTCGTCGAGCGCGCTGGAGACGAGCTGGAAGCGTCCGGGAACGTCGGCGAGAGCAGCGATGCCTCTTTCGATTCCGCTGAACGGCAGATCGAGCGCCATGGCGGTCGCGACGGCTGCGAGAATGTTGTACGCGTTCGGGCGTCCGACGAGAGCGGAACGGATCTGCAGCGTGCCGCGCGGCGTGCGGACCTCGAAGCTCAGACCATCGAGCGACAGCGAGAGCGGGCCGGGACGAACATCGGCGGCCGCATCGATCGCGTAGGTCACCGAGCGTGGGGACACGCTGACGAGCGACGCGCCACGCGGATCGTCGAGATTGGTCACGCCGATTCCGTCGGGCGGCAGCTGCTCGAACAGCCGCCGTTTCGCCGCGAAATAGTCCTCCATATCGCGATGGAAATCGAGGTGATCGCGCGTGAGATTCGTGAAGATCGCGCCAGCGAACCGAAGCGCGTCGGCGCGTCGCAGCGCGAGCGCGTGCGAGGAGACTTCCATCACGCAGGCGCCACAACCCTGGCTGATCATGTCGCGCAGCATGCGCTGCACGTCGGGCGCTTCGGGTGTCGTTCGCGCCGCTTCTAGTTCGCGTTGGCCGATCCGGTAACTGACGGTGCCGATTCGCCCGCAGCTGATGCCGGCCGCTTCGAAGATCGACGCGAGAAGATACGACGTCGTGGTTTTTCCGTTCGTGCCCGTGATGCCGACGAGCACGAGCTCTTCGCTTGGGTTACCGTAGAAGGCCGCTGCGAGCGAAGCGAGCGCGAGACGCGCGTCGCTGACCTGCACCCAGAGCGTAGAGAGTTCTGGAACCCGAGCGCCTTCGGAAACGACCGCAACCGCTCCGCGCGAGACAGCGTCGCGGGCGAAGGCGGCGCCATCGGCGTGCAAACCCCGCAGCGCGACGAATACCGACCGCGGCGTCACCTGTCGCGAGTCGTAGGCGACGCCGGTCACGTTCGTCGCGGCCGTTCGGTCGGACATGGCGGGCGGGGCAGCGCCAGACGGGGAGAGCTCAGCGCTCGCGCGAAGAAGATCTGCAAGCGTCACTGGGGCGCTCCTCCGGTATTCGATCGCTTCGAACCACCCTGAGCCGTGTCGAGGGATCCGCCGTGATTTTCCTCCAGGGGTCGCCTGCCAAGCTTCAGCAGACAGGACCCCGCGATGCTGCGCGCCGCGCCGGGCTCGGGCAATTGTTCGACGACGAATCCGTCACCGCTGATTCTCGCCGTCATGCCGATTCTCGTGAGCGTCCGGAGCGCGTCCCGTGCGCTCATCCCGCGAAGATCCGGCATCACGTCCGGATCGGCGTCCTGAGCGGCTCGACCCAGAACGGCCGTCGCGCTCACGGGTCGCGGCGCGGTGTCCCTCGGCGCCTCGTTCCTGGCGACGAGAACTGGCGGAACAGGATTGACCGTCGGCGCAATCCCGAGGTGCCGCAGTGAAGCTTCCGCGATCCGCTTGAAGATTGGCGCTGCGACGCCGCCGCCTGTGTACCCGTTCCCGTGCGGCGAATCGATCACGACAATGATCGTCAGGGCCGGCTTGCGCGACGGGACGAACCCGACGAACGACGCGTTGTACTCGGACGGAGAGTAGTGACCGTCGATGATTTTGTGAGCAGTCCCTGTCTTGCCTGCGATCGTGTACCCGTCCATCCGCGCCGCCTTCGCGGTGCCACGATCGACAACGCCTTCCATGATCGCGGTGAGCTCGGCTGCGGTGCTCTCCGAAATCGTTCGCCGCAGCGGCCGTGGAGCGACTTCGGTGCGGTGGCTACCGGTGATGACCGCCCGCACGACATGGGGTTCGAACAATATCCCGCCGTTGGCAACCGAGCTGACGGCGGCGGCCATCTGCAACGGCGTCACACCGACCTGATACCCCATGGAGACCGACGCGAGCGCGCTCGGATCGAGGCGCGCCGGGTTCCACACGATACCGGGGTTCTCGCCACGAAAATCCGGGGACAGCGCCTGGCCGAAGCCGAAACGGTTCACGTAGAGGCCGAGCCGCTCAGCACCGAGACGGAGTCCCACTCTGACGGCGCCTACGTTGCTGGATTTGACGATGACCTCGGTGAACGGCAACACGCCATACGCGTGCATGTCGTTGATGACCCGACTCCCGAACGCAATCCGTCCGGCGCCGCAGTCAATCAGATCGCCTGGATTGATCACGTGCTCCTCGAGCGCGGCGGACGCCGTCACGACCTTGAAGGTCGAGCCGGGCTCGTACAGATCCTGGATGGTTCGATTGCGCCGGGTGTCTTCGGCAAACCGTCCGAACGAATTCGGGTTGAAGGTGGGCCAGCTCGCCATTGCGAGAATCTCGCCCGTGTCGGGGTGCATGATGATCGCAGATCCGCCAGCCGCCCTGTTCTCTTCGACACCGGCGCGGAGCTCGCGCTCCAGCATGTACTGAAGGACTTGATCGATCGTCAGCTCGAGCGTGGCGCCTGACGTCGCCTGGCGTTCGGTCCGGCTGAACAGCGCGTGCTTGCGCGCGTCCGTCTGGACGAGCACCTTCCCTTCGCGGCCGCGAATCACCGAATCAAACGTGGATTCGAGCCCGGCGAGCCCGACATTGTCTACGCCAACGTAGCCGAGCACGTGCGACAACAGATCTTTGTTGGGATAGTAGCGGCGACTCTCCTTGAGGAATCCGACGCCCTGGAGCTGCAAGGCCTTGACGCGTCTCGCCTCGTCAGGCGAGACGGTTCGCGCGAGCCACGCAAATTGCCCCTTGCGACGCAGGTTCTTCGCCATGTTCTGACGCTCGCGGGCGTCGCAGTCGTCGAGTGCACGACAGATCGCAGCGCTGACCGCGTCGGGGTCCTCGACCTCCGACGGGTCGGCGACGATTGTGTCCGCGTCGACGCTGTAGGCGAGAACGCGACCCATGCGGTCAAGAATCTCTCCGCGCTTTGCAGGGGCTTTGATCGTCCTGAGCTGCTGCCGATCGGCACGCGACATCATCTCGGCGTGCTGGATCACCTGAAGGTAGAAGAGGCGGGCTTCGATCCCGACAGTCCAGACGCCGAACAGCACCGCGCCGGCGAGCACGCGCGATCGGATGGTCGCCCGCCACGCATCGGGCAGATCGGTCGTGTGTCTGCGCCTGGACGCGATCCGCTTCCACGGAGCCTTGAATCTGCTGCCCTTCCTCTCGTCCATCGATCCTCCTCGCGGGCCGGGCGTTCAGCGGGCCGCCACGATGGACTTGGCGGGCGGTTCGGGAGCCATGACCCGTTCGATGACGATCGCCTGATCTGGCGCAGGCGCCACGAGGTGCAGCTTCCGGGTCGCGATTTCCTCGATGCGGCGCGGCGAACGCAGCGTCTCCATCTCGAGGCGGAGATGCCGGTTCACCTCGATTTCGGCCGCGTGTTCCTGCTGGAGGCGCTCCATCTCGTATCCGTGACGCACGAGCTGGAAGTGCTGCCACGCCGAGAACAGCAGTACGCCGACGAGCACCGCGCCGATCGCGGTCGATCGCCACAACTGCTGCTGGCGCGCCTCGTCGAGCTCACGGACGATTGGGTTGTTCCGTACGTCCTTTTTGATCGCGTACTCGAAGTCCGTGCCGCTCATGCGAGCCTCTCGATGGCGCGCAGTTTCGCGCTGCGCGCCCGCGGGTTCTGCGCCGTCTCGTCCTCTCCCGGCTCCAGCGGCCGCTTCGTCAGGACGCGAAGCGCCGCCTCACCACGCTCCAGTGCCCGAAACACATGCTTGACCATCCTGTCTTCGAGGGAATGGAACGAGATCACGACGAGACGGGCGCCGCGAAGAAGCCGCCGGCTCGCGTCGATCAGGAACGTCTCGAGCCCCTCCAGTTCGCGGTTCACCGTGATCCTCAGCGCCTGGAACGTGCGCGTCGCTGGATCAATCCGTTGATAACCCCGACGAGGAATGGCGCGGCGAACGATGTCCGCGAGCTGCGCGGTCGTGCGCACGGGCGCAGTCCGGCGTGCCGCGACGATCGCGCGGGCGATCCGCCGCGAGTAGCGCTCCTCGCCGTACTGGAAAATGATGTTCGCGAGATCCTCTTCGCCGGCTTTCGCGACCAGATCCGCCGCCGTCGGCCCCGCCGATCGATCCATTCGCATGTCGAGCGGCTCGTCGCGCCGGAAACTGAAGCCGCGGCCTTCGCCATCGAGCTGCATCGACGAGACGCCCAAGTCGGCCAGGGCCCCGGCGACGCGGGCAATGCCTCGGTCGTCGAGCACGTGATTGAGATCGCGAAAGTCAGCGTGGACGAGCTCGACCCGATCGCCGAATGCGGCGAGCGCCTCGCTTGCGATGCGGAGCGCCTCTTCGTCGCGATCCAGCCCCAGGACCTGCGATGCGCCCGCGTTGAGCAGCGCCCGGCTATGGCCGCCGAGACCGACGGTGCAGTCGACGAACACGCCACCGCGTTCGGGCGCGAGCAGCGTCACGACTTCAGCAACCATGACGGGTTCGTGTGCAGGCGCCATCGCGTCAGATCCCGAATTCCGCGAGGGCGCGGGCGTCTTCGTCGGTGTACGCCTCGCGCTGCAGCTTCGCGACGAAACGCTCGTGGTTCCAGACGTCGAGGCAATCGAGCTGCCCGAGCACGTCGACGTCGCCGCTCATCGACGCCGCGTCGCGCAGCCGCGGGTGAATGACGACTCGCCCCTGCGCATCGATCTCGCAGGCTTGGCCGTAGTAGTTGACGCGATCGAAGAACTTGATCCGCGCAGGATGGGTGGATGGCATGCGCGAGAGCTTCTCTTCGAGCGCCATCCACACCGGCATGGGGTAAACGCGGACGTATTCCCCCGTGAGGCTCGTCACGAACAGCTCAGGCCCGTGCTGTCCGTGGATGAGGGCACGGAAGGCGTTCGGAATCTTGAGCCGCCCCTTGTCATCGATTTTGGCGGCGTAGTTGCCCCGGAGCACGCGGTATCACTCCACTGTGGTCCACAAAAGTCCACGGCGATACTAGAGAAGCACATCAGGAATGTCAACCGCAAAATTCTAGAAATCACTGAAGTTACGCCTTTTGTTCGCTGCCTGCTCACCTGCTCGAGGTGCCACCGCGTGCTACCATGCGAAGATTTTTTGTGACCTATGCTCCGAGCCGGGCTGATTGGCTTTCCCTCGACGGGCAAGACCGCGCTCTTTCAATTACTCACGAGCACCCGCGAGGCACCCCGGAGCGGGGGGAAGGCCGAAGCCAACGTGGGCGTGTCGCGCGTCCCCGACGAGCGCCTCGATCGGCTGACGTCGCTGTTCAACCCGCGCAAGCGCGTCCCGGCTACCGTGGAGTTCGCGGACATCGCCGGCGCGGGCGGCGCCCGAACCGCAGCTCAGGCGCTTCTCGACGTCGCTCCCTTCCGCAACGCCGACGCCCTTCTGCACGTTGTTCGCATTTTCCGCGATCCGGCGGTGCCGCATCCGGCGGGCACCGTCGATCCCGCGCGCGACATCCGAACAATGGAAGACGAAGTCATCCTCGCCGATCTTGGCGTCGTCGAACGCCGCCTCGAACGGCTGGAGCGCGATCTGAAGAAGGGCGCCAACCCCGATTTGCGCAAGGAGCAGGAGCTGCTCAACAGCTGCCGCGCCACGCTCGAAGCGGGCCGATCGCTTCGCGCACTGCGGCTGGATGCGGATAGCACCCGACGCCTGCGTGGCTTTCAGTTTCTCTCGGCCAAACCGCTGCTGCTCGTCCTGAACGTCGACGAAGCCGACCTGCCGAACGTCGACGATGCCGTCAGGTTTGCGGGAGTGGAGAACTTCATTGCCGGCGCCGCGACACGGGCCGTGCCCGTTTGCGCCAAGATCGAGCTGGAGATCGCCCAGCTCGATGCCGCCGACGCAGCGGCCTTCATGGCGGACCTCGGTCTCCGCGAGTCGGGCCTCGACCGCATCATTCGCGCGAGCTACGAACTGCTTGGCCATATTTCGTTCTTCACCGTGGGCGAGGATGAATGCCGCGCGTGGTCGATCCCGCGAGAAACGCCGGCTGTCCTGGCGGCAGGAGAAATTCACAGCGACATCTCGCGAGGGTTCATTCGAGCGGAAGTCGTGCGCTACGAGGCGCTGATCGCGCGGGGATCGCTCGCCGCGTGCCGCGAGCACGGAGAATTACGGCTGGAGGGGAAAGACTACATCGTCCTCGACGGCGACGTGATCAATTTTCGACATGCGACGTGAGCAGAGGATCGCTCGACTCCAGGGCTGATTCGCTGAGTGTCTGTAAAGACCATCCTCGTCTGCGAGGCGCGGGTGCCGTTCGTGCACGGCGGCGCGGAGACGCACGTGCGCGAGCTGGTTCGCGAGCTCCGCCAGCGAGGGTACGAGACCGAGCTCGTAAGCGTCCCGTTCAAGTGGTATCCCAAGGAGGAAATTCTGCCGCATGCCGCCGCGTGGCGGCTGCTGGACCTCAGCGAGAGCAACGGACGCCCCGTGGACCTGGTGATCGCCTCGAAGTTTCCTACCTACTTCGCGCGACACCCACGCAAGGTGGCGTGGCTCATTCACCAGTATCGCGCGGCCTACGAGTTGTGCGGCACGCCGTACAGCGATTTTGACCATATCGAAGCGGATGTCGGGCTGCGGGACACGCTCGTCCGCCTCGACACCGAGATGCTCCGGGAATGTCGCGCGATTTTCGCGAACGCGCGCAATACCGCCGGACGCCTCGCGAAGTTCAACGGTCTTTCCGCCGAGCCGCTGTATCATCCACCACGTCTCGCGTCGCGCCTGAAAACAGGGCCGTACGGCGATTACGTCCTGTCGGTTGGCCGCATCGAATCGGTGAAGCGCGTCGACCTGATCGTCAAGGCGATGGCTCAAGTGGATCCCGGACTCCGGCTGGTCGTCGCTGGCGACGGGACGCAGCGTCAGAACGTCGAACGTGACGCAGAGTCGGCCGGCGTCTCCGATCGCGTCGCCTTCCTGGGGACGACGGGCGACAACGACCTTATCGAGCTGTACGCGGGAGCACTGGCCGTCGTGTATCCGCCGTATGATGAGGACTTCGGATACGTGACCCTCGAAGCCTTTCTGGCGCGGAAGCCGGTGATCACCTGCACCGACTCCGGCGGCCCGAACGAGTTCGTCGCCGACGGCGTGACCGGGCTCTCGTGCGAGCCGACGCCGGAGGCGCTTGCAGCGGCACTGAACGGTCTGGCGAGCAATCGCGCGCGCGCGGCATCTCTGGGCGACGCGGGCTTCGAGGTCGCGCGGCACGTCACGTGGGACGGCGTCATCGAGAAGTTGATCGGCTCTTGAAGAAACTCATCATCCAGATCCCGTGCCTGAACGAGGCGGCGACGCTCCCCGCCACGATTTCGGATCTCCCGCGCAGCGTGCCCGGCATCGATGTCATCGAGTTCCTCGTCGTCGACGATGGATCGAACGACGGAACGGCCGACGTGGCGCTCCGCTGCGGCGTCGATCACGTCGTCCGCATGCGCCGTCACAAAGGGCTGGCGGCCGCATTCGCGGCGGGCATCGACGCATCGCTCAAGCGCGGCGCCGACTTCATCGTGAACACCGACGCCGACAATCAATACGCCGGACACGAGATACCGAAGCTGCTGGAGCCGCTCTTGAAGAGGGCGGCCGACATCGTCATCGGCGACCGGAACATCGCTGAGGTGCGTCACATGTCCTGGCGAAAGCGCCAGCTTCAGCGGCTCGGAAGCTGGGTCGTCCGACAGGTCTCGGGGACAACGGTGCCCGACACGACGAGCGGCTTCCGCGCGTACACGCGCGAGGCGGCGCTGCGGATGACGATCGTGTCGGAATATTCGTACACGCTCGAGTCGATCATCCAGGCGGGAAAGAAGCGAATGGCCATCGCACACGTTCCGGTCGCCACGAATCCGCGGACGCGTGAGTCGAGGCTGTTCGACAGCATCTTCTCGTACATCAAGAAGTCCGCCGCGACGATCGTCCGAATCTACGCGATGTACGAGCCTCTCAAGGTGTTCACGTACATCGGTCTCGCGATAATCACCGCCGGCGTCCTGGTTTCGCTGCGGTTCGTCTACACGATGCTCACACAACCGGTGTACGGTCCTCGCAACCTCCAGTCCCTGATTCTCGCGGCCGTCTTCATGATCGTGGGCTTTCAGGTTGTCTTGATTGGCCTGCTCGCCGACGTGATCTCCGCAAACCGCAAGCTGCTCGAAGACCTCGTGTATCGCGTGAAGACCCTCGAGCTTCCGGGGAACCGTCAGGACGAGGAGGTCAGCGACGGCGATCGTCAAGGCGCCCTGACGGGCACCGGCGTCGAACGGCGCTGGGAGCGCTGATCTTCGTGGCAGATCCCGCAGACGTCTCGGTCGTCATCCCCGCATACAACGAAGCAGCCGCGATTGGAGACGTGGTGAGTGCGCTCGCGTCGGCCGGGCGCTGGAGAGAAATCCTGGTCGTGGATGACGGGTCGCGGGACGAGACCGCGTCACGCGCGCAAGGCGCGGGCGCCGTCGTCGTCCGCCACCCCTACAACAAAGGGAACGGCGCCGCAGTCAAAACGGCAATACGCAAGGCGACTGGTGATTTCGTGTTGATCATCGATGGCGATGGCCAACACCGCGCGGAGGATGCCCGTCGCTTGGCGTCCAGGCTCGGTGAGTACGACCTTGTCGTCGGGGCTCGATCGGCCGCAACGCAGGCAACCCACGTGCGACGTCTCGGCAACGAAGCGTTGAATTGGTTTGCCGGCTACCTGGCCGGACGTCACATTCCCGATTTGACCTCGGGCTTTCGTGCCGCACGGCGCGAGCAGCTCCTCGAGTTCCTGCATCTGATGCCCAACGGGTTTTCCCTGCCGACGACGACGACACTCGCGTTCATCAAAGCCGGCTACAACGTCGCCTTCGAACCGACGGAGGCGCGGCAGCGAGTGGGAACGTCGAAGGTTCGGCTGGCGCGCGACGGCACGCGCTTCCTCGTAATCAGTCTCCGCATCGTGACACTGTTCAGTCCTCTGCGTGTGTTCCTTCCAATCAGTCTGGCGTCCTTCGCGGTCGGCGCGGGATACATGGTTTGGACGATCGCGACCCAGCGGCACGTCACCAATTCATCCGTGCTGCTGATCATGTTCGCTGTCATCGTATTCCTTGTCGGCCTCGTCTCCGAACAAATCTCCGCGCTGCGCTTCGAGGGTCGTCACTGACGGTGGTTCCTGATGTGGCTCGATGACTCCCGGGCGCGTCAGCTAATCATCGCCGCGGCGCTCGTGGGCATCGCCCTTCGGTTGACGTTCGGGTTGCTCTACTGGACCAACAAGCCGCTCACGCACGACGAGCGCGAATATCTCGTGCTCGCCGCGAACCTGGCCGAGGGCCGCGGATTCGTGTACGACGGCGCGAGCGACGTCGGAACCGGCCAATGGTTCGGTCGGGCTCCCGGTTATCCGCTGCTGCTCGCGGCAATTGGCGCCGGCTCCACCGCAGCCGGGAGCAGCCCCGCGCGCGTCAAGGTCATCCAGGCGATCATCGGCGGCGGCATCGTATGGTTCGTGGGTGTGTGGGCTCTTCGCTCGGGCGGTCCCGGGGCAGGGGTTGCAGCGTCTGCCATCGCAGCGGTGTATCCGCCGCTCGTGTGGATGCCCGCATACGTGCTCAGTGAGACCTTGTATTCTGCTGCAGCGCTCTTGGCGGCGCTGCTGCTGCAGGTTGCCGTCGACGAAAGCCGTTCATCCAACAGCAACCGTGCTGGCGGTTCCCTCGCGCTCGGAGCCGGCGTGGTTGCTGGCGCAGCCACGCTTGTACGACCAGCGATGCTGTTCTTTCTGCCGGCCGCGCTGATCTGGCTGCTGCTCACTCGTCGCGCGATTCTCGCGTTCGCGTTGATCGCCGGCACTGTCGCGGTCGTCAGCCCATGGACCGTCCGGAATCTTCGCGTTCACGGGCGTTTCATCCTGGTGGCCTCGGAGGGGGGCGTCACGTTCTGGACGGGCAATCACCCTCTCGCGAGAGGCGAGGGAGATCTCGCCGCGAATCCCGAGCTGAAACGTGCTGAGCTGGATTTCCGGCGGGCACATCCGGGACTGAGCTCCGAGGAACTGGAGCCGCTCTACTATCGCGCGGCCCTGCAGTGGATTGTCCAGCATCCTGGCGAGTGGATCGCGCTTCTCTTCCGCAAGATGTATTACGTAATCGTGCCGACCGGTCCGTCGTATGCGGTACACTCGTTCCGCTATCGGGTTGCATCGATCGTTTCCTACGTGCTGCTGCTGCCGCTCGCAGCTGTAGGAATGCCGCGGCTGGCGCGCGGACGCAGGCCGCCGGCCGTGCTCTTCCTGCTGGCTGCTTCTGCGGTGCTCGTCTGCCTGTTGTTCTTTCCACAGGAGCGTTTCAGGATCCCGGTGATTGATCCCGTGCTGATCATCTGCGTAGGTGGACTCGTTCAGCCTCGTCCATGAGTACGCCAAACGTCCTCGTCGTCGTTCCGACCTACAACGAGCGAGAGAATCTTCCCGTTCTCGCTCGTGGCGTGCTCGCGCACGACGGCTTTCGGATGCTCGTCGTCGACGACGCGTCGCCTGACGGCACGGGTGACCTCGCCGACGGCCTGCGCGTCGAGTACCCTGGCCGGATCGATGTGTTGCACCGCACCGGCCAACGCGGGTTAGGTCGATCGTACGTCGAGGGGTTGCAGCGCGCACTCGCGAGTGACAGCGCGGATTTGATCTGTCAGATGGACGCGGATCTCTCGCACGGGCCCGAGTATCTCCCCGCGCTCGCGGCCGCGGCGCGTGAGCACGACGTCGTGATCGGCTCGCGCTACCTGAACGGGGTCAGCGTCGTGAACTGGCCGCTTCACCGGATTTTCCTCAGCGCCTTTGCGAACAAGTACATCCGCGCGGTCACGCAGCTCACACCGAAGGACTGCACCAGCGGCTTCCGGTGCTGGCGGCGCGACGCGCTACGCAAGCTCCCCCTCGATCGCATGGTCTCCGACGGCTATGCCTTCCTCGTCGAGATGCTCTTCGAAGCGGCTCGCCGTGGATGCCGCATCGGCGAGGTGCCGATCATCTTCGTCGAACGCCAGCAGGGATATTCGAAGGTTTCCACCGGCGTTCTCCTCGAGTCGCTGATCGTCCCCTGGCGGCTCGTGCTTCGACGGGGCGACTGACTCTGGCGTCATGAAGCACCGGTGACAGACTCCCACAAGCGCCACGTCGTCGTGATGGTAACGACGTCGTACCCCCGGTTTCCCGGAGACAGCGTCGGCACGTTCATGGACCCGATTGCGAAATCGGTTGCCGCGCGCGGGCATGCCGTTCACATCGTCGCCCCATGGCATCCGCTCGTTGCACGGAACGCGAGCGAAGACGGCGTCCATTTTCATTTCTTCAGGTACGCCCCCGTGCCGTCGCTGAACATCTTCGGCTACGCAGAGGCCATGCGCGCCGACGTCAGCGTGCGCGCGGCCGCATACGTTGCGGCACCGCTCGCGGTTGCGGCCGGCGTGCGGGCCGCACGGAAGATCGCGCGTCGACATGGTGCGACGATCGTGCACGGTCACTGGGTGGTTCCGGGCGGTTTCATCGCCGCCGCCGGGGCACCCGGAATTCCGTTGGTCGTCAGCCTCCATGGATCCGACGTCTACGTGGCCGAGACGTTCGCGCCTGCCGCGTGGGCGGCTCGAAGGGTGTTCTCTCACGCCGCCGTCGTCACCGCATGCAGCGCGGATCTCGGCCGGCGCGCAGTCGCGCTTGGCGCGGACGCCGACCACATCGAGGTAATTCCGTACGGCGTCGACGTCGAACGATTCGGTCCGCGTCCGTCGATGCGCGCCAGCCAGCGTGCGCGGCTCGACGTCACCGAAGATGCGCTGCTCGTCTTCGCAGCCGGTCGACTCGTACGCAAGAAGGGATTCGAATACCTGATCGATGCGGTGCCGCTCTTGCGTACACTGCGGCGCGCGGTTGTCGTGATTGCGGGCGATGGTGACCTTCGAGACGAGCTCGCTGCCCGCGCGCGCTCGGCAGGTGCCGGTGACCGGGTCCGATTCGCCGGGAATCTGACGCAGGACGAAGTGGCCGTCCACCTCGCAGCGGCGGACATCGTGGTCGTGCCATCGGTGCGCGACGACAGCGGCAACGTCGACGGCTTGCCGAACGTCGTGCTCGAGGCGCTCGCAGCTGGCGCTCCCCTGATTGCGACCGCCGCTGGCGGCATCGGCGCGGTCGTCGAGGATCGCCGCTCGGGGATTCTCGTTCCCGAACGGGATCCGAACGCGATCGCCGCGGCCATCTCTCAGCTTGCCGACGACCCGTCGGCGCGCACGCGGCTCGGCGAAGCCGGGCGGCTGCTCGTCGCGACTCGCTTCGGATGGGACCGTGTCGCCGAGCGACTCGAGGCGGCATACGAGCGGGCGCTTGCGCGCAAGTCCGCTGACCGCTAACATTTACGGCTCCTCGGATGTCAGCGCCTCCATTGCCGAAGCCCGGCCTGAGTGTGTTCTTTCCCGCGTACAACGACAGCGGGACGATCGCGAGCCTCGTGATCGCGGCATTGCGCACGGCTCGTGAGCTCACGCCGGACTTGGAGGTCATCATCGTCGACGATGGAAGCGCCGATGCGACAGCCGACATCGCCGACGAGCTCGTGCGGACATATCCGGAGGTCAAGGTCGTTCACCATCCGAGAAACCGCGGCTACGGCGGGGCGCTTCGCAGCGGGCTCGCGGCAGCGACAAAGGACCTGATCTTCTATACGGATGGCGACGCCCAGTACGATCCAAGGGAAATGGTCCTACTCTGGGCTGCCCTCGATCAAAACGTGGATTTGGTGAACGGCTACAAGATCAGCCGGTCCGATCCGTTGCACCGCATCGTCATCGGCCGGATCTATCACCACACAGTGAAGCGCCTATTCGGGCTTCGGGTGAGAGATGTGGATTGTGATTTCCGGCTGATGCGGCGTTCGATCTTCGATTGCATTACCCTCGAGAAGAACAGCGGCGTCATCTGTCTCGAGATGATGAAGAAAATCCAGGATGCGGGGTTCCGCATCTCGGAAGTCCCCGTGCACCACTACCATCGCGCGCACGGGCGATCGCAGTTCTTCAACTTCCGCCGGCTGTTCAAGACCGCCGTCGACGTGATGAAGCTGTGGTTCGTGCTCGTCGTACGCCAGGAGCACCTTCGCCATCACCCTGCCGCATTCGCTGCGGCATGCGAGGAGCGGCGCGGGGCGTCGGGGTCCCCGCAAGCGACGAGCCTGGCGGGGTGCAGGGGTCCCCGCCACTCAACTTCGATGCCGCGCTCTGGAGATCGCGCGTGAGGGCCGCGCATCTCGACTTCTATCGCGGCCGGCGTGTCATGATCACCGGCGGCCTCGGATTCATCGGCAGCAATCTCGCGCGTCAGCTCGTCGATGCCGGCGCAGATGTTCTCATCGTCGACGCGCTCATTCCCGACTACGGCGGCAATCGTTTCAACCTGCACGGCATCGAGGACTTCGTTCGTGTGAACATCGCCGACGTTCGCTACGAGCCCACGATGTCCATTCTGGTGCAGGATCGTGACGTCATTTTCAATCTTGCGGGGCAGGTCAGCCACATCGACAGCATGCGGGATCCGTACACGGACCTCGAGATCAACTGTCGCGCGCAACTGTCGGTTCTCGAGGCCTGCCGGAAATTCAATCCGCAGGTCCGCGTCGTCTTTGCCGGCACACGTCAGGTGTACGGCCGTCCGGAACGTCTGCCGGTGGACGAACGCCACCCGGTCCGGCCGGTGGACGTCAATGGCATCAACAAGGCCGCGGGAGAGCACTACCATCTCCTCTACAATCGGGTTTTCGGCCTGCGCGCAAGTTCGCTGCGGCTGACGAACGTGTACGGGCCACGACAGCTGATCAAACACAACCGTCAGGGATTCATCGGATGGTTCATTCGCCAGGTGATCGAAGGGGGCGAAGTTCAGATCTTCGGTGACGGCTCGCAGCTGCGGGATTTCGTGTACGTCGACGATGCCGCCGACGCTTTTCTGCTTGCCGGCGCGAGCGATGCCGCCGACGGCGAAGTCTTCAACGTCGGCGGCGATCGGGCGATCAGCCATCGCGAGCTCGTCGCGCTGCTTCTCGACGTCGCGGGCTCGGGTACCGTCCGTTATGTCGAGTGGCCGCCGGACAAGAAGCGGATCGACATCGGGAGCTTCTACTCGGACTCGACGAAGCTTCGCCGCACGCTCGGGTGGACACCGCGCGTCGGCCTGGAAGAGGGATTCCGGCGCACGATCGAGTTCTACCGTCAGCACCTCGATCGCTACATCGATTCCCCGCGGAAGACGGAAGAGGCGCTGCGGTGATTCGATTCCTCGAACTCACGCCGACCGAAGATGCGGCGGCGGTTCAAGCGGCAATCACACGGGTGATCGAGCGCGGCTGGTTCGTGCTGGGGCCTGAAGTCGCCGCCTTCGAAGCGCAATTTGCGAGCTCGTGCGGAAGCTCGTTCGCGATCGGCGTTGGCACGGGTACAGACGCCCTTGCGATTTCGCTGCGAGCACTCGGGATCGGACCGGGGGACGAAGTCATTACATCGCCGCTGTCCGCCGTGTTCTCCGCCCTCGCGATCGTGATGGCCGGCGCGCGACCGGTATTCGCCGACATCGATTCGGAGCGGCTGACAATCGATCCTCGGGCAGTAGCCGCAGCAGTTACGGAGCGCACCGCCGGAGTCATGCCCGTGCACCTGTACGGTCAGCCGGCGGACATGGCCTCGATCTGCGCGGTCGCGGAGCGTCACGGGCTTGCCGTCATCGAAGACTGCTGTCAGGCGCATCTCGCGACGTGCGCGGGACGACCTGTCGGAAGCTTCGGCGCGATCGCAGCCTACAGTTTTTATCCCACCAAGAATCTCGGCGCGCTCGGCGACGGGGGCGCGATCACGACGAACGACGAAGCTCTCGCGGCGCGTGCGAAGCGCCTGCGGAATGGCGGTCAGACGGATCGCTATCACCACGTCGAGTTCGGCGTGAATTCACGGCTCGACGAGCTGCAGGCAGCGATACTGCGGGCGCGGCTGCCGTTCCTTCAGGGCTGGACAGACCGGCGCCGCGCATTGGCGTCGCAATATCGATCTGCTCTTGCATCCCTCGACACGGTGGCGGTGCCAGCGGAGGTCGACGCCGGGCACGTGTATCACCTGTTCGTCGTTCGCAGCGTGGTACGCGAGGCGATGCAGGCGCACCTGCGCAGCTGCGGCATCGAGACGCTGATTCATTACCCGGTTCCGATCAATCGACAGCGGGCGATGAGCTCGGTGGATCCCGCGCCGTGTCCGATTGCAGCGCGCGCCTGCGACGAAGTCTTCTCATTGCCGATGTACCCAAGCTTGCCCGACGGAGCGATCGATCGGATCAGTGCTGCGCTCGCAGGCGGACCGGCGCCTGCCGTCACGCGTCATGAGGGCGAGGACCGGCGCTGACCAATCCGCCAGGGTGCCCGACGCGCGCGCGTCGGGCGCTGCCGGCGGGGCTGGTCGCCGCATCCGACACGCTGTCGTTTTCATTGCAGTGCTCGCGATCCAGTTCGGCGTGTTCGAAGCCGCGTTGCGCGTGTGGGGCAGTTCCGAGGCGGCGCCATCGTTTCAAGGACTGTTCGAAGGCGATCCGGTGATTGGCTATCGGCTGAAACCACACGCCCGAGTACGATTCACGACCGCTGAATTCGATACGGAGATTGCGATCAACGGCGACGGCGTGCGCGATGACGAACCCGTTGGCCCGAAAATGGCCGACGAGCGTCGGATCCTCTTGCTCGGCGATTCGTTGGTGCTTTCGGTCCAGGTGCCACTGCAACAGACGTTCGGCAAGCTGCTCGAGCAGCGACTGAACGCCCGCGCGTCCCGGTATCGCTATCGCGTCCTCAACGCCGGCGTGCAGGGCTACGGGCCGGTCGAGGAGTTGCTGCTCTTCAAGAGCATCGCGGCTGGGCTCCAGCCGGACCTCGTCATCGAGGTGGTGTTCGTCGGCAACGATGCCGAGGAGGCGGTGACGTCCGCACCAAAGCTGCGGTCCGACGGGCGACCCGCCACGGACGTCGTGAGTGACTCAATTGTCACGCGCCTGCGGCGGATAGCACGTCGAAGCATGGTGCTGCAGGTCCTCAGGCTGCGCGTTGTGGCCGCCACTGAACGCTTCACGACGAGTCTCGCGCCCCCTGAACCACCGCTTCAAAGCTACGCGGCCAAGCCCGGGGCACAGATCGCGGAAGGGGTCGCCATCACACGACGCTGCATCGAAGAAATTGCATCGATTGCTGCTGGATCCGGAGCGCGCACGGCCATCGTGCTGATGCCGGCGCGTTTCCAGGTCGACGATGCGGATTTTGGACGATTGAAGGAGAACGTCGCTGCTGCTGGCGGCGAGTTGCAACGCGACGCGGCGACCGAGCGATTCGACAAGGCGCTGTCCACGCTCCCGCTGCCACGGCTCGACGTTCTGCCGGCTCTCCGCGGCGCGTCGCGCGGGCCCGACCTCTTCTTCCAACAGACTGTCCACCTGACGCCAAGAGGCCACGTGATCGTGGCAGACGCCCTGGAGCGATTCATCGAACAGGAACACCTTCTGGGCGCGGGATCCGATCGCCCGATGCACTGATCGTTCTGACGGTCGATGGTCTTCAACTCGCTGCACTTCCTGTGGTTCTTCGTCGTCGTTTACGCCGCGTACCTGCTGCTGCCGCATCGTGCGCAGAATTGGCTGCTCCTGGCTGCGAGCTACTACTTCTACGCCGCGTGGGACTGGCGGTTTCTCGGGCTTCTGATCGGTTCGACACTCGTCGATTACACGTGTGCGCTCGCGCTCGACAAAACCAGCAATCCCTCGCGCCGGCGCGCGCTGCTCTGCGCCAGTCTCGGGTTCAACCTGACGCTCCTCGCGTTTTTCAAGTATTTCAACTTCTTCGCGGACAACCTGCACGCCGTCTTCGGCGCGCTCGGGTGGCGGGTCGATTTCGTGACGTTGCGCGTGCTGCTGCCGATCGGGATTTCGTTCTACACCTTCGTCACGATGAGCTACGTCATCGACGTGTTCCGGCGCGAGATCCGACCGACGCGAAACCTGATCGATTTCGCGGTGTTCGTTGCGTATTTTCCCCACCTCGTGGCAGGGCCCATTCTTCGCGCGTCACGGCTCCTGCCGCAGATTGCGTCCGCCAGACACGTCACGAGCGACCAGTTGCGCGATGGTGCATGGCTCATCGCGTGGGGCTTCTTTCAGAAGATCTTCGTCGCGGACAATCTCGCCGGCCTCGCGAACACTATCTTCGAACCTGGGACGCGTCACACGGGGATCAACGTTCTCCTCGGCGTCTACGCGTTCGGATTTCAGATTTATGGCGACTTTGCCGGGTACTCGAATATCGCCCGAGGCACGTCGAAGCTGATGGGAATCGAACTCATCGAGAACTTCAGGTTTCCATATCTCGTGAGAAGTCCGCAGGAATTCTGGCGGCACTGGCACATCAGCCTGTCAACGTGGTTGCGCGACTATCTGTACATTCCACTTGGGGGCAATCGGGGGACGCCGTGGCAGACCCGGCGCAATCTCCTGATCACGATGGTGCTCGGTGGCCTGTGGCACGGAGCGGCATGGACGTTCGTTCTGTGGGGCCTCTACCACGGGCTGCTGCTCATCGTGTATCGGGCCGCCGCACCGCTCGACGCGGCGCAGCGCTGGGCTTTGGGCCCGTCCTGTCTCTTATACACATCTCCGAGCCCACGAG
>JBKPCD010000131.1:0-25968 GCA_046727175.1 Acidobacteriota bacterium | reverse complement strand
TACTCTGACCGTCTACAATAGCGCCCTCATTGTAGACCGTCAAGGTAACAGGAGATGAGGAGATCAGGAGCCTTAGAAATCAAGAAACCGGTGATCGGTTCCACAGCAGGAACAGGGATATTCCGAGTCTCCTGTTCTCCTCAGCTCCTGTGGAACTCGCGGATGCCGCGAGCGATTGCTGAGTGCCGCTCTCCTTGACTTGGACCGAGATTGTCGATAACTTAGGCGTCAGTTGTCGATAACCTAGGTGTTGCCTGTGAGCAGACCTTCAGACCTCATTCAGGGGACCCTCGACCTGTTGATTCTCAAGACCGTTGCGCTGGAGCCAAAGCACGGCTGGGCCATCGCGAAGCGGATTCAGCAGATGAGCAAGGACGTGTTGCTCATCACGCAGGGTTCGCTGTACCCCGCGCTGCACCGGCTCGAGCAGCAGGGCTGGCTCAAGGCGCAGGCAGGCGTCACCGAGACCGGCCGCGAAGCCAGGTTCTACGCGCTCACGGCGGCGGGCCGCAAGCAGCTCGCGCGGGAGCTCGAAAGCTGGGAACGTCTCTCGACTGCTATCGGCCTCGTCGTGCGGGAAGCGGAGTAAAAGACGATGCGCCGCTGGCTCGATCGCGTGTGGCTCCGAATCCAATCCCTCACGCGCGCCCGGCAGGTCGATCGCGTCTTGCGCCGGGAAATCGAAACCCACCTGCAGATCCAGATCGACGAGAACGTGGCGGCCGGAATGAGCCCTCGAGAGGCCCGCGCTGCCGCACTGCGCGAATTCGGGTCTGCCGCCATCATCGAGGAGCAGTGCCGGGACACGCGGCGCGTGTCGTTCGTCGAGAACGTCATTCGGGATCTGCAGTACACGCTCCGGTCGCTTGCACGGCAGCCGCTGCTGGTGATCGCCGCCACTACGTCCATCGCGGTCGCGGTTGCAGCGAACGCGACGATTTTCAACCTGGCCAACCAGCTGCTGCTGTCGGGCCCGACGGCACGCCGCGTCGATCGGCTCGTGTACATCCGGATGGGGAACGGCAGCCACGTATCGTACAACCGCTGGAAGGCGCTGAACGAGAGCGGCGCGCTGGCTGGTGTCGCCGGCTATCAGATCGAGATCGAAGTGAACTGGCGCGGTCCGGATCGGTCCGCGAGCCTGATGCCCCTCGCCGTTACCGCCAACTTCTTCGACGTCGTCGGCGTTCCCCTCGCGATGGGTCGAGGGTTCACGGCAGCAGAGGCTGCGGCAGAGAAGCACCCGACCGTTGTCGTGATCAGCCACAGGTTCTGGCAGACGCGGCTTGCCGGCGATCCGGAGATTCTCGGGAAGGTCCTCGTCTTCAACGGTCAGCCTTACACGGTACTCGGCGTGCTCGCGCCCGGACTGCGCGCCGCTCCGGGATACGGCATCGCCCCCGAAGTCTACCTGCCCGTGAGCACCGAGCTCATCCCCGATCTCATGCACCCGAACGGCGCCGCCGTGCAGTTGATTGGCCGTCTGCACGACGGTCAGTCGCTCGGCGACGGCAGGGCAGCGCTCGCGAGCGTGGCGCAACGTCCGCAGAGTGGCGAGAACGGCCGGTCGTACGCAGCCGTCGATCGATTCGTGCGAGCGGATGGCGTGGACCATGCGTCGGACTTCCCAGGCATCGGGTCGTTCTTGGCGGTTCTGATGGTCGCTGTGGGCCTCATCCTCGCGATTGCGTGCGCGAACGTGGCGGGCTTGCTGCTCGCTCGGGGCACCATGAGGAGGCGAGAGATCGCAGTTCGCGTCGCGCTCGGCGCGAGTCGAAGCCGGCTACTCCAGCAGTTGCTGACGGAAGGACTCTGGCTGGCAACGATCGGCACCATCGCGGGAGTTGTGCTGTCGTTGGTCCTCGTCGACACCGTGTCGCGAATCGCGCTGCCGCTCCCGATCCCGTTCGAATTGCACGCGACATTGGACGCGCGACTGATGCTCTATGCGGTCGTCCTCCTCGCCGTGACCGCAATTCTTTGCGCGCTGGTGCCGGCGCTGCAGGCGACGAGACCTTCGCTGGTGCCTGCGCTCAAGCAGGAGGAGCCTCGTTATGCGTATCGACGATGGACGCTGCGGAGCGTGCTCGTAATCGGTCAGGTAGCTGTTGCGCTCGTACTGCTCGTGACGGCCTCGCTGTTCCTTCGGAATCTGTCGCGCGCGGGTCAGGTCGACACGGGTTTCGACACCGCGCATACGGTCGTCGCGCAGGTGAGCTTCGTCGAAGGACACTACACGCGCGAAACGCGGGCCGACTTTCTCGAGTCCGTCGTCGGCCGGCTCCGCGCGCTGCCGGGCATCGTCGCGGCCACGTATTCGACGGGTGTTCCACTCGCCATGCGAAGCGGCATGACGACGGGCGCGGATCTGCGTATTGCCGAAGGAGGCGAGCCGTTCCACGCCATGTATCAGGTCAACCTCGTCGGTCCCGAGTACTTCGCAACGATGGGGATACGTCTGATTCGAGGGCGCGAATTCGCGCTCACTGATCGCCCGGGCGCGCGGGGCGTCGCGATCATCAACGAATCCTTCGCGCGGCGCTTCTTTGACAACGCCAATCCGGTCGGACGCCACCTTCTGCTGCCAGGTCCCGGAAAACCATATCCCGCGGAAATCGTCGGCGTCGTCGCGGACGGGAAGTATCGAACGGTCGGCGAAGATCAGCAGCTCGCGATCTACGAGCCGTTCCTGCAGCGTGGAAACCGCGGCCGGTTCGTACACGTCCTCGTGCGTACCACCGATCGTCCGGACGCAGTCGCCCACGATGTGCAGCGGGTTCTCAGCGAGATGGACTCGTCCGCGGCCGTCGATGTGCAGCCGATGCAAGCCGCTCTCGCATTTGCGTTCATGCCGAGCCGCCTCGGTGCCGGACTGCTCGGCACGCTCGGCGCGCTCGGTCTTGCGCTCGCGATGGCGGGACTCTACGCCCTCGTGTCGTACGCCGTCAGCCGCCGGACCGGTGAGATCGGGATTCGGATGGCACTCGGTGCGTCGCACGGCGCAGTACTACGAATGGTGCTGGTGGATGCAGCGCTGATGGCAGCAATCGGCGTCGCAATCGGCCTCGGCACCGCCCGCCTGGTCACGAGACCTCTGTCGATGTTCCTCGTCTCGGGTCTGAGCGCGAGCGATCCGATTGCGCTCCTGGGCACTGCGGGATTGTTTGCACTTGTCAGCCTCGCCGCTGCATGGATGCCGGCGCGTAGAGCGATGAAGATAGACCCGGTATCCGCGCTTCGAGCGGAGTGACGAAATCCGAATCCCTAATCCCTCATCGCTGATCGTGAATCCCTCATCCTCGAACCCTTGAATCCGTGGATCCGTCCCCAGCGATTCAGTGATCCAAAGATTCAGTGACAAGGGATTCGAGATCAGGGATTAGGGATTAGGGATTCAGTCATTCCGCCCGGAGGGCGCTCGTTGGATCCAGCTTTGCCGCCCGAGTCGACGGCACGAGGCCCGCGACAACGGCGACGATCATCAAGAGCAGCGTGGCGCCGATGAACGTCACGGCATCGGTCGGCTCGACGCCATAGAGCTGAGCTGACACGTATCGCCCGAGCCACCAGGCGGCCGGCAGGCCGACGCCGATTCCGGCCGCTGTGATGACGAGCACCTCGCGGATGACCAGCCATCGAATGTTGCCGGCGCTCGCGCCGAACGCGACACGCACGCCGATTTCACGCGTGCGCCGCGATACCGTGTACGACATCACGCCATAGAGGCCAACGATAGCCAGCAACGTCGCGAGCGTCCCGAACGTGGCCGTCATCGCAGATACGAGCCGCTCCCGGCTGAGGGACAGCGCGACCTGACGGTCCAGCGTGCGCGTGCTGAAGACGGGCAGGTTCGGGTCGATCTCTCGCAGCGTCCGGCGGACGACCTCGAACATGCGGTCGGCCGGTTGCCGGTGCGCAGGTATACGGTGAAGCCACTCGGCTGCGAGGACTCCAGGTACGGGAAGAACACCTGCCGCTGAATCTCGTCGCGCACGTCGGTGTACTTGCTGTCGTGGACCAGCCCCACGATTTCGATCGGCGTCGGCGTGTTCGGGTTGCCGCCCATCCCGATCCTCCGTCCAATCGGGTTGAAGTTGCCGAAATAGTGACGCGCGAACCGCTCGTTGACGATCGCGACATGAAAATCACGCTCGCCTTTCGCGGGTGGTGCCGTGCGCTCGTCGCGATCGGTGAAGTCCCGACCTGCGATCACCGGGATTCCCATCGTCCTGAAATACCCGGGACTAATCGAATTGGCCCACTGTGAGGAGTTCTCGTTCGACTTCGCCTGGTAACCCTCCACCGTGATCGACGTGGTCCACTGATTGCCTTCGAGGATGCGCATCGAGGCGATTCCTGCCGATTCGACGCCAGCAGTCGCGTTCAACCTGTCCAGCAGCGCCTTCGTGAACTGTCTGGTTCGGGGCGCGTCGTAGCCGTTGAGCGTGGGATCCATTCCGAACGAGATCACGTGCGATGCGTCGAAGCCGATGTCAACGGCAAGCAGGTTCCCGAGTGTTCGCGTGAAGAGCGCTGCGCCGATGATCAGCAGGAGACAGATGGCAACTTGCGATGCCACGAGTGCTTTTCTCAGCCGCCCGTGCCCGCCGAGAACACTGCCCGCCTGATCCTTCAGTGTTGGCGCCACGTCCGGCCGCGTGGACTGCACGGCAGGCGCCATTCCAAACAGGATGCCGGTCAGTGTGGAAATCGCGATCGTGAAGGCGAGAATCCGCCAGTCCGGCGACGTCGAGATTGGCTGCGGCCCATCTGCGCCGACGAAGAACCCGAGCACAATCGGCGCGCCCACCGCGGCGATTGCGACCCCGCCGGCGCCGGCGACGAGCGCGAGCAACACGCTTTCGACCAGCAGCTGTCCGGCGATGCGGCGGCCCGTTGCACCCAGGGCGAGGCGCACCGCGATCTCGCGCTGCCGTGCCGCGCCGCGCGCCAGCAGCAGGTTCGCCACATTCGCGCATGCAATCAGCAGGACGCCCGCGGCTGTCGCCATCAATACCCACAGTGGCGTCGTCAACGTCCGACGAAAGTTGGAGCGCCCCTGCGACGCCGGGACGATTTGCAGTTGGTTGGCAGCGTAGCGTTGACGAGTCTCCGGGGCGGCGCGCGCGAAGTCAGGATCCTTCAGATCGCTTTCGACCAGTGACTTGTAGTAGGGCGTCAGCGCGACCTGCGCCTTCTCGGGGGTCACGCCAGATTTCAATCGTCCGAATACCTTGACCCAGCGATACAGACGTTCGTCGAGTGCATTCCAGCCTGGCGTCAGTTGCTTCTTCATCATCATCGGCACGAACACGCGTGACGGTTGACCGACTTCGATGCCATCGAATCCCTGCTGAGCGATGCCGATGACCGTGTAGGGATTGCCGTTGATCACGAGCGTGCTGTTGACGACGCCGGGATCGCGACCGAACCCGGCGACCCAGAATCCGTAGCTGAGCACGGCTACCGGATGGCCGCCGGCCAGCTTGTCGTCGTCCGGCGTCAGCGTGCGCCCGATCGCCGCTCCAACCCCCAGCACCGGAAAGTACGATCCCGAGACGATTTCGCCGGCGACTCGCTCGGTGCGTCCGGCATGGCCGATGTGGAACGAGTACCCGAAGCGCGCGAACATGCCCGAGAACACGTCGTTGTGATCGCGGAGCTCCGTGTACATCGGATACGAGAGCTCACTGCCATCCCCCCAATTGCTTCCGTAGCGCGCGCCGTTGAAAGTGACCTGCACCAGCTCATGCGGGTTGCGGACCGGAAGTACTCGCAAGAGCACTTGGTCGACGAGCGTGAAAATCGCCGCGTTCGCGCCGATGCCCACCGCGATTGACAGCAGGGCGATCGCGGTGAACCCGGGTGATTTGCGCCAGGTCCGCAGCGCGAGACGGGCGTCCGCCAACAGATGATTCATGGCGTGTTGGACGGAGAGATCGCCGAGCTGGTTTACTCCAGGTGTAAACTGGGTTTGCCCCTGGCCCTAGGAGATGAACTGATGAAGCGGTTGCTCCCGGTGTTGTTGTCCGCGATTGTGGTGTGGGGTCCCTCGGCGACACGAGCCGCGTCGCAGGAGACAGCTCCGTACAAGCCAGGCGGAAATGTATCGTCGCCTCGGATCCTAAAAGAGGTGAAGCCAACCTACACCACTGACGCGCAGAGAAACCAAATCAGCGGCAGAGTCATGCTCGAGTGCGTCGTACGTACGGATGGCACGCCGAGTGACATCCACGTCACGCAGAGCCTCGATCCAGGGCTCGACGCAGAAGCGATCAAGGCCCTCGGGCAGTGGCGATTCAGGCCCGGTGAGAAGGATGGGAAACCCGTCGATGTGAAGGTCGATATCGAGATGACCTTCACGCTGCGCGACAAGGGCAGCGCCGCTGCCGCGCCGGCAACTACAGCCGAAGCGCCCGCGCCGGATGTGGTTTACAAGCCTGGAAACGGTGTTTCAGCTCCCGTCGTGGTGAAAGACGTAAAACCCCTCTACCCCCCGGCCGCGATGAAGTCTCGAGTGCAGGGAGCCGTCAAGATGCAATGCGTGGTGCTGGCGGACGGCTCCGTGGGAGATGTCCGAGTGACGCGATCGCTCGATCCCGAGATCGATCGTGAAGCCATTGCGACCCTCAAGAAGTGGACGTTCAAGCCGGGTATGAAGGACGGCCAACCGGTTGCCGTGCAAGTCGAGGTCGAGATGACCTTCGCCATGAAGTAGCCGCAAGTATGTCCGGAGCCGGTTGCTACATCACTGGCCACCGGTCCTCGTCGAAGCCGCGCTGTAGCTCACGCGCCAGATCGAGTTCGACCCGTCGTCGCTCACGAGGAGCGCACCGTCGGACGCCACCGTCACGCCGACGGGGCGTCCCCACACCTGACCGTCGGAAGTGACGAACCCGGTCAGGAAGTCTTCGTACTCACCCGTGGCTGCGTTGTTCTTCAGCGGCACGCGAATGACCTTGTATCCCGTGCGCATCGCCTTGTTCCACGACCCGTGCTCGGCGGCGAAGATGCTGTCGCGATGCTCGGCCGGAAACTGCATGGCCGTGTAGAAGACCATTTGAAGCGACGCGCTGTGCGGCTGGATCAGCACGTCCGGGGTGATGACCTTCGATTTCTGCTCGGGGTGCTTGCCCGCGAGGCGCGGATCCTGGTTCCCGCCCATGTAAAACCACGGCCACCCGTAGAATCCGCCTTCCTGGACGTGCGTGATGTAGTCGGGCACCAGATTGTCCCCGAGCCCGTCCCGCTCGTTCACTGACGCCCAGAGTTCGTCCGTTTGAGGGTGAACCGCGATGCCGACAGGATTGCGAATGCCGTAAGCGTAGACCCGTCGACCGCTTCCGTCGGGATTGAACTCCAGAATGTCCGCGCGATCCTTCTCGGCGGGCGTCGTATCGGGATCGTCGACGTTCGAATGGGATCCAACTGCGACGTACATCTTTCGTCCGTCACGCGAGAACGCGATGTCGCGCGTCCAGTGACCGCCACCCGTCAGCTGACCACCGGCCGGCAGATCCGGAACGATCACCTCCAGCGGGCCTCGAGCGCTGAGGTCACCGACGTGGTATGGAAAGCGAACCACCGAATCCGTGTTGCCGATGAACACGAACTGCGGATTCGGGCCGAGCGGGTAGAAGGCGATGCCGAACGGCCGCTTGAGCCCCGTTGCAAACACTCCGACCGTCTGTGCCCGACCATTCGGCGACAACCCGCGAATGACCTTGATGCGACCTGGGCGGCTCTCGGCGACGAAGATATCGCCATTGGGCGCCGTTCGAAGAAGACGCGGATTTTCGAGATCGCCGACGTACTGCGTGACCGAGTAGCCCGGCAGCGTTTGTGGCAGAGCGCCTGAGGGTCTCGCGATCACCCGCGCGTCGTTCCTGACCGATTCCGTCGCAAACGGCGCCGGCAGATCCGCAACGGTGATCTTGTATTTCGCGCCAGGTCGCTCGGTACGATAGTCGGAGAACGGCGGTTGCGGGGGCGGTAGATCCCGAGTCGGTGCTGATTGTGACATCACGAGCGCCGAGATCATCGGCACACCCAGCGCTGTGGCTGAGATGAGTCGTGGTCGCATCGACAATGCACCCATGCCATTCCTCCTTACTCAAGTCTAATTGCGCTCACAGGAAAGCTAGCTCGGGTAGGGAGCGGCGAACGAAGCAGAACCGTTTCAGGATTCAAGGATCCGGCGAAGAGAGCGGGAGGCAAAATCGAGATCGGAGAACCGGGAAACTGGAGAAGAAGAGAAGAGGAAAATTACCGGAGAAGGGGAGAAGAAAGCAAAACGGGTCCCCGCTTGACTTCCGAGGCGCTCGTCTGAGACGCTGCCAACCGCGCCGAGCGATGAAGAAATCAATCAGCCTGGCGGATGAAGCGTATCTCGCGATTCGCGACGAGATCCTGCGCGGCCAGCTTCGCCCAGGGACGCCGCTGTCGCGCCGGCGCCTCGCGCGACAGTTTGGGATGAGCGTCCTTCCCGTGAGCGACGCGCTCAAGCGTCTCGAAGAAGATGGCCTCGTCGAGAGCCGGGCGCGCGCCGGCACGCGCGTCCGCGTGCCGACCGAAAAGGACATCCGCGAGGTGTACGAGCTTCGCGAAGCGCTCGAGTCACAATCGGCGCGGCTGTTTTCGCAGCGCGCCACTCCTGCGCAGCGTCTCGAGTTGCGCCGGCTCGCCGAGCAGGTGGACGTGATGTTCGGCCGTCTTGCGACGAGCGACGACGATCCGGAGTTCCGTTTCGCCGTGCACAATCAGCACGTCCAGCTGCACATCCGGATCGCCGAGCACGCAGGCAGCAGCCTGCTCAAGCAGATGATCGAGCGCAAGCACGTGCTCATCCTCAATTGGCTGTTCGATGTGACCGCGCGGCGGACGCCGCTTCCTCCCGGCTTTCACGCGCAGCTGGCCGAGGCCATCATCTCTGGCGATCCCGAACGCGCCGATGCCGCCATGCGCGCGCACGTGCGGTACGGGTTCGCGGAGATCTCCGGGCGGATTTCAGCATTGCACGGCTCGGAGTGGAGAGAGCCGCGCAAGCGGAGAGCGGTCAGTGGCAATTGAGCGAGATCGCTAACGGCCGCCGAAATCCGGACGCATGATCAAAACCGTCGCAATCGTAATCGGCATCACCCTTCTCACTTTCTCCGCTCACGCGCAATGGCCGCAATTCCGTGGACCCCACGGTTCGGGAGTCTCCCGGAATCTCAACCTGCCCGTGTCCTGGAGCGAAACGAAGAACGTGCGCTGGAAAACGGCTATCCACGGTCGCGCGTGGTCTTCACCCGTGATCCTGGGATCCCAGGTGTGGATGACAACCGCGACTGAAGATGGAAAGCAGCTGTTTGCTGTTGCCGTCGATCGCGAAACCGGAAAAATCATTCGCGATCTGAAGGTCTTCGATGTTCCGCAGCCGCAGGAGGCGCATCCGTTCAACAGCTACGCGTCGCCGACGCCGGTCATCGAGCCCGGACGCGTGTATGTCACGTTCGGATCGCCCGGCACGGCGGCCATTGATACGCAGACTGGAAAGGTTCTCTGGCAGCGGCGCGATCTCGAGTGCAATCACTATCGCGGCGCCGGCTCGTCTCCCATCCTTTTTGGAAACCTGCTCATCATGCATTTCGACGGCAGCGACCAGCAGTACGTCGTCGCGCTCGACAAGGCGTCGGGAAAGACCGTCTGGCGCACACGGCGGTCGGTCGACTTCAGGGACCTCGAGGCGGATGGCAAACCAAAATCAGAAGGTGACTTCAGGAAGGCGTTCGCGACGCCACAGATCGTCGAGGTCGACGGCTCGCCGGTCCTCGTGAGCGTGGGCTCGAAAGCCGCTTACGGGTACGACCCGCACACTGGCAAGGAGCTGTGGAGAATCGAGGAGCCCACGACCTTCTCGAGCAGCACGCGACCGGTCGTCGGTCACGGGCTCGTCTTCTACACGACGGGATTCATCACGGGGCAGCTGCTCGCGGTTCGTCCCGATGGCCGAGGCGACGTGACTGCCACCCACGTTGTGTGGCGGGCGACGAAGGGTGTGCCGAACAAACCGTCGTTGCTCCTGTCGGGCGATCTGCTCTACATGGTGAACGATAGCGGGGTCGTCACGTGTCTCGAAGCGAAGACTGGTGCAGTGGTGTGGAAGAACCGCGTGGCCGGCACGTACTCCGCGTCGCCGATCTGGGCCGACAGGCGCATCTATTTCTTCAACGAAGATGGGAAGACAACGGTGATCGAAGACGGCCGGCAATTCAAGCTGCTGGCCGAGAACGAGCTCGCCGATGGGTTCATGGCGTCCCCGGCGATTGATGGCCGTGCTCTGTTCCTCCGCACTCGGACGCACTTGTACCGGATCGAGGAATAGCGGCAGCGCATCAGAAAGGGCGGCGGGGTCTGAAGACCCCGCCCTACAGCGCGGTTTCCGCGTCAGGCAGATTCCGTCTGCAGCGCGGGGTCTTTAGATCCCGCGCTACAGCGCGGTCTTCCGCGTCCGGCGAATTCCGTCTGCAGCGCGGGGTCTTCAGACCCCGCGATTCTTTTGAATCCGATCATTCGTATCTGAGCGCGATGATCGGATCGACGCGCGTGGCGCGGCGTGCGGGGAAGAAACATGCGGCCAGGCCGACCAGCGTCATGACTGCGACAACGCCGACGAGCGTCAGCGGATCGTGAGGGGAGATCGCCCAGAGCTGATTGTGGATGATGCTGACGGCCCAGTAGCTCACGAGCAGCCCCGCGGCTGCACCGAGTCCAATCAGCCGCAGCCCCATCACCCCGACCATCCGAAGAACGGACGCACGCGAGGCGCCAAGCGCCACACGGATGCCGATCTCGTGAATCTGACGAGACACGGTGTATGCGATCACGCTGTAGACGCCGATCGCGACGAGGACGAGCCCAACACTTGCGAACACGCCGAGCACGACCAGGCTGAACCGCGGCTCTGCGTACGAGAATCGCGACAGATACTCGTTCAGCGTCCCGGTCATTGTCACGGCGACGCCGCGATCGACCGACCAGATTTCGCGCCGGACGCTGTTGAGCAGCGCTGCGGGATTTCCTTGCGTCCTGACGAGAATGCCGCGTTCGAATGCACTCGTGACAGTGTACGGAATGAACATCTCCGGCCCGGCCGGCTCCTGGATCCCGCGATTTTTTGCGTCCGACACCACACCGATGATCTCGAACACGGGGTTCTCGACCTTGCCATTCGGAAGCGTGCCGAGCAGCTTCAAACGGACCTGCTGTCCGATCGGGTCGTCTCTTCCGAGATAGCGATTCACGAACGTTTGATTGACGACGGCGACGTGCCTCGCACCGTTGACTTCGGCTTCCGAGAGCGTGCGGCCACGCAGCAACCGCAGTCCCAGCGTGGGAAAGTAGCCTTCGCTGCACAACTGAAAGATCGTGTTCCACCGTTCCGTTGGTGTCTTGCCGAGGACGTCGATATCCGTTCCGATCCCGCCGTACGGCGGGAGAGTCGATGTCTCCGTTGCCGCAACGACACTGGGCAGCGCGTGCAGGCGCTGCAGGAGCTCGCGGAAGAATCGTTGCTTGGCTGCCGCAGTCTCGTATTGCCCCCGCGGGAGTGGCAATCGCGCAACGAGGATATTGTCTGGATTCAATCCGAGGTCGACGGTCTGGAGCGCGACGAACGTCCGCATGAGGAGGCCGGCACCGACGAGAAGGACAAGCGATAGCGCGACTTCCACGACGACGAGGGAGTTCCGGAGCCAGGCTCGACGAAAACCGCCCGTGACGCCCTTGCCCGAATCCTTGAGCGGTTCCACCATGTCGCGCCTCGCGGTCTGCAGCGCCGGCGCCAATCCAAAGAGAATCGACGTAAGGATCGCCACGGCGAGGCTGAAGAAGAGAACGGGCACGTTCAGACTGATGACAGCTTCTCGCGGGATCAATCCTTCAGGGATCAACATCACCAGCGCTTTCATCCCGAAGTATGCGAAGAGACAACCGAAGACGACGCCGCCCGCTGCCAGCAGTAGGCTTTCGATCAGCAACTGCCGGACGAGGCGCAGCCGGCTCGCCCCGAGCGACGTCCGAATCGCCATCTCCTTCTCTCGCGCGGCAGCCCGGGCCAGGAGCATGTTCGCCACGTTGCTGCAGGCGATGAACAGCAGCAACGCAACAGCGCCGGCGAGCACGTAAAGCGTCGTTCGAAACTGACCGACCACGTTGTCGACCCAGCTGACCAGCGTCGCCCTGAACTGCTTCGGATAGTCCGTCGGGTGATCCATTGCAATTCGGTGCGCGATCACGTCCAGATCCGCCGCCGCCTGCTCGATCGTGACGCCGCGTTTCAGCCTGGCCTGAAACATGAAGTAACGCTGGTTGATTTCGGGATTGCCGCGATCCAGCGTGATCGCACGCCACAGGTCAGAACCCAGTTTGGTGAACCGCTGCGGCATGATCCCGACGAGCGTCGTGGGCACGCCGTTGAGGACGAAGCTGCGGCCCAGAATGCTCGGGTCCAGGTTGTACTGCCTGAGCCACATCTTGTACGACATCACGAACACCGGCGGCGCCCCGGGCTTGGCATCGTCCGGAGTGATGCCACGGCCGATGAGTGCCGGCACGCCGAGAAACTGGAACGTATTCGGCGTCGTGTAGCCGCCGGTGAATTGCTCGGTCCCGTCGGCCGTCGTCATCAGGACGTCTTCGTTTCCGCCGCCGATGACATCTTCGAAGACATGGCTCTGTTCCTGGTAGTCGAGGAATTCCGGAAGCTGAAAGAAGTTGCGTCCGCCGGGCCGGCTGCGGGCGGTGTCGTGAATCTGCAGCGCAACCACGCGGTCGGCGTCCATGTACGGGAACGGATCGAGCAGCACGTTCTGAATCACGCTGAAAATCGTCGTGGCTGCGCCAATGCCGAGCGCCAGCGTCATGACGGCCAGCAACGCAAACGCCGGCTGTTTCGCGAACCCGCGCATCCCGTATCTGATGTCCTGCCAGACCGTCTGCATGTGTTTGGCGCCCTTCTCGCGATTAGACACCGGCCAGCGGCGTCTCGTTCGGATGCTCATTGGACGGTCGAAACGCGTTGATGGTTCGCGAGCGCACGGGGCGATCGCTTCGTCCCACCACTTGTGGACGACGGCGCGTTCGGAGCAAGCTACTCAACCATGACGAGACCCGCCCGCGTTGTGGTCCTGTCGGCTGTGTTGCCGCTCGGTGCGGCTGCCCAGGACCCACAAACCTCGCTCCGTGCAGCCGGCTTCGACATTCAGGTCATCGGCGATCTGAAGGGCTTCGCGCTCCAGGCGGACGTCAAGCAGATCGAAGACGGCCTCGAAGTTCTGTCGCTGACCCTGCGGAATCCGCAACGTCAGACACCTCCAGGATTCTCAGTGAAATGGGCCGTTCCGTCGCACGACGTGGCAGGCCACTGGATGACGGGCCGGTTCGTGAACAAGACGATGCGTCCGGACTGGTCGAACGGCCGGCTCCAGGCCTCGATGTTCGCGCGTGAAGCTCCGGTGAGCTGCCTGTTCACGAGCGATAACAAGAACGTCCTCACGTTTGCGGTGTCCGATGCGCTGAACACCATCAGCGCGGGTTCGGGTGTGCGCGAGGAGGACGGCCTCATTTACAACGAAGTTGTGTTCTTCGCCGAGCGGCATGAGGCGCTGACGGAGTACCGCGCCGAGATCCGCATCGATCGTCGTCCGGTTCCGTACGAGCGGACGCTGCGCGGCGTCGCGGACTGGTGGGCCGCGCAGCCGGGCTATCGGCCGGCAACCGTCCCGGCAGCGGCAAGGCTGCCCGTGTATTCGACCTGGTACAACTTCCACCAGAAGGTCGACTCTGCCGAGCTCCTCAAGGAAGTCGCAGTCGCAAAGAAGCTCGGCTTCGAAACGATCATCGTCGACGATGGCTGGCAGACGCTCGACGCGAGTCGCGGATACGCGTTCACGGGCGACTGGGAGCCAGAGCGCATTCCCGATATGAAGGGTTTCGTCGACGCGTGTCACCGGATGGGCATCAAGGTCGTGCTCTGGTATGCCGTCCCGTTCGTCGGCAAGAACGCCAAAGTCGCTGCACGGTTCAAGGACAAATCGCTGCAGTTCGACCAACGCCTCGGCGCCTACGTGGTCGATCCACGGTTCCCCGAGGTGCGCCGGTATCTCATCGACATCTACTCGAAGGCCGTGCGCGAGTGGGGGCTCGACGGGTACAAGCTCGATTTCATCGACCGGTTCGTTGCCGACGAGCAGACCGTCCTCGAGGCGGCGGGCGGACGCGACTACGCGTCGGTGAACGAAGCGACGGATCGCTTGATGACCGACATCATCACGGAGCTCGAGAAGCTGAATGCCGACGTGATGATCGAGTTCCGGCAGCCGTACATCGGTCCGCTGATTCGCAAGTACGGAAACATGTTCCGCGCGAGCGACAGCCCGAACGCGTACCTCGCGAACCGGGTCAAGGTGATCGACCTGCGGTTGCTGAGCGGCACGACCCCCGTCCACGCCGACATGATCATGTGGCACGAAGAGGAGCCGGTCGAGATCGCCGCCTTTCAGCTGCTCAACATCCTGTTCTCGGTGCCGCAGGTGTCGGTGCGCCTGCAGCACGTTCCCGCGGACCATTTCGAAATGGTGAAGTTCTACACGGAGTACTGGATCGCGAACCGCGCCGTTCTTCTGGACGGAGAGCTGGATGCGCCATTCCCGTCCGCGAACTATCCGCTCGTCCGCGCGCGCACGCCCGAGAAGGAGATCGTGGCGGTCTACAACGACGTCGTGGTGGACTTGAATGGCGCGCGCAGCGTGCCGCGCTTCGATGTGGTAAACGCGAAGCACTCGGGCGCCGTCGTTCTGGCGGTTCCTGGCGACATGGGTGACTACCGGTACGACGTGCGCGACTGTCGTGGACGGATTGTGAAGAGCGGTCGAACCCGGCTGGCGAAAGGTGTCGTGAGTTTCGAAGTTCCCGTGTCAGGCCTGCTGTCACTCGAACGCATCCGCTGATGATTGCCGACGAGACGCGGATTTCCGCGGATACTCGCGGATCTTCTCCGGCCGCGACGCAAGCCGGCCATCGGCGTGAATCTGCGTTCATCCGCGTCTCGTGTCTCCTCTGTGCGAGCGTGTTTTCTTGCAAGTTACCCAATCGGCTGCTCCGGCCGCCAGAACGGTTCATCGGCGGCGATGAACTCGATCGGAACCTCGTCGATGAAGGACTTCAACCATTCGGCGCAGTACTTCATCCCTGCCTGTTCGGACACGACGTGGCCGAGCACGATCAACGCTTTCTTGTTTCCCGACGCGATCTGATCCTGCACGTATTCAACGAGCTCCCATTCGCGCGTCTCGCCGACGATGAGCGCGTCGATGTCGGGACGGGCGAGATACGGGATCCCGGGCGTCAGGCTGACATTGCCCCAGCTCGCGAGGACGCGCGTGATCCGCTGCTTCGGATCGCCGACGACGCGCATCGTCCGAATCTTCAAGCGCGATTCGATCGATCGCGCCAGATCCGCGAGCGCTTGCTCGGGGAACACGAATTCCCGAGGGCTCGTCGTCGTCGCGTACTTCTCCCACCCGAGCTCACGCGCCATTCCGGTCGCGATCCCGTCGGGGGTTCTGCGGTGCCAGTGATCGTGGAAGTGGAACACGGCCATCGCGTTCTTCTCGACAAAGTCCGCCTTGAACTGATACGTCGGATCGGTTCGGATGTCGTCGATTCGATCCTGATGCGTGAAGAACGTCGATTCGTGCGTGATGACCATATTGCGGCCTGCTGCCGACGCGCGCTTCAGCACATCGAGCGTCGCCATCATCGTCGTGGCGATCCCCCTGACGCGCGTGTCAGGGGAGCCGGCGACGATGTTGTCGACGGTCTGGGCCATCCAGGGAATGCCAACATTGGCCTTGATCCGCTCGAGAATCCCCGCCGCGGTGAGGACTCGATCGGTAGCCTGAGGGACGAATGGACGGATGGTCCGGGGCGCCGCCGGCCCTGCGAGTGCGACCGTGCTCGAGAGGAGAAACGAGCGGCGGGATAGAAGCATGACGGCGCATTGTGCCATATGTCTCCAGAAGTGATGTGAGGACCACCTCGGGGCACGGCGATGCAACCAGCCGTGCGTCCAGGGGTGGAAGAGCCGGCGCATAGTGCCCCGGAGTTTCCTGACGAGGATATCGTTCGCGAGACGAACTATTGCTGGTATCTCAGACACGCCTCTGAGAGAATTGACTTTCATTCAGCGGCCATGCTTCACAAGTCTCATAGCTCATGACGTCGATCGCGTTGAGGGAGGCGACGATGACGATGGTGAAGGACGGAGTGCTACTGGCGTGGCGTTCGTGTCTGGTGTTCCTACTGTTCTGTGGTCTCGCTCTCACCCCCTCCGCCGCGCGTGCGCAGGCGGTCACGGGGACGATTCTCGGCAACGTCGTCGACTCCACGGGATCCGTCGTCCCGGGCGCGACGGTCACGCTCACACATACCGGTACCGGCTTTACGCGGACAGTCACGACCGACAGCTCGGGTGAATACGCCGCGCCCTCACTTCCGACAGGGAAGTACACGGTGACGGCCGAGTTGTCGGGTTTCAAGAAGATGACGGCGTCGAACGTCGACGTCGGCGTCGACCAGCGCGTCCGCATCGACCTGACGCTGCAGGTCGGTGAGCTGACCGAAGCCGTCACGGTCGAAGCGGCGTCACCGCTCCTTCAGACCGCATCGTCCGAGCTCGGGACGACGGTCAACGACGCGCAGATCGAGACACTGCCGCTCAACGGCCGCAATTTCGTGAACCTCACGAGAACCATTCCCGGCGTGCTCCGCGGCATTCCCGGATCGAACATCGACGGTGCGGGCAGCCTTGCGTGGCGTGCGTCGGCCTCCTTCTCGGCCAACGGCATGCGCTCGCGCGACAACAACTTCATGCTCGACGGCGTCGACAACAACGAAACCTGGCTGCAGACCGTTGTGATTTTCCCGGGTGTCGATTCTCTCGACGAGTTCAAGGTGCAGACCTCCACGTATTCGGCCGAGTTCGGGCGGTCGATGGGCGGTGTGGTCAACCTGCAGATCAAGTCGGGCACCAACAACCTGCGCGGCAGCGCCTTCGAGTTCCATCGCAATGACGCGTTCGACGCGAACAACTTCTTCAACAACCGGGCAGGCCGCGCCAAGCCGGAGTTCAAGCAGAATCAGTTCGGCGGAACGCTGGGCGGACCGGTCCTGAGGGACAAGACGTTCTTCTTCGGCAGTTACCAGGGACACCGCGAGAACCTGGGGCAGGTGTTCCTCTCCACAGTGCCGTCTCTCGCCATGCGCCGCGGCGACTTTTCCGAGCTGACGCGCCCCATCTACGATCCAACCACCGGTCAGACATTCCCCAACAACACGATTCCCGACGATCGAATCGACAGCGTCGCGCGAAATATTTTTTCGCAGCTCTATCCCGAGCCGAATACGACCGGCGCGAGAGGTACGGGTAACCAGCCAATCGACAACTACTTGATCAACCCCATCAAAGAACGTCAGGACAACCAGTTCGACGGCAAGGTCGATCACAGCCTGACGACGAGCAACCGGTTCTTCGTGCGCTACAGCTTCCAGAAGACGCATCGCCTGCAGCCGGCGACGCTCCCCCACGGAGACAACGGCGCAACGTTCGGCGCCGGTGAGGGCAGGATCAAGGCGCAGAGCCTGGCGTTCAACGACACGCACACGTTGAGCAGCCAATGGCTCAACGAGTTCCGCTTCGGATGGTCGCAGATCAAGTTCTTCATGACGCCGATCGACTACGGCGCGAATCCGGCCGCTGCTGTTGGCATCCCGGGGATCAACTTCAGCCCCGCCACGTCGGCGATGACACAGATCGACTTCCAGAACGTTCGGGACCTCGGCTCCAACAGCAACCAGCCGCTCATCACGAATCAGAACGACTTCCAGTTCTTCGATAACATCACCCGGAGCACCGGCAAACACACGCTGAAGGCCGGCGGCAGCCTCACTCTCCGCTCGCGTGAAATCCTGAACTCCGACAACATCGTCGGCCAGTTCCAGTTCAACAACAATCAAACCTCGAACTGTGCCGGTCAGCCGGCAGGATGCGTCGTCAACAGCTCGACCGGCTTTGACGTCGCCAGCTTCCTCCTTGGGCTCACGTCACAGAAAATCAGAAACCTCTCGTCGCTGACGGCGACCGGCGAGGTAGAAACGTACCTGGAAAAGCGTCCCGAGTATTCGCTTTACGTTCAGGACGACTGGCGAACGACGAGCAAGTTGACGGTCAACATGGGACTTCGTTGGGACGTGTATCCGCCATATATCGAAGTCGACAATCGCCAGTCGAACATCGATCCGACAAACGGCCATGCGGTCATTGCGAGTGATGATGCGGTCATTGCCGGCGTGAAGGTCGGCCGATATCTCCAGACCTACTCGAAGCGCGATTTCGGCCCCCGGTTCGGATTCGCCTACGATTTGACCGGTAACGGAAAGACGACGATCCGCGGAGGCTTCGGCGTGTTCTGGAACTTCTCACCCGGCGGCACGTCGTCGTCGAAGGCCCAGAATCAGCCGTTCCTTCAGGCGACCGCGCTTCAGCCGAACCCGACCAGCTACGGCACGAACCTGCTGATGCGGACCGGGCTGGAGGTGCCGACCGGCGTCGACCCGAACGCGCTGCCCGCGGGCAACACGCGCTCGGCGTTCGACGTCGACTTCAGGGACGCCTATGCGCGTCAATGGAACCTCAACTTCCAGCGGGCGTTCGGCACCAATTACATGACGGAAGTCGCCTACGTCGGATCGCAGGGCCGTCAGATGGTGCTGAAAGTGGATATCAACCAGGCACCGCCGGTCGTGGGCGTAACCGACGCGAACGTGAACCGTCCGTTCATCGCGACGGCGCCGGCGCTGCGGCAAGTGAGCACCTCGAAAAGTATCGGTGAGGTCGACTACCACGGCCTGCTGCTCAAATTCCAGCGGCGGTTCGCGAACAACTTCTCCTTCTTGAACTCGTACACGTTTGGCAAGTCGATGGACTTCGCGTCCGACAACGAAGCAGGAATCACCAACGCCTACGATCTGCAGTACAACCGCGGGCCATCCGAGTACGACATCACACACACGTTCACGTCGAGCTGGATTTACGAACTGCCATGGGCGACCGGGAAGCTTTACGGCGGATGGCAGCTGAACGGCATCGTGCTGGTTCGCGGCGGGCTGCCGCTGACGATCACGCAGACGCAGAACGTTCAGTCCACCAACACCGGCAACCGGCCCAATCGCATCTGTGACGGAAATCTGAGCAACCCGACGATCGACAGATGGTACGACCTGGATTGCTTCGTTCGGACGCCGGACATTACCGGGACCTACGGAAATGCGGGCCGCGGGATCATCCGCGGACCCGGGTCGTTCAACATCGACGCGTCGCTCATCAAGAACACGAGGATCGGCCGCTTCAACACCGAATTCCGGATCGAAGCGTTCAACCTCCTCAATCACCCGCAGTTCGCGAACCCGAACACGACGTTCGACAACGCGCAGGGCGGAAGGATTACCGCCATGCTCTCGAGCCCGTCCTGCTCGCTCTGCGGAACCGTCGAACGGCAGGTACAGCTCGCAGCAAAGGTGAAATTCTGAAAGGCGGCTGAAAAGCGCGCCCGGCGAGGTTCACTGGTTCCCCGTTCCCGGTTCTAGGACGCTTGGTTCTGCGCCGTAATCAGAACACTAGAACTGGGAACTGGGAACCTGTGAACCAGGAACCTCATGCAGGATGCGCTATTCAGCATCCTGCCTAGAGCGCGTGATCGATCGGGAACGGCTGCCCCGACCACGCTTTGACAGTTGTCCAGGGCTGCGCCGGCGAGGACCAGAATTCGTCGCTCGGCGGCAGCCCTAATGGCAATAACCCCACCGCGCAGAGATACAAGCTGCCTGTCGAGATATACGTCTCGCCGATTCCCGGCTGATGGCCGCAGAAGCCGATGCGGAGCCAGCCGTCGTTGTCGAACGTGTCTGGTGCTTCGGCCGTGCGGCGGATAACGGCGCCCAGCGCGCCTCGAACCTGCGCTGGACTTACACCATCAGGCAACGAGTGAGTCAGTGCCTGGCGAGCGAGCAGATGGAACGCGCCACATCTGTACGCGAGTGATCGGCCGATTGCAGGGAAGCTCCCGTCCGGCCCGATAAGTCGCTCCTGAATCGCCGCGTACCGACGCGCGCGTGCCGCCGCGCGACCGGCGATCTCCTTCCACGCCGCGTTCTCCTGCTGACAGGTCTCGAGGACGTCGAGCAGCATGGGGTGGATCACGAAGCTATTGTAGTAGTCCCAGTGGAAGTCCGGTCCATCGCCGTAGATCCCGTCGCCCTTGTACCAAGCCTCGTGCTGGCGCACGGCGTAGTCGACCCGGACGCGGTCCCAGTTGGCGCCGAGGCTCGAGAGCCCTGCTTCGACCATCGCCGCGAACAGCAGCCAGTTGTTGAATCCAGGCACGATCGCGCGTGTGGATTCGAGCGCCGCAATGAGGTTGCGCCTCGTGACGGGATCGAGCGCATCGCGGACGCCTTGCGGTGCGCGGAGCAGGCCTTGCGCGAGAAAGGCCGCATCGACGAGCGGTTGACGCTCCCGCGTGAAGTTCATGAAGTCCGGCGAGCCGGGATCGACGGCGCGTGAGATGGCGGATATGGCGAGCCCGCGATAGTTGGCGCGCAGCCGCCCTTCGGGTGTCTCGTCCGGCGCGAGCTCGAGCCACGGCGCGATGCCCGCCATCAGTCGGCCGAGCGCCTCGAGATGTGTGACGTTCTGCCGGTTGGCGCCTGCAGCCTGCTCGACCGGCATGCGGGCCTTCAGGGTGCCGCGTGCGAGATTCGTTAGAACAGGATCCGCGAGCTTGCGCGCGACCCCAACCCACAGCTCGCGATCACCCGGCGCCGAGGCCGGTTTCTGCGACGTCGCGGGCGTCGCGATACTTGTGAGCGCACTCGTCGCAGCGGCTCTTGTGATGAATTCGCGTCGATTCACGGCGAGATCCTTACCACGGAACGACCGTGAGTCGACAGCGGCTGGTTCAGCGAACGCCGGCCGCGTCGTGCTTGTACTCGTCCTTTAATTCCGACAGGTACAAAGAATTCCCATCAGGATCGGTCAGGAACGCGAACTTTCCGGCCTTTCCTTCGTTGATGATTGACCCAACGAAGTTGACGCCGCGGCCTTTGAGAGTGGCGACGGCATCCTCGATTGAACCCGTCAAGGACAGACTGATGGAAATCCCGGTTTTCGGATTGCTGGCGGGAGCAGCCGTGGCGGTGGGATGCAGGCCGATCATGAAGCCGCGTCCGGCGTCGATCATCGCGAAGTGATTCTCGTACCGCTGCGAGAGCTTCAGGCCGAGCTGTTCCGTGTAGAAGCGGACCGAGCGGTCCATGTCGGTGACGAAGACCGTGACGAGTCCTCCGGCAAACATGTGTCCTCCTTTTCTGCGCCTGCCGCGGCGCATACCTACTCGACGTGTCGCGATTAATGAATCTCCGGTTCCGGTACCGGGGCGGTGCCCTCGAGGAAGTCGAAGTCGCAGCCGCGATTGGCCTGTGTCACGTGGCGGGCGTACATGTGGCCGAACCCTCGCGAGTACGGCACCGCGCGCGGTGTCCACGCGGCCTTTCGTCGCGCGAGATCCTCGTCGGACACGCGCAACGTCAGCCGGCGCGCCGGGACGTCGAGCTCGATCACGTCGCCGTCCTCCACGAACGCGAGCGGGCCGCCGACGAACGACTCGGGCGCGACGTGCAAGATGCACGTGCCGTAGCTCGTGCCGCTCATACGCGCGTCGGAAATGCGCACCATGTCGCGCACGCCTTGTGCGAGAAGCTTCTTCGGGATCGGCAGCATGCCCCATTCGGGCATGCCGGGCGCGCCGAGCGGACCGGCGTTCTGGAGGACGAGGACCGTGTCCGGCGACACCGGCAGGGCGGGATCATCGATCCGCGCCTCGAGGTCGTTGTAGTTCCGAAACACGACGGCGGGCCCCCCATGACGGAGCAGTCGCGGCTCTGCGGCGGTATGTTTGATCACCGCTCCGTCAGGCGCGAGATTACCGCGTAGCACGGCAACGCCGCCCTCCGGACCGAGCGGTCGCTCGCGCGGGGCAATCACGTCGTCATTGCTGATGACGATACCCTCGAGCTGCTCGTCAAGCGGTCGGCCCATTACCGTCACGGATTCGAGGTGCAGGAGATCGCGTAAGCGATCCAGAACACCGCGCAGCCCGCCGGCGTAGAAGAAGTCCTCCATGAGGTACCGGCCGGACGGCCGGACGTTCGCGAGCCATGGCGTCCGTCGCGACAACGCGTCGAAGCGATCGAGATCCAGCGACGCTCCGGCGCGTCCGGCCATCGCGATCAGGTGGATGATCGCGTTCGTGGATCCTCCGAGCGCCATTGCCGTCGTCACCGCATTCTCGAACGCGTTCGTCGTGAGGATCTCGCGCGGCGTCAAATCTTCCCAGACCATCTCGACGATACGGCGGCCGGCTGCGGAGGCCATGCGCGCGTGTCCCGAATCCGCTGCAGGTATCGAGGATGCACCGGGCAGCGTCATGCCGAGCGCTTCCGCCGCTGCGGCCATTGTCGACGCCGTTCCCATGGTCATGCACGTGCCGAACGACCGGGCGATGCCGTCTTCCATCTCGCGCCAGGTGCACTCGTCGATCGTCCCGGCGCGCCGTTCCGCCCAGTACTTCCAGACGTCGGTGCCCGACCCGAGCGGCTGTCCGCGCCAGTTGCCGCGCAGCATTGGTCCTGCCGGGACGAAAATTGCCGGCAGGTTCGCGCTCGTCGCGCCCATGATGAGCGCAGGCACGGTCTTGTCGCAGCCGCCGAGGAGCACGGCGCCGTCGACCGGGTAAGAGCGGAGCGCCTCCTCTGCCTCCATCGCGAGGAGGTTGCGATACAGCATCGTGGTGGGCTTCATGAGCGTCTCCCCCAGCGTCAGAAGCGGGATCTCCATGGGGAAGCCGCCCGCCTGCCAGACGCCGCGTTTCACGTCCTCCGCCCGCAGCTTGAAGTGCGTGTGACAGGGGTTGGCATCGCTCCACGTGTTCAGGATTGCGATGATCGGTTTGCCCGCGAAGTCTTCGCCGGCGAATCCGGCACCCTTGGCGCGCGACCGATGACCGAACGATCGCAGATCGTCCTTGCCGAACCAGCGGTGGCTCCGCAGCTCGGCCGGCGATTTTCGTGGACGACTCACGCGTCGTGCTCCCGCAGCTCGCGCGCGACCGGCGCGAGCTCCTCGAGCTGTCGGTGGTCGAGCGCGGAAACGTACGGCGGAATGGGTCCAGTCGGCGCGATTCCTGCCAGCTCCGTCGCGTGGTGGAGCACGCGCGCCGGCCCCCATGCGTCGCGAAGATCTTCGAGGGGCATGAACCCGGCGCGTAAAGACTCCGCGCGCGTCCAGTCCCTCTCGAGGCACGCCGTCAGCAGCGCGTTGCTCTGTCGCGGAGCAATGCACCCGGACCCGGTTGTCATTCCGCCAAGCTCGAAATCTCGCAGGTGAACGACTGCCGGTCGTTCACCCATGCCGCTGATCACGCGACGACGTTCGACGCGTCGCAGCAAGCCATCGAGATATGCGTCGGTGCCCGGGTCGTCCCGGACGACGGCGTACTTGATCGCGATGGCTGCGCCGCGATCGACGAGCCTGGCTATTGCGTCGAGGCCAGCCTCCAGATCGGGTCCAAACGCGTCTTCCGATTTGAGATACAGGATCAGCGGCAGCCCGGCGGCGTCGACGATCTCGCGCACGCCAGCCTCCATTCCGCGTGCGTCGCGAGGATCGCTGCAGGGTAGCAGCATCGCGCAGGTGAACGCGTGCTGCCGAATGAGTCGCGCCTGGTCGATGGCGCGCCCGAACGACGGACCGACGCTGGGGATCGGCCATCGCGGAGGGCTGAATCCCGACGACCAGCCCAGAAGGTCCTCGTACTCGTCGAGCGCGATATGGTAGAGGAACGCATTTCCGCCGTAGAGATACCGCGTCACGCCGCCGGCCTCGATGTGTCGCGCCACACACTCGGCGGCGTCGAAGTCCAGCGTGCGGCGTGCGTCGCGCCTGCGGGGGAGCGGAGGGACTGCAAAGAGACCGCGCAGGTCGTTCAGGGATATCGATTCGGTCGCCATGTCTCCACGGTCCTCTGATTGGAATGTAACGCAAGAGGATACCGCAATTTCTCGAGTCGAATGCGGTCCTGCGCCGGCCGCGTGTTGATTTGCTCGATCCGATCCACCGTCAGCCTCGGCCCCCAGCAAAAAAGAAAGAAAACCTCATGAAGTTCTTAGGACTTGTCTGCGCTGGAGGCTCACAGTGATACGCGACCGGCGACCCGTGTTCGAAATCCGTCGGAGGAACGTTATTAAGGTGCATCGAGTTCACAGTGGTACGCGATCGGGCGTCGGGGGCTACGCGAACAGATCGGAGGCCACCATGTCACGATTTACGACCATTACGTGTGTGACGGCCCTCCTCGTCGTCTCGGTCTCGGCGTGCGAGAAATCGCCGACGCGGCCATCAGTAATGGCGCCTCCGCCGACACAGCCGGCCGGGGCCACGAGCCTTCAGAGCATTCGGATCGAAGGCCCTGTGTCGGTGCCGCCAGGCACGACCGCGCGATACACAGCGATCGGCCAGATGTCCGATGGCGCGACGCGAGACCTCACCACCACCGTCACGTGGCGCTCGTCCGACGATGGAGTGTTGGCGATCTCGGCGAGCGGCGAGGCGACCGCCGGCAGAGCTGGTGAAGCAACTATTGCCGCTGAAAACAATGGAAAGCGGGCCGGTCTCGAAGTGCTTGTTCTTACGCCGGGGAGGTTCCGGTTGACCGGGCTCGTGAGCGACTCCGGCATCCCTCTCGCCGGCATGACGGTTGATCTCCTCAATGGCTCACGCGCGAGCATGTCAACGAGGAGCGACGCAGCTGGCATTTACCGACTCTACGATGTGGCTGGTGATATCGAAGTACGCGTTTCCGGGCAGGGATATCCCGAGCAGGTAAACCGTCTCACGGTGACGGCCGACGCGAGGTCTGATTTCGCGTTCACATCGCGAGGCGATTTCGCAGGGTCGTACCGACTCACGATCACAGCGAGCTCCCGGTGTGCGTCAAACGTACCTTGGGCGTTGCCGCCGGAGGCCAAGGTCCGTGCCTACGACGCGACGATTACCCAGACCGGCCCTCGACTGAACGTGGCGCTGAGCGGCGCACCCTTGACGGCGGCCAACTTCACCGGCACGGTGAACGGCGGCACGGTGATGTTCGAGATTCGGGGGGTCACGATCGATTACTACTTCTACTTCGACAGGTCCTTCGACCTCGTCGAGCAGTTCTCTCCCGCAAGCTTGCTCGTTGTCTCGGGCAAGGTCACGACCACGCCGTCACCCTCAGGACTGTCAGGATCTCTCGACGGTGTAATCGGTCTTTTGCCGAGCCTCACAGGCTTTTACGTCAACTTCAGCTCCTCGTGCGTTGGTCAGCACGAGTTCGTCCTGACACGACGCTCCTGAACAGCCATGGCGTCGCACTGCTTCAGTGGTCCTACTGCCAGCAGGAAGGTGCTGCTGCTCGCCAGCATTTTCCCGCTGATCCTGACGGGGCATGTCGGAAACGGGCCGCGCCGGCCTCTGAACGTGCTGATCATCACGCTGGACACGACACGCGCAGACGCGCTCCCGGCCTACGGCGGGACGAATCTCGAGACACCGGCGCTCGATCGTCTCGCGCGCGAGGGCGTCGTTTTCGAGCAAGCGACGTCGAGCGTCCCGCTGACACTGCCGGCGCACTGCAGTCTGTTCACAGGTCTACTCCCGACGCATCACGCGGTGCGCGATAACGCCGATCCGGCGCTGACCGACGCGCAGACGACGCTTGCGGAAATTCTGCGGGGAGGTGGCTTCGACACAGCGGCGTTTGTCGGATCCGCGGT
>JBKPCD010000130.1:0-30408 GCA_046727175.1 Acidobacteriota bacterium | reverse complement strand
ACACGTACCGCCTTTCGGCAGCCGCGATCGTGAACTCGGAAACTCGGCATGATGCCGCCGTGGACCGAAGCCTCCGCCACGGCTGTCAGGTCTGTTCGTTCAAGGCACCGTCATCGGAAGACCTCGATGATGACTTTCTGTGGCGAACAAACCCTTGTTCGTTAGCCGGCGCACCCTTCCGATCGGTGCGCGCCTGCAAACAGCGTCTGTCTTTCCTCGTACACTTTGGCGAGCCCCCGCTGTCGATTGAGCGACTCGCCAGGCTGAAGCCTTTCATAACTGCTTGACTTGTCTCTGGAAAACCAGGCAGCGACCACGGAGCTCCGCGTGGCGGCTGTTGGGCATCCTCCTTGCCCGGATCGCGACCGATTGAGGAGGAGGTGATCGATGTCGACTGCTCATTCATGGGTCCTGTTGCTGCTGGTGGCGGCGGCTGCGCCTGTTTCAGCCCAAGACGCGGACCAGACGTCATCGGGCTCGCGAGCCGCACTGCTGGCTGCAGAGCGGGAGAAGAAGGCGACCGAGACGTCACCGCCCCAGCGGTCGAAGGTCGAACGTTTTCTGTATCGATACGACAATGGGTTCGGCACGCCGTTCATCTTCCAGAGGTGGCACGGGCTGCACCTCGCCGACGGGAACTTCCCTGCCGGTGCAGGAATAAAGTTCGCCATCGGGTTCACGCACGATCTCGGCCCCACTCGCCCAGCCGCGGATCCCAACCGCGCGAACCGCGTGGAGCTCGATACCGTTGCGGCGTACAGCACGGCCGGCTACCTTCGAGGCGGAGCGAGTCTCAACGTTTACCGTCTCGGCGGCGCACCGCTGGGCGTGCGCGTCCACGCGCAGCATTTCGAGTTTCCGCAGGAAGACTTCTTCGGGTTTAGCCAGGACAGCCTGGAGGAGAACCGGACCAATTACCTGCTGCGGAGCACGGAAGCAGGGGCAGAGCTGCGGTGGACGCCCGTGAGATTAATTGACGTCGGGGGCGGCGTTTCGTACCTCAGGCCGAGGATCGGAGCAGGCACCGACGACCGCTTTCCCTCGACCGAGGAGCTCTTCGATCCTACGACGATCCCAGGTTACCAGAGACAGCCGGACTACTTCGTGCGCAGCGATGCATCCGTTGCGCTCGACTGGCGCGACAATCCGCTCCACCCGCACTCGGGCGGTCGCTACGGTGTACAGTTCTCCGACTACCGCGATCGTGACCTCGACGCGTTCGGCTTCCGCCGGGTCTCAATCGACCTCCAACAGTACGTGCCCATTCCAGACCGCTATCGGACCATTGCACTCCATGCGGCTGCGGTCTTTACCGATGCAGATGCCGGGGCGCAGGTGCCGTTCTACTTCCAGCCTACGCTCGGCGGTGCCCGGGCGCTTCGCGGCTTCCGGGAGTTCCGTTTCCGGGATCGCAACGGCCTGCTCCTGACGGCCGAGTACCGATGGGAAGCGTGGTGGGCGCTCGACGGCGCCTTGTTCGTCGACGCCGGCACAGTGGCCGCCGAACGCAAAGACCTCAAGCTTGGGGATATGGACGTCTCGTATGGCGTCGGGTTCAGATTCCACAGCAACAGCGCCTTCGTCGCGCGCCTGGATCTTGCGTTCAGCCGCGAAGGCTTCATTCCGCTCCTGAGGTTCGAACATGCCTTCTAAGCACATCGCTCGTCCCTTCCGCGCGCTGGCGCTCCTAGCCACGCTCGCCGCGATCGGCGCTGCAGTCGTGTCCACACCGCGTCTTGACGCGCAGCAGCTCGAGTCGTGGAAGAGAAACCTGGACAGACGTTTTTATCCCGACGATCCGATCTGGCGCGACGCAGACAGTCGCAATATTTCTCCCGTAGCGGAATTCGACCTCTCGAAGAGCTACGAGTTCGTGAACGAGACGTTCGTCGGGTCGGTGCGCTCTCGCGGCCCGGCGCTCAACGTGAACACACTCGGCGAAGTACCGGACTCCAGCTGGTTCACCAACCGCCTCGGTCGCCACGACATGACGATCGACGAAGTGGTTCGCGGTCCAAACCAGGTCGACGGGCCGGCGCCGGGCATGTGGCACGTCTCCGGCCGTCCCGACGCGGGCATCACGCCGAAGTTCACCATCCGAGACGCGCGCGGCGACACGTACTTGATCAAGTTGGATCCAGCGAAGTTCCCCGAGCTCCCCTCGTCGGTCGAGGTGATCTCAACGAAGATCTTTCATGCGATTGGCTACCACGTGCCCGAGGATTTCATCGTGACGTTCGACGAGTCGAGACTGGACGTCCTGCCCGGCGCCAAAATCCGAACCGAGTCCGGAAGCAAGCGCCCGATCGACATGGCCGACGTCGAGCAGTGGCTCAAGAACACGCCGCGAACGGCGACTGGCTTGATTCGCGCGCTTGCGAGCCGATACGTGCCGGGCCAGGTTGTCGGGCAGTTTCGCTATACCGGCGTGCGCCCAGACGATCCGAACGACATTTATCCGCATGAGCGGCGGCGCGAGCTGCGGGGGATGCGCGTGTTCGCGGCCTGGCTGAATCACGACGATGCTCGTTCGATCAACAGCATCGATACGTACGTCGAGGAGGACGGCCGCCATTACATCCGGCATTACCTCCAGGACTTCGGTTCCAACCTCGGCAGCGGCAGCACGTCGGCGCAGCAGCCGCGAGGCGGCAACGAGTACCTGATCGAAGGCGACAAGATCGCAAAGGGTCTCGTCTCGTTTGGACTGTGGACGCGAGACTGGACGAAGGTTCGGTATCCTGACAATCCGTCCCTGGGCAACATCGAAGCCGACTTCTTCGACCCGCAGAAATGGAAGACGGAGTACCCGCAGCCCGCGTTCGACCAGATGGATCCCGCCGATGCATTCTGGGCGGCCAGTATTGCGTCGCGCTTCAGCGACGAGATAATCAAGGCGATTGTCGATACGGGCGAATTGTCCGATCCAGCCGCCGCACGGTATCTGACCGACGTGATCATCCGGCGACGCGACAAGGTGGTCGCGTACTGGATCGCTCAGACGAACCCGCTCGACCGCTTCGAAGTTGTGCGAACCCCGACCGGTGGTGAACTCACCTTCGATAACGCGGCGATCCGTCTTCGGGTGGCAAAGCAAGGGGCCACCTACAAGGCCTGTTGGATCGCCTTCGACAATACAGCAGCCACAGAGGCCGGCGCCGGAGAGGAACTCGACCTCAGGGATCCGCGGCTAGCGATTCCTGACGACGTCTGGGGACCCGCAGATGCCGCCGGATTTCGGTACGCGATCGCGTCGATAAAGACCGTCCATGCGAGCCATCCGAACTGGAGGAATCCAGTTCTCGTGACCGTGCGCGAGCGGAGCGGCACCATCGAGGTCGTGGGGATCGAGCGAACCACAGGGAGCGCTGGAGGGAGCTGATTTCAGGGATGATCTGGCTGCATCGGTACGCGAAGCTCGTTGCGGGATCCACTGTGCTGTTGATCGCCGCGGGCGGGATGGTCACAAGCACGGGCTCCGGCCTGGCTGTGCCCGACTGGCCGAGCACCTACGGCCAGTTCATGTTTTCGTTCCCGCTCGAGAAGATGGTCGGCGGCATTTTCTACGAACACGGCCACCGGCTCATCGCGAGCACAGTGGGACTCCTCACGAGTATCCTCGCGGTCTGGATCTGGCTGCGCGAACCGCGGCGGTGGGTCAGACGCCTGGGCGCAGCGGCCCTCGGTGCCGTCATCCTGCAAGGGACGCTCGGGGGCATGACCGTACTATTCTTCTTGCCCGCGCCAATCTCGATCGGGCATGCCGGTCTTGCGCAGCTGTTTTTCTGCATGATCGTCGGCGTCGCACAGTTGACGTCTCCGGGCTGGCGCGGACGTCGTACTCCCGTTGATGATGCTCGCCTCCGGCAGCTGGCGATCATCACCAGTTCGCTGATCTATTGCCAGATCCTCCTCGGCGCGACCATGCGTCACACGGGAGCGGGGCCTGCCATTCCAGACTTTCCGCTCGCGTTCGGTCATCTCGTGCCGCCTGGCTGGACAGCCCCGATCGCGCTTCATTTCGCGCATCGCGTCGTGGCACTCGTCGTGGGCGTCTCTGTCTGCGGCACCGCGCTCCACGTCTGGGTGCACCATCGCCTTCGCGTCGAGCTGCTCCGTCCGGCTGCCCTCTTGGTGATGCTCATCGCCCTCCAGGCGATGCTTGGTGCGTTCGTCGTCTGGTCGCGGCTGCAGCCCCTCGTCAACACCGCGCACGTCGTCAACGGGGCGCTCGTGCTCGGGACGTCGCTGACGCTCACCTTGCGCGCATTTCGGATCAGGTTCGATCGACTGGCCGTCGCCGACGAACGGTCATTGATGGCGGCTGCGCCTCCGCTCGCCGTGCGTTCATGAGGTTCCTAACGTCGAGGACGCTCAGTGTGACATTCAAGCCCTAGGCTCATGGCTTTTGGCTTTGGACCTGTCGAGAGATCTCGAGACGAAGGTATCGGCGACACCTTCGTCTCGGTCAGCAAAACCCGCCTGCGCAGGGCGATGCGGCGAAATCGATACCAAAGTCCAATGGACGATTGCGCGTGGGGTGGACAACATGGCCGTCACGAGTGAGACGGTGTCTTTATCGGACCGTCACGGAGTTGTGAGATAAGGAAAGAAGATTCGTCAATTGCCGGAGCACTTCATGAATACAAAAATGACGGCAGCGCAGATCAGCAAGCCCGGTGCAGATTGGGAATTGGTCGAACGCGACATTCCGGAGCCAGCCGCTGGGCAGGTTTCCGTGAAGGTGGAGGCGTGCGGTATCTGCCACAGCGATGTGTTCGTCAAAGAGGGTCTGTGGCCGGGGCTTCAGTTTCCTCGTGTACCGGGTCATGAATCCCCGGACGGGTCGATGCTGTGGGCGCCAACGTCACGGAATGGAAGCAGGGTCAACGCGTCGGCGTAGGTTGGCATGGCGGCCATTGTTTCGTCTGCGAACACTGCGGGACGGGGATTTCGCCACAGTGGCGGGTTCGTACGCCGGCACAGCGAAAGATGCGCAGGACACGATGGAATTCAGCGCGTTGACCGGCGTGCATCCAATGATTGAGAGATATCCGCTGAGCCGCGTGGCGGAGGCGTATGAGCGGATGCTCGGCGGCCGAATGCGCTTTCGCGGCGTCCTCACCTTTGGAGTGTGACGTACTGGAGCTCACGAGCGAAGCCTGCGCGAGTGCGAGTTGCGCGTCAAACGATCTCGTTTCACTGTCCAAACTTCGAGGTAGCTCGCCGCGCGGAAGCCGGTTTGGTGTTCACCGAGGGCTTTGGGACGAGCAGCCGGCCGCACGTCGCCGCACGCCGGCTTTTCTCTAGTCAAGCCGACGCCTCAGGTCAGGTGGCGGGCGCGGCCGAACGCGTCCATGCGGCCCCAGCGGCCCGGGATGTCCAGCAACTGCAGCTCGCCGAACGCCTCAGGCAGGGCCGGGTCGGTGATCAGGTGATCGCCGAGTGGATCGAGGCCCAGCACGACGCGCAGCAACAGCAGCGGCGCGCCGGTCGCCCAGGCCTGAGGGCTGCAGGCGGTCGGGTACTCGACGGGGTATTTGGTGGCCGCGCGCGCGTAGCCGGCGAAGGCCTCGGGCAAACGGTGGTGGAACAGCTCGGCCGCCTCCAGGATCCCCACGGCGAGCCGCGCCGCCTCCTTCCGGTAGCCGTAGCGCCACAGGCCCCACGCCACGATCGACGTGTCGTGCGGCCAAACCGTACCCACGTGATAGCCGAGTGGGTTGAAGGATCCCTCCCCGACCGCCATCGTGCGCACGCCCCAACCCGAAAAGAGGGCGTCGCTCATCAGGTGACGCACGCAGCTTTGGGCCTTGTCCCGATCGGCGATCCCGCTCCACAGCAGGTGGCCGATGTTGGAGGTCAGCGAGTCCACTTTGCGCTTGTCGCCATCGAGGGCAAGGGCGAAAAACCCGCGCTCTGGGATCCAGAACGCATCGTTGAACTGCTCCTTGAGCTCCTCGGCTTCGCGCTCGAGGCGATCGGCCCAGGCCGGGTCCCCCCAAACCAAGCGGGCCAGGCGTGCCGTCCGGATCTTGGCGTCGTAGACGTAGCCCTGCAGCTCGCAGGTGGCCCGCGGCGTGGACGCCACCGTGCCGTCCGCGAAGGCGATTGAGTCCCACGAGTCCTTCCAGCACTGGTTCTCCAGCCCAGTTTCCGCGTTGCGCCGTTCATACTCCACGAATCCGTCACCGTCGCGATCGCCCCAGCGATCAATCCAGTCGATGGCGGCGCGCGCCTCGCGCTGGAGCGAGACGACCAGCGTGCGGTCGCCTGACCAGCGCTCGTACTCGTCGAGCAGGATCAGGAACAGCATGGTGCTGTCGGCGGACCCGTAGTACGGCGAGTGCGGGCGCTCCTCGAACGCCGTCAGCTCGCCCAAGCGCAGCTCGTGGAGAATCTTGCCCGGTTCCTCGTCGCGGAACGGGTCGAAGACGCGCGCCTGGACGAGGGCGAGCGTCCGCAAGGTGGTCGACGCCAGCGCGGGCACGAACGGCAGCGCCTGAAGGCTGGTGATCAGGCTGTCGCGCCCGAAGATGGCCATGAACCAGGGCAGCCCGGCTGCCGGCAGCGCACCGGGGATGACTCCGGCATGGAAGCGCAACGCCGCGAGGTCCACCAGGCTGCGCTGGTACGTGCGCTCGAGCGGCGTCCACACGGAGACCAGCTTGGGGGCGGCGGAGATCCACTCCTTGAGACTCGCGTCCAGCTCGGGCCGCGGCTCGGTGCCGCCGTACTCGTACTTTGGCTTTCTCGCGCCGACTCCGTTCCGACGCTGCCCGATGTTGGAGATCGCCGTGACGTCGAGGCGGGTGCACCACCGGCCGTGCGGCGGGATCGCGATCTGGTAGACGAGGCCATCCTCACTCACCTGGGCGGGGCTGCTGCTGGTGATGACGGTCTTACGCTGAAACGTGCCGCGCCGGTAGCCGAGTGTCAGGGTTCCGTCCTCCACACGCCGATAGAGCTCACCCTTCTTGTTCAAGTCGTCGTCTTTTACCTCGAACAGGTCGGCGAAATCCGCCGCCGCCTCGACGCGCACAGTCAGCTCCGCCGGCTGCTTGTCGTGGTTGACCAACGTCAGCTCTTCGTGAAAGCCGTTGTCCACCGAGCGCTGCCGCTGCACCGACAGACGAGAGTCCAAGTAGATGGTCCCTGTCGCCAACGCCAGGAAGAAGTTGACGCGGTAGTACGCCAGGTCGTCGGTGGACAGCAGCTTGGGGCGGACGTTGTTGATGGTGAGGACCCAGCGTGACAGAAACCGGGTGTCATCGCGGAACAGCCCCAGGGTGTCGGTGGGCGAGTCCTCGATGTCACCCCGGGCATCGCTGACCACGAACTCGTTGCCGTCCATGATGCTCACGGTGTCCACGCGCATGGCTTAGCGTTCCTTTCGGGCACCACCGTCGACCTCCAGGGCGCGCGCGGAGGCCGGTGGAGGATGGAACACCGCCTGCAGTGCCCGGATGACCCTGATGGCCAGCGCGGCGTCCCCCTCGGAATGCACGCGCCCCTGGAGCATCGCCACGATCGGGTTGAGCTCCCCGCGTCTGAACGCCGCCACCGTTTCCTCGCTGTCACACTGGAGGACCGCGTCCGCGTCCTCGGCACCCGCCGCCGGGCTGCTTGAGAAGGTTCCGTCGTGGATCTCAAGGATCCGCGCCGGCTGGCCGCCGACATCGAGCCGTAGTCGCGCCGACAGTCCCGCGAGCGAGGACACGGAGAGTCGCTGCGGGCCGGCTGCTTCCTGTGCCTGTCCCCGAGTTTCCATTCGGCGTTCCTCCTTGGCCAAGATACCGTCTGTGGTCCCGCCGTGGGGCGCTTCTTCCCAGTGTGCCATGACCCCATGGTCCCCTGCGAATGTGGACCGCCGCCGCTGATTGTCGATACCGACGCCGACGTGCCTTGCCGCTCATCATCAGGCCTCCTTCGCGGTACGCCACGAAGGATTCGCGGATCGAGGCCGCCGGCGGCGCGCGGTGATCGGGTGAATAGCCTCCGCCGTTGATTGCCGAACATGAACGCAAGAAACGCGGGAGCCGACGTGTCGCAGCTCTACGTGACCGACCTACAGCTTCGAAAAGAGGCAGCTGACTGCGATCCGCCGCGCGCGCGACAACGGTGTTCGCACGTCGAATCACGCTGATGCCGCTTTGGCGCCTGTCTGCTGCGCACGTCCGCTACCACCGGACGCAAGCACGATTCGATGACACCAGATCTCGGGAATCGAATCTATTGGACGATGGTGTTGGGCAGCCATCTCCACATCTTCCCGAAGCACTCCGACCCCACACGCGGGTTTTCGTGAGGTAGGGTTCGACCGTCGCGTGTCAGCACCAGCCGATACCATCAGGCAATAGATTCACATCTGTGCGTTTGGTTCACTGAGTGTATGCCTCTCGAGGAAGGATACTGATATGAGTTCAAGCAAGACAGGCACGTTAGAGCGGGGCTTCGAGGATCGTGTGGGCGCGAATCAGCAAAGACTCAGGGAGCATCTCAAGTCGCAGTACGACTTCATCGTCTGTGGTTCCGGCTCGTCTGGCTCGGTGGTGGCGCGACGTCTGGCTGAGGACCCCGATGTCAGTGTGTTGCTGCTCGAAGCTGGTGGTGCGGATGATGCGCCAACCATAAGCGAGGCGCGTCGCTGGTTTGAAAACCTTGGAACTGAGCGCGATTGGAAGTTCGTCGCCCAGCCCAACCTCCATCTCAAAGGACGGTCCATGCCGCTCAGTATGGGCAAGGTGCTCGGCGGCGGATCGAGCATCAATGTCCTGGCGTGGGCGCGTGGACACAGGCACGATTGGGATTTCTTCGCAGCGGAGTCAGGCGATGCGGCGTGGAACTATGAGTCGGTACTCGAGATCTATCGCCACATCGAGGACTGGAACGGCGTAGCCGATCCAGGGCGCCGCGGCAGTGGCGGATTGGCGTTTGTGCAGCCAGCGCCCGATCCCAATCCGATCGCCCCCGCAATGGTCGAGGGAGCACGTACCGTTGGAATGCCAACGTTTGACAGTAACAACGGCGTGCTGATGGAAGGCGATGGCGGAGCCTCTCTCCTCGATTTGCGGGTGCGCGATGGAAAGCGGCTCTCGGTTTTCCGAACGTATGCGTTCCCCTACATGGATCGTCCGAACCTCACCGTGCTCACGGACGCGTTCGTGACGAAGGTTGTCTTGGACAGAACGCGCGCCGCCGGCGTGGAGATCGCGTACGACGGGAAGGTTCAACGCATCAATGCTGGACTCGAGGTCGTGCTGTCGCTCGGCGCGATCCATACGCCGAAGGTGCTGATGCTATCTGGCATTGGTGATCAAGCCGAACTACAACGACTCGGAATACCGGTCGTTCAGCACCTTCCAGGTGTAGGACAAAACTTTCAGGATCATTTCGGCATTGGCTGTGCCTGGGAATATCAGCAACCGCTTGCTCCTCGCAACAATGGCGGCGAGGCCACCTTCTTCTGGAAGAGCCGTCCCGATTGTGAGACCCCAGATTTGCAGACCTGCCAGGCAGAAATACCGTTCATTCGCGAAGCCGCGAGCACGTACCACCATCAGACGTGTACGGCGAAAATGGGGCGCGATTCCATGTCCGTGGTGGACTCTCATCTTAAGGTATACGGGATCGAAAACCTTCGGATCGCAGATGGTTCGATTATGCCGCGGGTGACGACCGGCAACACCATGGCGCCCTGCGTCGTCATCGGCGAGCGTGCCGCCGAGTTGCTCCGGAACGACCACAGGTTGGAGACAACCTCGACCTCGCGTTTTTCTTCCGTTTGAACGACAGCCCAGGCTAGCGGCACGAGGCCAACTGCGCACCCTCAATGCCGCCTACTGATGGAGCCGTGAGAATCGGTGCGTCGACAAAGGCGAGGCAAATGGTGCATTCAGGAGAGGTCTTATGAATAAGAGCACAATAAGAAGGAGATCTTAAATGAGTGACATTCAACTGGAAACCGGAGTTCAGCGCGAAGTGATAATGACGGTGCTGACGCATCTGAAGAAGGGAGAGATCAACGAAGCGATTGCTTGCTTTGCCCAAAGGTTTCAGTTCAACGACTGGGGAATCGGTCTGGAGTTCAGCAACAGAGAACGGTTGGCTGAATTCTTCCAGAAAGCACGCGAACTGTATCCAGACTCTTCGCTGCAGATAGACAGGATCCTTGTGAGCGGCGACTATGTGATCACCCAATGGATTCTTAACACGGTCGTAAGAGAGCCCTTCTATGGCGGGCTCTCACGAGAGCTCCCAATCTCTGTGCACGGTGTGTCGATCGTGGGCATAGAAGACGGCAAGATTAAAGATTGGTCGGACTACTACGATGGACTGAAGTCGCGGCGTACCGCTTTGGCTGCGCACTTCGAGGAATGGGTCGAACTATGAACGGGTCGACGTCGGAAGATCGCAAGTACATCGTCACGTCGCGAATCCCTGGAAGAACGGACCTTTCATCTAGCGAGGCAGTACTGGTCGGGAACACACTCTATCTCGGCGCTCATATTGGGCTGGACCGAAACACCGTGCAGCCACAGAACCGCGCTGTGAGAGTCCCACCTTCCCTGCCTCATTAATGATTGCCGGCCAGCTTCCACGCTCTGATGCGTCCGACGTTTCGGGCCTCGACCGGGTCGATCTCGCTGCATCGTCCCTGGCTGTGCTCCGCCAGCCTTTGGTGAAAGGCATTGCTGACGACGACCTCGCTGGGACCGGCCAGAGCCAGAAGTCGTGAGGCGACGTTGATGCAGTCGCCAATCGCGCCGACGTGCAGCCTGCTGAAAGGACGCAGAGAGACGATCTGCAGATCGCCGAGCGCGATCCCGACGTGCAGGCCCGTGGCATTCTGGACGCGGTCGATCCGTCGCTGCCAATGCTGCGTCACGGACTCGCCGATTCGGCAGAGCGCGGATGCGGTATCGAGCACCGCGTCGGTGAATCCCGCGGGATGATCGGGAATGCCAAACAGCCCAATCACTTCATCTCCCGCGAACTGGTACAACATGCCTCCGTTGTTGATGATCTGATATCGGGCCTTCGAGTAGAAGGAGGTCAGGCTCTCCCGCACAATCTCGCTGTCGCCGGTGTCGCGGACGTAACTCGAGAACGAGCAGAGATCCGCCAGCAGCACCGCGACCGCTTGATACGATCCGGGCGGCAGGATGTCGCGTGCCCTGGAGCGGCCAGTGCTGCGAAGCTGTTTGAGGCGCCAGAAACCAAAATGCCAGAGCAGCTCCGCCTTGAGTGGATCGTGTTGGTACTCCGACAGAGATGATCCACCAAACGCATGGAACCCCTTCGCTCCGTCAATCGCCTGCCGCACTTCCAGGAGATCTTCGGGCGTAATGTGCGGGATGCTCACGCCGAAACGGTCGGCGAGCAGCGAGAGCAAGCGCTGCTCGTCCCAGACTTCGAGGCTGAGCCCGTCGTGCAACAGCGATCGGAGGCTCTGTTCGAGCTGTTCCCAACCTGGTCGATCCGCGACGTCGACGACGAGAACGACCTTCTTGGCTGCGACGATGCTCTCGACTGATGAACCGTACTTGCGGGCGAGGTGACGCACCAGCGTATCGTCGGTATAGCCGAACTTCACTTCCACGAAGTACGGCGCCTGACCCAGTGGCTCCACGCGAATGTCCGCGAATGCACCGGGCAGCGACAACCAGTATTCGCGGTCGATGCGAACCGCTTCGGGGGGAAGGCCGTCCCGGATAACGTGTTCGAAGCGACACAAGTCGCAGCACAGCTCTTCCAAGAGCAATCTGAGCTCGCCGAGATTTCTGGTGCGCTCGAACATCTACTCGCGTCGCTCGAACAGGAGTTCACAACGGCTTGAATTTCACGAAATTATTACATGGCCGCTCGCTGGGACTCTTTCAGCAGGAGTCGGATAAATCGGGAAACACGTGTGCTGAGATCTCATGTCCCGCTTTGTCAGGGACGTTCAGCGTTCCGAACTCGCGAGCATCTCGCTCTTTGCCGTCATTCAACTCAGTAAGGAGCGCGATCGACAGTTAAATGAGACTTGCCGTCATGCCCTCACGTTCCCGTGAATCGTTTACGTGATCTGAACGTCAGCGCAACGCTTGACGTTGCTGGGGATTGCCCGCCCAACTGCTCTGGAGGCTGCACCGTTGCAGACGCGGGTGGACGCATTCCGCGGCGTACGCCCAGCTCCGGGTCCGTCTGAACGAGCGACTCGATCTCGCCGCTCGTCAGCTCACCCCTGGTCGCGAAACGTCGTCAACATTCCGAAAGGGGACGGAACTCATGCCGCCGTACGCGTACATCATCGTCGTCGGGGGACGGATGATCTGGATGGCGCCCTTTATCCTGAGGAAGCGATCGGGCGGCGTGGTCGAACAGCGGGACCGTCGCGCGCGATGGGGCATCGTCCTGGAAGCATTGGGCTACTCGCTCCTGTGGCACACCGAGCCGGGCGCGCGTGCCGCCCCTTCCTCCCCGCCGATGAAGGCAACTGCCGCGCCGCACCGGCTACATCGCCGTCGGCGCAAAGACTCGGCACTCGTATGTCGCGACACGGACACGGACGATGCGCGACGCCACCCACCAGATGCGTGCCCTACGCACCGCCTCTCACGACTTCCCATCAGTGAGTCGGTCGTGCGCGCGCATCGGATTCCCGCTGTTCACCAGGACACAGGGCGAGACGTTCGTCGGTGCTCTAAACACTGACCCAGCGGCCGGCGCCGAAGTGACCTCGGCCTGTGAATTGCCGAACCGACCTCTGTCGGCCAGTGACGGCGCGAACGTCGACCGGTTCAATTCAAGGAGAGAAACATGGGACAACTCGTCGACGAAATCATCGCGCTCTCAGCCGTTGCAGCACGGTATGATCGATAGCTGACATGCGGATTCAGATCAGCTACTGCGAGCGCTGAAACTACTTTCCACAGGCGACCAGGCTGGCCGCCGCAATCAAGCGCGAGTTGGGTGTGGAGCCGGAGCTCGTCAAAGGAGCCCGCGGTGTGTTCGACGTCGTTGCCGAGGGCCGTCTGATCTTCTCCAAGTACAAGTCGCATCGCTTCCCGGAGCACGATGAGATCGTTCAGGCGTTGAAGGCTCTCTGAGCCGCGTGTGACATGGCACGTGCGACGTGCTCGGTTACGCTGTCGGCGAATTGATATCTTCCACATGGACGCGCATTGCGACTCGTACCCGCCGTCCGCCTGGCGCCTGGGCAAACTCGGAGAGAAAGCGGGCCGCGAGCACCGCAATGTCGTCGCGGCGCTGGCGCAGCGGCGCGATGTGAATGTCGCAAACGTTCACACGGTAGTACAGGTCCGCACGGAACTCCCCTCGCGCGACCGCGTCACGGAGATTCCGATTCGTGGCCGCGACGATCCGCACATCCGCCTTGACCGGGCGCGTTCCGCCGAGACGCATGAATTCGCGCTCTGGCAGCACGCGCAGGAACTTCGCTTGGGCGCCCGACGTCATCTCCGTGATTTCATCGAGGAACAGCACGCCGCCGGCTGCGAGTTCGATCTGTCCTGGTTTGTGCTGCAGCGCGCCGGTGAATGCGCCACGTTCGAAGCCGAACAGCTCGGATTCGAGTAGTTGTTCGGGCAGCGCGGCGCAATTGATGGCGACGAAGGGACCGCGCCGCCGCGGCGACAGGCCGTGCACGTACCGCGCGACCACTTCCTTGCCGGTGCCGGACTCGCCGTGAACGCAGACGGTCGTTTCTGTGGCAGCGACCTGCGACGCGCGCTTGAGAACGTTGCGCCACGCCGCCGATCCGCCGACCGCGCCCTGCGCTGCCCGGGCTTCCTCTGCCCGCGACACCGGCCGTCGTTCCCCCGACTCCGCGAGCATCACTGACTTCCTCGCAATGGAACCGCGTGACCCTTCGAATGCGTCGTAGAATAGCGTCGCGTTCATCACAAACCTCGTGTCGAACAGCCGTTAATCGATCATCGGCACCGGCGCTGATTGTCGGACCGGCGCGCTCGGGGGCAAGACCCCCTATCGAGTGATTCGATTGATTCAATGCGAGGTGGGTGTGTCGCTCTATCGGGGGTCAGGGCGCGCCCCAAAGGGGTAGCGTGGCCGCGCGGCATAATGTGAACGGCAGGGAGAAGTGTGTCACTGTCGCGAGCATCTTCGTCAATCCCCGCGCGGTTCAATGACTCTGCCGCCCTGACGGCGGGTTCGCGTCGAGTTTGCAACGCGATCGCATCTCAGCCGGACGTGGATTTATGACTCACTCACGGCGTCGCGCCAATGGAACCAAGTCCCGCATGCGACGCATATTCGCAGAATTCCGTGCCATCGAACGTTACCGCAGTGGCAGTGCGGGCACCGCTTCGTCGTTCTGAGCGCCGCAACTATGTGCCTCTCGATAGTCGTCACGGTCCCCTCATTTCTGTCGCAATTCTCTGAGCGACTCGCGTAACGACATCAAGTGGTATGCCGGCCCTCGATGCTCGGTCCCTAACGATCCGTCGTGATCGTGTGCAAAGAAACGCAGCGACTGCGTGTGCGCACACACGCCCTCCGACACCGACAGCCGAAATGTTCGCTTTCCTTTGGGATCGAAGGTGGTCCACCAATTGCTGTTCGTCAGCCGAGTCAGGAGATGGAAATGAGCTCTCGCGTCGCGGTCACCATAGGCGGAACGGACCTTCTGCGCGAAGTCCTGAGTGCGCTCATCGTCATCATGACGATCGGGGTTGTGCTTTTGGTTGAAATCGGCTTCTAAGCACTATGGCAATGCTTCACCTGAAGTCGCGTATGGATCTCGCTTCACCACACTCGACGAGTCAGGTGTCGCCGATCCCACACCGGCGTGTACGAGTTGTTGCTTCTCTGCGCAACCCAGATCGTGCTCGCGGGGTTGTTCTTGTGCACAGGCGACGCAAAGCTCGCGGCGCGCCCAAACTGTCTCGCTCGAATCGCGTGGTGCGTCTTGTCATGAGTGGGGCAGTCATCTCTGTTGCCGCCGCGTTATCGCCTGACGCGCCCGGTCCGTTTCTTGTCCTGGCGGTGACCACATTCATGGCGGCAATGTTTGGCCTGGTGTTTACGCTGTAAAGCCGTTCTCCGAACTCCGCAAAATTCACGTCAAGCAGTCCCTTATGGGCACGGCCCTTGCTCCACGCCATTGTGTGAGCCCACACACACGATGCGTGCAGACGCGCAGGCAGTGCGAGCGCGCTGGGCCGCGTTCGCAGCATGGCAATGGTTCTTCTACGAACTCCGCGTTCCTACTGAGTCGATCGGATTGCTGACGCTGTTGCCGCGGCCTCGATGACCTTGGCGACCTCTTCGGGTGCGAGAGAAATGGCACGTGGCTCGACTTGATCTCCGTCGTGGTCGCGCCGATTCGCTTGGCGTAGAAGCGCTCGAGCTCCGGATTGATCGCCCGGTCCTCAGACGCGACGATGTACCACGACGAAATCGTCTTCCACGCTCCTCCTGGAACTGATGTCGTGAAGACCGAGCCGTTCACAGGTTTCTGAGTCGCCGCCATGATGCGCGCGTCCGCTGCCGGGACGTCCTTGCAGAACGCGTCTTGAAACTTCGCGCGATCGATGCACAGAAATCCCGCCGCATCCGGAACCAGAGCGGAACTGAGCCCCGGCGGCGCGAACTTCTTACCTGGCGCGTCGCAGTCTGCTGAGTTCGTCGCTCGTCGGCGCCTTCTGGGGTTTGGGCCACACGCTGGCCCTACTGATCGCGGGCGTCGGTGTCCTGCTGCTGCGTTACCAACTGACCGACCGAATGGCACATGTCTTCGAACTGTGTGTCGGCATCATGCTCGTCCTCCTCGGTGCCGACGTACTGCGGACCTTGGTACGCCGAGGCGCGAGCCATACTCACGAGCACACAGCGGTCGCACCGCATTCGCACGCAGACGGATGGCTCGTTTGGCGACCGCTCCTCGTCGGGATGGTCCACGGGCTTGCCGGCAGCGCACCATTGCTGCTCCTCACGCTGACGGTCATGTCATCGCCCTGGGCAGCGTTCTCCTACGTCGCGGTGTTCGGGGTCGATTCGATGATGGGTATGACCATCATGAGCTTGCTGGTCAGTGTGCCCGCGCGGCTCACAATGCAGTTCGCGCGCATCAACCTGACATTGCGCGGTCTCTCTGGGTTGTTCAGCGTCGGGCTTGGCCTCTTCATCGTGTATGAGAACGCCGTGCTGAATCGGCTGGTCGCATAATGGAGACATGACACGCTTCGTGCGATCAATCGTTCGATCCAGCGTGTGCAGTGATGTTTCGTCGCGCGTCGATCAAGTGCTCGACTTTTGGTTGGCCGCGGACGAGCTCAGAAATGCGGTCTTCGAGCTTGCGATCGGCCTGCGTCAGTCGAGCATGTTGCCGCAGGTGCTCTGCCCACGAACCAACCACGAACGTCTCAACGTATCGATCTGGCACCTCGGTATCGCGATAGATACCCCACCGCGATGCGCCATCACGACGGCGGACATGTTCGTAGTCTCGCATGGCGTCTACGAACGCGCTGGCTTGCTCAGCATGGACGAAGTATTCGACGGTCACAAGCACTGGACCGTCCTCGAGGGCGACATCGAGGTCCTTGACCAGCGCCGGCATCCGCCAATGGTTCCAGGCGGTGATGTCCGTAGGCGCCGTGGGAAGTCGCCAACGGGAGCTGAATGCGGCCGTGGCGACGCAGCTGACACCAGCCCACAAGAGCGCGGCCTGAACGCCTGCCCGTTCGCCGACCAGCCCCCAGACGGCACTCCCGGCCGCTAGGCCGCCCTGGAAAACCAACATGAAGACCGCCACCACGCGTGCGCGGACCCAGTCGGGTGCCATGCTTTGGACCAGGGCTGAGAACAGGGAGATGAACGTGATCCATGTCGCGCCGGCCAGCAGCATCAATAGCCCGAGTTTGTTAAGGGTGTGGACCATGCCCGTCCAGGCGACGGTTACGCCCAGAATCGTAATCGCCGTCGTCACAACCGTGTCGATCGACCAGCGCGCGCGGGCGCGCTGCATGAGCAGCGCGCCGAGGATGGCACCGCCACCGAAACAGCCGAGCAGAAAGCCGTACCCGAGTGAGCTGTTTCCTACGTGTTGAGCAACACTGGGCAGAAGTGCAAGGATCGCACTCGCGAAAAACATCACGATCCCCGAGCGCACCGTCAATGCTCTGATTCCTCGAGAATGACGCACGTAGCGCAGCGCCGCGACCGTCGCGCCAGCGATCGTTTCGGCGGGAAGGACGCGGCTCCGCGACGGTCGCTTCCAGCGAGCGATCACCCAGATGACGCCCGCAAAGGAGACGGCATTCACGACAAACGCTGCGCCAACCCCGGCAACCGCGATCAGCACGCCGGCGAACGCCGGACCGACGGCGCGCGCGAGGTTGAACTCGATCCCGTTCAAGGCCGACGCGGCGGCCAGATCCGCTTTCGGCACCAACTCCGGCAGAACGGCTCGCCACGTGGGGGTTTCGAACGCGTCACCGGCGGAAATCGCAAACGTGAAGGCGAGCAGCAGCCACGGCGTCATCGCACCGGCAAACGTCAACGCCGCGAGCAGCGCCGCGATGGCCACCATCCAGGCTTGGGTGAACAGGATCAGCTTGCGACGGTCAACGATATCGCCAATGGAACCTGCCGGCAGCGCGAGCACGAAGAAGGGCAGCGAGGATGCGGTCTGGGTCAGGGCAACATACAGCGGTCCGGCACCGAAAGACACCATCAACCAGGCCGCACCGACACTCTGCATGAAGGTGCCAATGTCGGAGAGCACGTCCGCAATGAGGAGATTGCGGAACGTCGGCACTCGGAGCGGAGACCACAGGCTCCGCCATTCGAGCGATCGCTCCTGTGGACTTGCACGTACGCTAGCGGCTTTGGCTGATTTCAACGATTCGCTCAATACATTCCTGGCCACCTACAGCCGCATCAACGAAGACAGGCTTCCTCCTTACCATGTGTCTTGTCGTTCGGGCGGATCACGTGGTCTCGAGTCCGAACTTCCGGAGCCGACCGTAGAGCTGCATCCGGGATATCCCAAGCTGCTTGGCCGCCCTGACCTTGTTGCCATCGGTCTCGCACATCGCTCGTTCAATGGCGTGTTTCTCGAGGGTATCCAGATCGGTGATGCTCGCGAGTAGAACATCCTTCCTCGCTCGCAGGCAGAGGTGCGCGACATCGATGAACGGTCCATCGGACATGATCAGGGCCCGCTCGAGCACGTTTCGCAGCTCACGGACATTACCGGGCCATTCGTGACGCCGCAATGCCTCCGTCGCCTCTGGCGTCAGTTCCGTCGTGGCATCAGCGAACTCACGGAGAAAGCCAGCTGCGAGCGGGAGAATGTCGTCGCGCCGCTCGCGGAGCGGAGGAATTCGAATATCGAAGACGTTCAACCGGTAATAGAGGTCGGCACGGAATTCCCCCCGCGCAACTGCATCGTCCAGGTCTCGATTGGTGGCGGCGATAATGCGAACGTTGACTTTGACCTGCCGCGTACCTCCCAGTCGCAGGAACTCACGCTCCTGAAGCACGCGCAGGAACTTCGACTGTGCCGACGGCGACATCTCAGTGACTTCGTCAAGGAACAACACGCCGCCCGCGGCCAATTCAATCAGACCGGGCTTTGACTGGTGCGCGCCCGTGAACGCTCCACGTTCGAATCCGAAGAGCTCGGACTCGAGGAGCTGCTCCGGCAACGCCGCGCAATTGATCGCGATGAATGGCCCGCGCCATCGTGGTGAGCGCTGGTGGATGTACCGCGCGATGACTTCCTTGCCGGTGCCAGACTCGCCTTGCAGGCACGTCGTCGCTTCGGTCGCTGCGACATGCGTTGCGCGCTTGACGACTTCGCGCCAGGCATCCGATATGCCGATGGGGGCGTCAAGGTGTCGGCCAGCATCGATTGAGGAGACCGCAAACGCGCGTGGCCGTCCCCGGGTCAATCATTTTCTTCACACGGGCTGGCTGCGTTGAGCTCGCCGGATTCGGGAGCGCGCTCTCGAGCGGATGTGACGCATCGGCCAAGGAATGCCAGAAGCTCTTCCGTGGATCGGAAACGCAGTTCTCGCCCCGTATCGACCTCTTCGATGTGGCCTTCGAAGTGGCGTTCTGACGGCTGAGTCCCAGACGCCAGCTGAAGAACGAATGCCCCTCGCATCGCGTAATCACCTTACAAGGGCCTGCCGCGGCAGCTGTGAAAATCACGTTCAACTTCCCGTGAAATTTTGGCGGGGGTGCTAGAGTGAGGAGCAATCGGGTATCCGAGTCGCGCATGAAATCGTTCGACTCGTTCCGCCTCGACGTGGACAACCAGTGCCTGTGGCGGGGCGAGACGCGCGTGTCGCTCATGCCGAAGCCATTTGCCGTACTGCGGTATTTGGTTGAACATCCGGGACGGCTAGTAACACAAGACCAGCTGCTCGAGGCCGTGTGGCCCGACACCTACGTCCAGCCGGAGATCCTGAGGCGATACATCCTGGAGATCCGCCGGGCCCTCGGCGATCGCGTCGAAGCGCCTCGGTTCGTCCGAACCTTTCCTAAACGCGGCTATCAGTTCATCGCACCGGTCGTCGACGACGATGACCGCGTGGTGACGACCGTGCCCAGCGTCTCGAGCGAAGCCACGCGGCTCGTCGGACGAGAATCCGAGCTGCGCACCTTGAATGGTTACCTGTCAGCGGCGCTTGCCGGCCGGCGACAGATCGTGTTTGTCCTTGGCGAACCGGGCATTGGAAAAACCGCTCTTGTGGACGCGATTCAGCGCGACAGCGCCGCCACCGCTGGTGTCACGGCCGCTCGCGGACAATCGATGGAGGGCTTTGCCGGCAAGGAGGCGTACTACCCGATCCTGGAAGCCGTTGGCCAGCTCGCTCACGGACCCTCGAGGACACTCGTGCTCGACACACTGGTCAGCGTCGCTCCCACCTGGCTGATCCAGTTTCCGTCGCTCATCCGGCCGGATCAGCAGGCCGCGTTGCAGCGAGAGATTCTGGGTGCGACCCGCGATCGAATGGTGCGCGAGCTGTGCGAGGCGCTCGAAGTCATCACGCAGACAGTTCCACTCGTGCTCATCCTCGAGGATCTGCACTGGGCAGACCCCTCGACACTGGACGTCATCTCGGCGGTTGCTCGGCGTCGTGAACCTGCAAAGCTGCTGGTGATTGGAACGTTCCGCCCCGCCGAGGTGATCGTCTCCGGGAGCCCGCTCAAAGCGCTGAAGCACGACTTGGTGCTCCATCGTTTGAGCCACGAAGTGGAGCTCGAACGCCTTCGAGAATCCGATGTGGCTGACTACGTCGCTGCCGAATTCGCGCCGGGCGATCTCTCGGGGCTTGCGTCGGTTATCTACCGCCACTCGGACGGTAATCCGCTCTTCATGCTTGCCATGCTCGACCATCTTGCACAACGGGGAGTGCTGTCGATGGCAGCTGGATCCTGGAGGATGACAGTACCGGTCGACCAGGTGGATCCAGGCGTGCCCGAGACACTCAAACAGATGCTGGATATGCAGCTGCAGCACGCCAGCGACCCGGAGCGACAGCTCCTCAGATGTGCGAGTGTGGCCGGGCAACACTTTACGGCCTGGTCTGTCGCGACGATGCTGGCGTGCGACTCATCGCCCATCGAGGAGATGTGTGAGACGCTCGTCGATCGGCAACAGTTCCTCAGAGTTTCCGGCACGCGTGAGGTACCGGGCGGCGGATCGACGGTCAAGTATCAGTTCCGACACGCGCTGTATCGTGAGGTGTTGTACCGCGGGCTCAACCCGATGCTGCGTGTGACGTTTCATCGTCGTTTGGCCGAAGGTCTTGAAGCCATGCATGCGCCCATGGCGTCCGAGATGGCGGCTGAAATCGCTCTGCATTTCGAGGAGGGCCACGAGTACGAGTCTGCCATTCGCTACCTGATCCTCGCGGCTCAGAATGCGACGCGCCGATACGCCTACAATCAGTCGGTCACGGTACTCGAACACGCGCGGGAGCTGTTACCAAGGCTTCCACACGATCGCGGGCAGTCACTCGACTTCGAGATTCTGAAAAAAATCGGGAACGCGTACTACGCGCTCGGCGACATGGATCGATCCGGTCACGTGTACGCATCGATGGCCACGCGCGCGGCGGAAGCCGGTCAACTCTCCGCACAGGCTGACGCGTTGATGCGCACATCACACCCCGCTGAATCGATCCCCTTCTTCCTCAGGGCGGTGGAGATCGATCCGACGTTTGCGGCCGCGTACATCGGCCTGTCGAGGATTTACAGCAATCTGGGCGAGTCGGCGCAGGCGAAGGAGTACGCGAAGCTGGCGTACGCGCAGCTGGAAGGAGCCAGCGAGCGCGACCGCCTGTCCATCACGTATCAGTATCACTACGAGGTCACCGGGGATCAGGCACGCGCGAACCAGACGCTCGAAGAGTGGAAGGAGTCGTTCCCGCTCGAATTCCAGCCGCCGAACAGCCTCGCGTTCAGCCACAATCTTCTGGGGACCTTTGCGCTGGCCATCGAGGAAGGGCAGGAAGCGATCCGCCGGAACCCGAATCACGGCTATCCCTATTCGAATCTCGCCCACGCCTACCGGGGAATCGGCCGCTTCGACGACGCGATACAGACCGCACATCGGGCGGTGGCGCTCGAGATCGAGACTCTGCCGACGCGACGCCTGTTGTATCAATTGGCGGTCGCGGCGGGCGACGATCAGGCGGCGCTGGCGCATCTCGACTGGGCCAGAGACAGACCGCGTGAGTTCGACATGGTCGGGGCGCGCGCCCAGGCGGCCGGTTGGTCGGGCCGTGTACGGGAGGCGCGTGAGCTGTACGAACAGGCGGCACGGATGGCGGAGCGCCGCAACTTTCCTGACATCGGCGCCAGCCACCTCGCGTGGTCGACTCTGATGGAACTGGCGTATGGGAACACCGATATGGCCGTTCGAGTGGCGTCTCGTGTCCTCGCTCATCACCCGACCTACGATCCGCGATTGCGCGTCGCCCTGGTCCTGGCCATGGGCGGCTCCGACCTCGAAGCGCAGGCAATCGTCAACGAATTGTCGGCGACGAACCCCGAACATACCTTCATCAACTCTGTGCTCACGCCGATTGTCGGAGCGGGAATCGAGCTCGGTCTGAAGCATCCCGAGGCAGCGATCGAATACCTACGCGCCGTTGCTCCATACGAGTTGGGCTTCATCGCCGCGCTCGCTCCGCTCTACCTCCGAGGTCTGGCGTATTTGATGCTCGGTTCCGGTCCCCAGGCAGCCGTGGAGTTTCAACGCATTTTGGATCATCGAGGGAGCGACCCCTTCTCGCCGTTCCATGCCGTGGCTCCGTTGGGTCTGGCACGCGCCCTTGCGATGGCGGGCGACGCGGCCGGCAGCGTGCGCGCCTACGACCGGTTCCTCAACGCATGGTCAGAGGCGGATGGTGACCTTCCGATTCTGCTCGAAGCACGCGACGAACACGCACGGCTCGACCGCCGCATGAGGGCCGCAGCGAGAACGCACGCCGCCGGCGGTTAGGCCGGCGGGACTCTCAACGCGACAGCGTTGAACGTGGTGTCAGTGAAGTTCGGGTTCCCGCCCAGCGCTCAGCAAATCGAACAAGCCAACTCGCTCGAGGATTTCGCGCACCCAGGCCGTGGCGTGGACGAGCTGCAGCGTGCCGCTGGCCGCGGCCGTCACGTTGTATGCGCGGACCAATTGACCAACTCCCGCGGCGTCGATCCTCGAGACGCGTGACAGGTCCAGGACGATGGTGCGCTCTCCGCGACGGAGGAGCTCGAGCACTCTGTGCCGCAACTCGCCCGTGAGCGGTACTCGAAAGGGGCCTTCAACGTAGATCACGGCGCCCCGCCTGTCCGTTCTTCGAACAAGCGTCAGCGAGCGTCGTGCGTGTTCGACGTGGTCTGTCACGATGAAGGGTTCGTCCACGTGGTACATCTTCTGACTCGACTTTCTGCGTGAGCTGGCCCTCTCAGCATAGGGAGCTGACAGCCGTCGCGCGTGAAAATCGCGTTCAAATCCCGTTGTATCGCCTAAGTCTTTGACCAGAAAGAGCCGTGTGTGCCCCGGCACCCTTCCTTCGATCTCTGAATTCTCCCTGTCACAGAAGCACCCTCGCGCTGTTCGCCGGGGTGCCCGTGGAGTGGCTCTGTCTGGCATCGCTGCGGCGGGTTGAGGGGTACCGGGAGGCATCTTCCTGGATTCGCGTGTGGCCGAGCCTGCCGCGCATCTATGGAATCGGGTCTGCACTGATCCCGTTGTCCGGGATCTACCTGGTCGCGCGGGTTGGCGTCTACGACTTCGCGTGGGTGCGAGTGCCGTTCGTGGCCTTGATCCTGATGGCAATAATCGGCGGACCAGTAATCCGGTCGCGAACGCGAGCCATCTTCGAGGCTGCGAGCGGCGACGGAGCCGGGACGGCGACGGGGTTGCAGCGATCCGCAGCGGACCCGCTGCTCCGCGCTTCGCTTCGGCTCCGCGTCGGTCTTGGTCTGGCCGCCGTTTACGTGATGATCGCGAAGCCCGATATTGGTGTATCACTGCTCGTCGTCGGGCTTGGCGTCGCGCGCGCCATCGCGAGCTTGCCATACAAGCGAGCTACACCTCGTCAGAGTTTGAGCATCGCCGGTTGACACCGCGAATTACACATTAGTCACGCGTACTGCGTGCGGGTGGTACGGCAGCAGCTTTCCGCGCGAGTGGCTGCTCATGGCCGAAAGATGGTGCCCAGGCCGCCGTCAACGACGCTTGCGCAGAGAACGGGCCTTGGGACCGCTGCTCACGTCCGGCACATCCACGCCGAGCGCGGTGGCCAAATCGATCTGGTGGTCCTGCTCTTGGACGAGGATCTGGCGGATCTGTTCTGCCAGCGCGTACTCGCCCAGTGCTTCACACTGCCGAACGCGGTCGCGGTAATTGCGAATGGTGTCGTTTTCGTTGTCCAGATCGAACCGGAGCATCTCTTTCGCGTTCTTCGACGTACGCACCGGCTTCGGGACCACCGCGGGCATCTTTCCGAGGTAGTCGATCTGTCGCGAGATGATCAGAGCATGATCAAGCTCCTGCTTGGCGTGAATCTCGAGCTGCGCGGCGATGTCCGTGTACTCGGCGCCGCTGAGCACCTGGGAATAAACGACGTAGGCGATGATGGCTTGATACTCGCGGGCCAGGTCCTCGTTCAACAATTCCGCCAAACGATCGCGGGTGATTTGAATGTCGTCCGCTTCTAGCTCAGCCATGTGATCCTCGCTTGGATGCAGAGAGCACGTCTTCCGACGTTCAGTCCTCTTCCCGTTCACGAATCGTTGCCTGTAATCGTATCGGAGAAGGCGATCACACGACCATCGTCCACGACGATAACTCGCTCTGTCATGGATGGTCGTGACATCGGCCATGCAGCATCGCGGACGTCACGGTCCGTGGCCCATGCTCGCAGCGAATTCCGTGCAGCGATGGCCATGCCTTCGAAGCCTTTGCTCCTCGGAAGGTTTGGCGTCGCCGTGCCAAGGGAGGGATTCGCGGCCACCTCACGCCAGGGAGCAGATGTAGGCGATCGGCGTGAAGTCGTCGTCACGTCGCGACAAATTCCGGATGACGTGTGCGAGTTTCTGATCCCGTGTTGTTCGAGCTGACGCGCTGTCGCTTGACACGAAGAAGTGCTAGTATCCGTGGCCGCCTTCACCACGAATCCGGCACGCGGACTTCCAAGTTGCGATACACGTCATCGGATTCGGTACGCGCTCAAAGAGACTTGCTCGCGCGGCTGTGGGCCGTCGCCGCCAGAGATGGTTGGGTACGTGGCGACGCTCGACTCGAAGTGGCAGCAGGGCCCAGGGTTTTTGACGTTCGGTGCGTAGAGGGTTCCGCGACGATCTGGCACTGGGTCGGTACGGCAGATCAGATCGTTGACGCTGTCGAGAACTGGAGCGCCCGACGTCAGGTCGGAAGTCTGGCATGATCTCGGCCGGTCATCCAACCTCCCGGGCCGTTTCGTAAAGGCAAGAGCGTCCAACCGAGTGCGATCGACCAGCTCACCGCACGAGCGCGGTCTTTATGCGGTCGTCGTCCCGGAAGGCGTCCGCGGTCAGTCCGACGACTCAGCTGCGGCCTCCGAAGACCGAGCCCGTGAGGGTTTGTCCAAGCGGCGAGCGATCGACAACAGCGTCGGGCCGGCAGGGTAGATAACCAAGGGTCGCGACGTGTGGCGCGTTTTCGGGCGCCAGGTACCGGCAACGAACCCGATGAGTGGAGACAACAGCAGCGAATACCCGACCTTGGACGCCTGCGCCCAGTCGACGCCGCTCGCACCTCCGCTGGCAGGCATCAGCTGATTCGCGCGGCCAACGCCAATGATCGAGCCGATCAGCGTGTGAGAGCTGGAGGCAGGCAGGCCGAGATACCACGTGCCGAGATTCCAGATGATCGCGCCGATGAGCAGCGCAAACACCATCGCAACCCTGCGCTCGACCCGACCTGCAGGATCAGTTCTACCGGGAGGAGCGCGATGATCCCGTACGCGACCGCGCCGCTCGATCCATGACCCCGAGAAAGTTGAAGACGCCGGACCACACCACGGCGATGGGTGCTGGCAGGGAATGTGTGTAACTCACGGTCGCAACGGCGTTCGCCGTGTCGTGAAAGCCGTTGACGAACTCGAAACCGAGCGCGATGAACAGCGCGACGCCGAGCAGCAGGAAGGGCAACGTCGTCCTCGTTTGCACGCCGCTCGTGCTCACGTCGACGTAGACGCTGTAGGCGATGAAGAACAGTCCGAAAGCAACCCGGCTGAAGAACACGATCGCCGAGCGTCCATCGAAACCGACATCCAGCTTGGGGCGGATCGATGCGCGGCGGTCGAGCGCCACTGAACCGTCGGCAGTCAGCGTCGCTTCACTCATGAGCGCTTCCCGATAAGTTCTTGCCTGCCAACCAAGGAAACAGGAAGCGAGTCTAGAAGACGAGTGTGACGGCTATGCAACCTTCCCAGCGATCAGGTCGGTCGCGCAACCCAATGTGAGCTTCCGACTCGATACGATTGGCTTTGGATGTCGCGCGGAGCAAGTGGCTGACGTATTCAAAAGCGCAGACGACAGGCCGTGAAGCGTCGGAGCCGCAAGCAGCGGACGCATTCAGACCGGCCGAACACCTGGGTCGGCGCACGATTCGCAGCCTGGGATCTCGCGTAGCTGGTGATAGACGCTCAGACCTCGCGCTTCGGCCAGGCTGACCATCAGGTCCGCGCCCTGAGACGCACCGCCGACACGGAGCACGGCATCGCAACGCGCGACCAGTCGTTCGGCAATGGGATGGAAGGTTTCATTGAACGCATCGTCTCCAACCCTGCGAGAGCCCGCGAGCGACACGAGAGGAAGGGCGAACCATTCGCCAACGACCGGAAGATGGCCGGCACGGAAAAGGGGAAGGGCGTAGGCTTCCATCAGACGAACATTCGCCGCCATTCTGGCGGGATCGTCACCGGTCCCTGAGCGATACGGTCCAGCAACAAGGATCATCTGCCCAGTCGTCGTTGCCATCGGTGACTCCTATCAGTCGGCCGGCTGTCCAACCCTTCGCTACCCTCGAGGCACTCTCGCAACCGCTCACTTTGGAGCTGGGACCGCTGCGAGTCAACACGATCCGCCGCCCTCGGCCGATCCGCTCATCCGCGGCTTCGTATCTCGTGACGGCCTGGGCGTGGACCGCGTGGCCCCTGATTCTCGTCGAAGTGAGTAAGAGCTGGTGGCGCCGCGTCGCGGCGCGACGCTCGAGTTCGATGACAATCGCGTGAGATTGGACGTGACCTCCAGAACGTGGGACCAAAACGCACATGCTACCTGGAGCGTTTCGGCGGCGCTCGCCGGGTCCCTGTGGACGTTTTGGCGTGGCCGAACGGTGGAACGAGCCGGCTACATCGTCGGCGCACTGTTGTTCATCAGCGGTCTGATCCATCTTGGCATCCTGGCGATCGGCGGCGGATCCTGGGAAGGGCCGGTATCGCTGCGCAAGCCTGCGACGTTCGGGCTGTCCTTCGGCCTTACCGTGGTCACAATCGTCTGGGTGGCGGCCTTTCTCCGGCTCAGCGATCGATTGCGGTCGATACTGCTCTGCGGATTCACGGCTGCGTGCGCCGTCGAGACTCTGCTTGTCTCGCTGCAGGCGTGGCGGGGCGTCCCCTCTCACTTCAACCTGGAGACGACCTTCGATGGGCTAGTCGCCCGGACCCTGGCCGGTGGGGGCTTCGTTCTGGTCGTGGTCATCGCGACGCTTCTCCTTGTATCGTTTCGCAGCCAGCCGGGGGTGCCAGTCAGCCTCCGGGTTGCGATCCGGATTGGATTCGTGACCTTGTTCGCGTCGCTCATCGTCGGCGCACTGATGATCGCCAAGGGTATGCGGCTCGTATTCGCCGGAGACCCGCAGGCCGCCTACGCGACCGGGGGAGCACTCAAGCCAACGCACGCGGTGATGATGCACGCGATTCTGGTGCTGCCGCTGCTCGCGTGGCTGTTGTCGTTCACTGACTGGTCCGAGCGACGCCGAATTGGTGTCGTGTTGCTGAGTGCGGCTGGCTACGAGTTGCTGGCGGGAATCATCGTCGTGGAGAACATGGCGGGCGTACCTTTATCGAACACACCGATTACCGCGGGAGCGTTCGCAGTGCTCGGCCTTGCCGCATTGCTGGCGACTGGATTCGTGGCCGTCAGAGGTGTCGCGCGCACCTCGCACGCCAGCGGTGTCGAACACGACTAGCGACAGCGCGAATCTGCTACTGACCGCATCGTCGACTGCGCGTCGGCTGCCCACGCGTCTGGCGGGACGCTGCCATTAGCTGCGCGCAAACGTCCGCTGCACTCGGAGGAACCCGACGCTCAGACCCAGCACCGCCGCCGCGTATCCGAGTTCCGGCGCGACGGCCGAGAGTTGCGCGGCGGGCTGGTTCAGGATGGACCAATCAACCTGGTCCATGAGTACGATCGCCGACGCCGAGCAGATGCTGCAGCCGAGCAGCCCTGCCGCGAATCGTCCCCATGGGAACGGCAACGGCGGCGGCTCACTGGCGGCTTCGCGAACCGCCTCCATGACCGCGGCAGCAAACCCCGACGACGGCGCGAGCACGTCGTCCGATGACAGGATCTGATCGAGTTGGTCCAAGTCAGTCTGGCTCACCGTTCACCACCTCCGCGCCCGGCGATGCGCCGCTTCAGCAACTCCCTGCCGCGATGCAGTCGTGCCTTCAATGTGCCTTCCGGCAAGCCGAGCACCCGCGCCGTCTCGGCGAGGTTTGTCTCCTTGAAGTAGTACAAGACGATAGGGTCGCGATAGCGTGGCGGCAATGTCAGAACCGCCTGTCGTACGGCGGACCCCCGCTCCCGACCCTGCAATTCACTGAGAGCATCTGAATGGCGGTCGTGCGCGCGTATCAGGTCGACGTCGAGTGGCGCCGGCGGGCATCGCGAAGCCACGAGCGATACGTGTTCAGCGCGATCGCCGTCAACCAGGTGGAGAACGCCGAGTCGCGGCGAAACGTGTGAATGCCTCGGAATGCCCGAACGAATGCTTCTTGGGCCATATCCTCGGCATCGGTTCGATCGCGGCAAAACCGCCAAGCCAGGTTGACAAGCCGAGTCTGCCAGCGCTGGACGATTCCGCCGAAGGCCGCAAGGTCGCCAGCCACGACGCGGCTGGCATCGGCCGCATCCTCCTCGTCGGACCCCGCAGCCGTCATTGAGCTCTCCAGGCATCGCGCGCTCGGTTGCTGGAATTGGACACAGCCGACTGGTGACCGGTTGCATTTTTCCAGCGGGCCATGTTGCCACACAAAATGCAACCCACCTCCCACGCGCCGTGTCTCATTCAGCAGGACAGAGGGACATGCATGGCGAACGTGGCGCTATTTCTCTTCATTGCGGCGGCAACGGTTGCAGTGTTCGCGTTTCTGAGTGTGGCCTACTGGGTCACCGCCCGCGCCGATGAACGGAAGAGCCGGGATCGCTACGCGCTCCTCAGAAGGATTGCGGAGCAGCCGGCCGAGAGTGCGCAACTCGTGATCGCGTTGGTCCGCGAAGAGGACGCGCGCCTGGAACGAAGAGCGCAAGACAGGGCTCATCGAGCCAGGCGGGACGGGATGCAGAGCGGCGCGATCTTGGTCGCGATCGGTGTTGGTCTCTCGCTCATGCTGTACGCGATCGGCTCGAGTTCCGGCGTGTGGACCGTCGGCCTGATTCCGGGCCTCGTGGGCTTGGTGCTCTTTGTGTTTGCGTTTTTCAGCAATCCCTCAATGCGTGACGCATCACGAGCAACTGGTGCCTCGCGATAACTCGTGGGCGTCGACACATTCGTGACCGAGGTTCGATCATGGTGAATATCGTTCTGTGGATTGTTCAGGCCCATCTCGCCGTTGCTTTTCTGGTTGCCGGCGCCACAAAGCTCGCCAGGGATCGGGCGGTCCTGCTCGATGACCCGCGCATGGCGTGGGCGAGAGATTTCTCGAGCTTGGAAATCAATTTGATCGCCCTTGCTGAAATCTTGGGTGCTGTCGGTCTCGTCGTTCCGCTCGGTCTCGGTGTGCTGCCGGTCGTCACGGCGATCGCAGCCGCAGGTCTTGCCCTGATCATGGCCGGAGCAGTGTTCACGCACAGGCGGCGCCACGAATCTACGGCCGTGGCGCTCGCGCTCGGGCTCTCGAGCGCGGCTGTGGCGGTTTGCAGGTTCGTTGTCGTGTGATGGATTCGACGCCGACCAACCCCTTCGTGAAGCTCGTGCGCGAGCAAATGTTCGACGTGAGCGAATTCGAGTCGTGAATCCAGGCAAATGGGGCGGGATCGTCAGGGGACTCTCCGTTCGTCGAAGCCACCACGCACACAAATCCGACGAGTTCTCCGCCGCACTCCGCGACTATGACCCGCCCGTTGTGCAGGGTGCACTGCGTCTCGAGATAGTTCACGTAATCGTCGATGATCGCCTGGCCCTCAGGCCACGACGATTCCAGCCCTCGATGAAACTCCTGTTGCTCGATGATGCATGCGCGCAGTCCATCCAGGTCGGCAAACGGATCATAAGACCGAATGAGTGGGCCCAGCTCGGAGTGCACCGGAGTTCCTGTCTCTTTTGTCATCGGCAAAAATCGGTCGACACACGGTCGCCGCCGCACATCGGCATTCTACGTTTCGGTCGCCGCTATCGGAAAACCGCAGCGTTCACTTCAGCGAGTATCCAGGAAGGTGTTCGAACGATCAGTTGACTCTTACATGAAAATCACGGGCGGCCAACCCTCGCCGGAGGATCTGGTGCGGTGTCGCTCCGAGCATGCGATGGAACGTGCGCGTGAAGTGTGCCGCATCGGCGAACCCGGCAGCATGGGCGGCATCGGTGACAGACGCGCCGCGCGCGAGCTCACTCGCTCCGTACTGCAGGCGCAGCCAGAGCACGTATGGACG
>JBKPCD010000129.1:0-3150 GCA_046727175.1 Acidobacteriota bacterium | reverse complement strand
TGCCGCAACCGCCGGCAGGGCGTGCCCCCGTTGGCACCACTTACGGCGGCGCTCCGCTGGAACCACCTCCGCCGGCAGCGCGTTCTATTCATCAGGCTCCGAGCAGCTCGGTCGAATCGGTCAAGGGGCCGCTCATCGCGCGCACGGCGAGACTGCGCATCCTGTCGACCGATTTCGACAGCGTGAGGCCAGCGCTCGATCGTGTTCTGAAGGAAGTCGGCGGCTTCGTCGGGCAAATCGACGCGGCGGGCGCGCGAGGCGAGCCGCGCAGCCTGACGGCCACGGTTCGCGTGCCGGCCGACAAGCTCGATACGGCCCTCGCCGGCCTCAAGCGGCTCGGCACTGTCGTCGAGGAATCTCAGACGGGAGATGACGTCACCGAACAGGTTGTGGACCTCGATGCGCGCCTTTCGAATGCCAGGAACACCGAAAAACGGCTCATCGATCTTCTCCAGCATCGGACGGGGAAAGTCTCGGATGTCCTCGAAGCCGAGCGTGAGGTCGCTCGCGTTCGTGGGGAAATCGAGCGGCTCGATGCACAGCGGAAGAACCTCGCCGGGCGCGTGACGTATGCGACGGTCACGCTGCAGATTTCCGAGGAACGCAAAGCCAGCCTCGATCTCGGGCCCTCGTCGATGTCCGGCCGCTTCGAGAACGCGTTGCTGGACGGGCTTCTTTCCGCATTCGGAAGCATCGTCGGGACGGTGCTGTTCCTCATGCGGGTTGGACCGTTCGTGCTGCTGTGGGTGCTGATTCTCGCGTGGCCGGCGCGGTTGGTTCTGAGCCGTCTGGGTAGACGTCCGGCACGGTCTTGAGTCTTGAAACTTTGTAGTGCGCGGTCTTTAGACCGCGCGACTCTCGTCAGTAACTCCGAGGAAGTCCCAGCACGTGCTCCGCAACGTAGGTGAGGATCAGGTTCGTCGAGATGGGCGCGACCTGATAAAGGCGGGTCTCGCGGAACTTGCGCTCGATGTCGTAGTCCTCAGCAAACCCGAATCCGCCGTGCGTCTGGACCGCGACGTTCGCCGCTTCCCAGGACGCATCGGCCGCGAGCAGCTTCGCCATGTTGGCCTCTGCGCCGCACGGCTCGCCGCGGTCGAACAGCTCGGCGGCGCGAATGCGCATCAAGTCGGCCGCCTCGATGTTGACGTGCGCACGTGCGATGGGAAACTGGACGCCCTGGTTCTGCCCTATGGGTCGGCCGAAGACGACGCGATCCTTCGCGTAGCGCGATGCGCGATCGATGAACCACCGGCCATCGCCGACGCATTCAGCGGCGATCAGGATTCGTTCGGCGTTGAGACCGTCCAGCAGATATCGAAAGCCCTTGCCCTCCTCACCGACGAGCGTGTCAGCCGGCACCTCCAGATCATCGAAGAACAGCTCGGTCGTCGCGTGATTCATCATCGTGCGAATCGGCCGGATCGTCAGGCCGTTTCCGACGGCGCTGCGCATGTCCACGAGCAGAATCGACAGTCCCTCCGTCCGCTTTTTCACCTGTTCGAGGGGCGTCGTCCGCGCAAGGAGCAGGAGGAGATCCGAGTGCTCTGCCCGCGAGATCCAGATTTTCTGACCGCGGATGACGTACTTGTCTGCACGCTTCACTGCGAGCGTCTTGAGCTGCGTCGTGTCGGAGCCGGTCGTTGGCTCGGTGACGCCAAAGGCCTGGAGCCGCAGTTCGCCGGTCGCGATCTTCGGCAGGAACTCGCGCTTTTGCGCCGCCGATCCGTGACGCAGGAGCATCCCCATCGTGTACATCTGCGCGTGGCACGCGCCGGCATTGGCGCCGCTGCTGTTGACCTCTTCGAGGATGATCGATGCTTCGGCGATCCCAAGCCCGGAACCGCCGAACTCTTCGGGAATCAACGCGGCGAGATAACCGGCATTCGTCAGCGCCTTCACGAACGCGTCGGGGTACGCGCGGTGCGCGTCGAGCTCGCGCCAGTACGAGTCGGGAAAGGCCCTGCACAGATCGCGTACGCCTGCCCGAAGATCGGCGTGCAAGTCGGTGTGTGACAATGAACCTCCGAATCGGGGTTCGGTGTTCGGGGTTCGGGGTTCGCGGGCGTGCCGGCTGGCCACGGTCCGCTGGTTTTGGCAACGAACAGCGAATCCCGAACCCCGAGCCGAATCCGGCTATCGACAGCATACTAAGAGTCGATGACCGTCGCGGATCTGGTAATCGAGCGGTTGCGCGATGCTGGCGTCCATGCGCTTTTCGGCGTGCCGGGCGGTGGTAGCAACCTCGATCTGATCGCTGCGGCCAGTCGTGCCGGCGTGCGGTTCGTGCTGACGTCCACCGAGACGGCTGGCGCGCTGGCGGCGATCGCACAGGCCGAAATCACCGGCGGTCCCGGCGCGTGCCTGACGACGCTCGGGCCAGGCGCGGCGGCGGTCGTCAACGGTGTCGCGTGCGCGTTCCTCGACCGCGCCCCGCTGGTCATCTTTACGGACAATCATCCTGTCAGCGCGCGCGCATTCGAGCATCAGCGGCTGGACCACGCGTCCCTGTTCGCATCGATCACGAAGTGGTCGGCGACGATTACCGCCGATTCAGCGGGCGACGCGATCGATCGTGCAATTGCCCTTGCACTCACAGCACCAGGCGGGCCGGTGCATCTCGATTGTCCTGGTGAGGTGGCTGGTGCGAGCGTGCCCGAAACGCGTTCAGGATGCGTTTTTGAGAATTTTGCCAAAGACCCCGCCCTACAAGAACGAGCTTCAGTGTTTGATGACTCGACGATTCAGACAATTCGACGCGCGCGAAAGCCGCTGCTGCTCGTGGGCCTCGGTGCGCGACGTCGCGAAGACGCGATCGCGATCCGGCACTTCTGCGAGCGCAGGTCCCTGCCGGCGATGGTCACCTACAAGGCGAAAGGCGTTGTGCCCGACGATCATCGGTGGTTCGCGGGCGTCTTCACCAACGGAACGATCGAGCGGCCTCTGATCGAGCAGAGCGACCTGTTAATCGGCGTCGGACTCGACCCCGTCGAGCTTATACCGCGTCCTTGGAGGAGCCAGCAACCGGTGCTGCACGTCGGGCGCTGGAAGGTCGAGGAGGGGCACGTGCCGTTTGCGAGTCAGGTCCTGACAGAGATTCCGGTCGGGCTCGAGCGGCTCGAGAGTGAACTACGATCGACCCAGTGGGAT
>JBKPCD010000128.1:0-15382 GCA_046727175.1 Acidobacteriota bacterium | reverse complement strand
GATCTGACTCGAGGACATCGCGTGCAATTCCGCGCCGAAGCCTTCAACCTGTTCAACCAGACGAGGTTCGGACAGCCCGGAAACCTGGTCGGAACCACGAGTTTCGGCCGAATCACGTCGGCGGATGATGGACGGATCATTCAGCTCGCGGTGAAATACAGTTTCTAGAGGGGACCGGGGGCCGGCGACCGGGGGCCGGGGTTTGGTGGCTCGGTGGCTCGGTGGCTCGGTAGCAGCGCCTGCGGCTGCGGCGGGCCGCGAAGGCGGTCCCGCCGCGCGAGCGGGGGTGGGGCCCCGCGAGCATTGAGAGAAGCTGACATTCGGGCACGGAGCATCCGATTATCCGAGTGGAGAAAGTCTGTGCGCAAATTGTCAAGCCTGATCAGTGTCCTTTCAGCACTGTTGGTTACGGCAGCGGCGAAGGCCATCGATTCCCCAGCCGAGACGTTCTGGCCGCAGTGGCGCGGTCCGTATGCCACCGGCGTCTCCAACAAGGCGGATCCGCCGACCGAGTGGAGCGAATCGAAGAACGTGCGATGGAAAGTCGAGATTCCGGGCCGCGGATCCTCGTCGCCGGTCGTCTGGGGCGATCGTGTCTTCGTGCTGACGGCAGTCCCGAAGGACGTCGACGCGGCTGCCTCGCATCAGGCGCGCGGGATGGTGACTCCGCGACTCGCGCACCGTTTCGTTGTCATGGCCATAAATCGCAAGGATGGCAAGGTAGCCTGGGAGCGGACCGTGCGTGAGGCGGAGCCGACGGAAGGCTCGCACCCCGACAACGGCACCTGGGCGTCGAGCTCCGCAATCACCGACGGCGAGCACGTGATCGCATCGTTCGAGTCTCAAGGCCTGTATGCCTTCGACATGAACGGCAGGCCGATCTGGGAAAAAGATCTCGGCGACAAGCGCATGCGCAATCAGTTCGGTGAAGGATCGACCCCCGCTCTCCACGGAAAGTATCTCGTCGTCGTGTGGGACCACCAGGGCGAGTCGTTCATCGTCGCACTCGACAAGAACACCGGCGCGGAGGTCTGGCGCATGAAGCGCGCTGAAATCGATACGTGGGCGACGCCGTTGATCGTCGAGGGCAACGGACGCCTGCAGGTCGTCACGTCCGGCATGAACCGCCTGCGCAGCTACGATCTGGAGACAGGACAGCTGATCTGGGAAAGCGCGGGCCTCACCATGAACGCGATTCCGTCGCCCGTGGGCGCGGACGGCATGGTGTTCGTCACGAGTGGATTTCGCGGGAACAGCCTGAAGGCAATTCGACTCGCGGATGCGAAGGGAGACATCACGAGCTCACCCGCGATCGTCTGGACGCTCGATCGCGACACCCCGTACGTGCCCTCGCCGCTCCTTTATCACGGTGTGATCTATCTTCTGAAGACGAACTCGGGCGTGCTGTCGGCGTACGACGCGAAGACGGGGAAACCTCATTATCAGGTGCAGCGCATCGATGCCGTGCCCAACGTGTTCGCGTCGCCGGTTGCGGCCGCGGGTCGCGTCTACGTGGTGGGACGTGAGGGAATGACCGCGGTGCTCAAGGAAGCGCCGGCGTTCGACGTGATCGCAACCAACACGCTGGACGATCACTTCGACGCGTCACCGGCGCTGGTTGATCGGGAGATCTATCTAAGAGGAAGCAAATACCTGTATTGCGTCGCACCTTAGCGCAGAGCGGCTTTCGGCTCTTGGCCGCTGGCCAGAATGCGCTGCAGCCCTGAAGCCGAAACCGACCTCAGTCCCGGTCGTTGTAATCCTCGGACGACGCGGGATCGAGCTCCCAACGATGCTTGTCTCGCTCGGCAATCTTGTCGGCAGCCTTCAGCTCCTCGTTGTCCTGGTACTCGACGCCGAGCGCTTTGCCGATGTCGTCCACGCGATCCTGGTCCGGCGTGGGGTTGTCTCCGCCCGGCGCCTCGTCGCCGACCGAATACGCATCCTCCCAATCCGCGTCGACGTCGCCGGCGGTCAGCACCGGGCTGACTTCGTTGTGCTCGTGCTGCGTCTCGAGCATCTCGTGGCGCCCGGATCGCGCCGCCGACGGCGTCCGATCCAAATCGAGGCTCGACGGCGGAGTAGGAACGTTTTCCTCGAGCTCGCGGAGCTGGCGCCGTTCGCGATCCAGGTTGGGGTGTCGCGTCGTTCGAGGGCCGCTCGAGCGCCGTCTCGGCATTGAATTCGTTCGGCCGCGAGGCGTTCGGCTCGTCTCGGGTGTCTGTGCGAGCGCTGCCTCACGTCCGGTGCCGCCCGTCCGCGGCGTGGCGGGCCGTCTTGTTGGACGCGCCCCCTTCGGTCGTGTGGCCCTGCGGGAAGCTTTCCTTTTAGGTGTCTTCGCGCCGGCCGTGCGGCGCCCCGTGTTACGTTTCTTGCCGCCAGAAGAACGTCGCGGCCCAGCACCGCTCCGAGCCGCTGCGCGGGCGCCGGGTCCAGCACGTCTCGTCGAGGGCGTCCGGCTCGATTTCCCTGATCGCGACCGACGCGGTCCTTTTTTCGCCATACGCTTCTCCATCTCCCAATCGACTCGCTAAATCACGCTCGCTCATCGGCGGCCACCGTCGGTCGAGCCTATCGCGCACCAAATGCCCGCCGTGATCCCCTCAGCTTCGACTGATTTGCCTCAAGCTCGACGGCAGGCGGTTGACCTGCGTCCGTAAGTGATGTATATTCTAGTGCTTATCGAAATTCAAAGAGAAGCAATCTACAGCCCGCCGGAGCTGAGATCCCGGCAGTTCGATCGAGGAGGACCCGTCACGCATGTCAACTGAGAAACCGCAACGCAACAATCCCCAAGGAGGTGGCACTACCGGGACCGCTGAAAAGTCATCGGGTTTTTCCCCGCTCGACGATCAAGTCGATCCGCAAGAGTATGCACGCCTTCTGGACCTTTACGATAGCAGCTTCCGCAACATCGCGGAAGGCGAGGTCGTGAAGGGCACCGTTTTGAAAGTGACGCCATCCGAAGTCATTGTCGACGTCGGCTACAAGTCCGAGGGGATCATCGCGATCGACGAGTTCGTCGACGAAACCGGCCAGATCTCCGTCCAGCCCGGCGACATCGTCGACGTGCTGCTCGAGCGCACCGAGGACCGCGAGGGCTACGTCGTCCTCTCGCGCGAGAAGGCCGAGAAAATGAAGATCTGGGACGACGTAGAGAAGGCGTACGCCGAGAAGAAGGTCGTCATCGGCCGCGTGATCGAGAGGATCAAGGGAGGACTGGCCGTCGATATCGGCGTGCGCGCCTTCCTGCCTGGATCGCAGATCGATGTGCGCCCGGTGCGCAATCTCGACGCGCTGCGCGGCCAGGAGCTGCGGATGCGCGTCATCAAAGTGAACAAGAAGCGCGGCAACATCGTGCTCTCGCGCAAGGTCCTCCTGGAAGAGGAGAACGCCGAGAAGAAGAAGCACACCCTCGACACGCTCGCCGAGGGCAAGGTCCTCCGCGGCGTCGTCAAGAACATCACGGATTACGGCGCGTTCATCGATCTGGGCGGCATCGATGGGCTGCTGCACATCACCGACATGTCGTGGGGCCGCGTGTCGCACCCGTCGGAGCTGTTCAAGGTGAACGACGAGATCGACGTGATCGTCCTGAAGTACGACCCGGCGACCGAGCGCGTGTCCCTGGGGCACAAGCAGCTGATGAGCGATCCGTGGTCGAACGTCATCGAACGATATCCGGTTGGTGCGCGCATGTCGGGGAAGGTCGTGAGCCTGACTGACTACGGCGCGTTCGTGGAGCTGGAGCCGGGTGTCGAGGGCCTGATCCACGTCTCGGAGATGTCGTGGAGCAAGCGCGTCAAGCACCCGTCGAAGATCCTCAACGTCGGCGACACGGTGGAAGCAATGGTGCTCGGCGTGGATCCCGGCGCGCGACGCATTTCGCTCGGCCTCAAGCAGGTCGAGAGCAACCCGTGGCACGAGCTGTCGGAGAAGTACCCGATCGGCACCACGATTACCGGCAAGGTGCGTAATCTCACCGAGTTCGGTGCGTTCGTCGAAGTCGAGGAGGGCATCGACGGGCTGATTCACATCTCGGACATGTCGTGGAGCAAGCGGCTCAAGCATCCTTCTGAAGTGCTCAAGAAGGGTGACTCGGTCGAGGCGATGGTCCTGAACATCGACGCCGAGAATCAGCGCCTCTCGCTCGGGCTGAAGCAGCTCCAGACGGACGTGTGGGACGAATTCTTCTCACACCATCACGTCGGCGACGTCGTCGAGGGGAAGGTTGTCCGCCTGACGAACTTCGGCGCCTTCGTCGAGCTCGCAGAGGGCATCGAAGGACTGATTCACGTGTCCGAGTTCGACGACTCACAGCACGCAGGGAAGGACGAGCGGCTGGATCTCAAGGTGGGTGAGACGTATCAGATGAAAATCATCAAGCTGATACCAGCCGAACGAAAGATCGGGCTGAGCATCCGCGCGCTGAAGAACGACGAGTTCCGCGCGGATTGGGAGGCTTATTCGGAGACGACCGGACGACCGGAAGTAACGCTCGGCGATCACTTCAAACACCAGCAATAGGCGACCAACGATCGACATCCGGAGCGCGGAGCTTCACCTCCGCGTCACCGGAGCGCGGGACTAAAGTCCCGCGCTCCGGGTGTCAGGGCCGAAAACCTTCGGGGGAATTATGAATACCGGCAGCATGACCAAGGCGGAGCTCGTCGAGGAAGTCTCACGCGTGTCCGATCTCACGAAGAAGCACTCGGAGATCATCGTCGACACCGTTTTCAAGAGCATCATCGACGCGCTCCACCGCGGCGAGAAGATCGAGCTGCGCGGATTCGGCAGCTTCCGCCTGAGGCGGCGCGAGCCGCGGAAGGGACGGAATCCAAAGACGGGTGACAAGGTGGACGTCCCGCCGAAGAAGGTGCCGTACTTCAAGCCGGGCAAGGAGCTCAAGGAGCTGATCAATCGCGAGCCGGACGCACCCGCCGCGTCGACCGCGCCGATCACTCAAGCCGGCGCAGATCCGGACCTCGCAGGAGTCTAGCGCCTGGACTATCTTTGGTCGCCGTGGAGACTTCTGTACGTGACCGGCGCCGGCAAGTCCGCCAGCTGCGTCTTCTGTGATGCACTCACCGGGCAACTGCAGTCGGATCTGATCGTCTTCCGCGGACAGACCTGCTTCGTCATCCTCAATCTGTTCCCGTACAACAACGGCCACCTCATGGTCGTCCCGAACCGCCACATCGGAAAGCTGGAGGAGGGGACGACCGAAGAGCTTTGCGAGCTGATCGAGCTGACCAGGCGATCCGAAATCGCACTCGGCGAAGCCTACGCGCCGCACGGGATCAACATGGGGATCAACATCGGCAAGCCTGCCGGCGCCGGGATCGTCGATCACGTTCACCTCCACATCGTCCCGCGCTGGAACGGCGATACGAGTTACATGACGGTCGTGGGAGCGACACGGGTTCTGCCGGAGGAATTGCCACAGACTGCAGCTAAGCTGAGGCCCGTGTTCGAGCGCCTGGCGACGCACACTACCGAAAGGTAAGTGCCGGCGCAGATGAAGATAGAGCGAACGAGCACAGCGAGAGAGCCACGCGAGCGGAGCGGGGATCGTGGGGCCCCGCGAGCGAGCGTGTAAGGGGGTTCCGGGGACGAAGTCCCCCGGATAAAAATGGATCTCGACCTCACCGAAGACCAGAAGACGTTCCAACGCGAGGTCGAGCAGTTCGCGACGTCGAGAATCGCTCCTGCCGCCGCGGCGATTGATGAAGAAGGCGCCTTCCCTCGTGAGCTGGTGCGCGAGGCAGCGAAGCTAGGACTGTTTGGCATCAACGTCCCGACGCAGTGGGGCGGTGCGGGGCGCGACTACGTGGCCTATGCACTGGCGATCGAAGCACTAGCCAAAGCGAGCTCGGTGATCGCCGTCAGTGCGGCCGTGAACAACTCGCTCGTGGCGGAACCGATCGCCGAGTTTGGATCCGAGGCGCAGAAGCAGGTCTGGCTGCCAGGGCTCGCGTCTGGCGCGTTGCTCGGGGCGTTTGCGCTTTCGGAGGACAACGCGGGTTCTGACGCCGGCAACCAGCAGACGATCGCCCGGCTCGACGACCGCGGGTACGTGATCAACGGACGCAAGGTCTGGGTAGCGAACGCAGAAGTTGCCGATCTCGTTCTGGTCGTCGCGGCGACGCAGCCCGGATCACGAGGTCGCGGGATCAGCGTGTTCCTGGTGCCGATGGATACGCCAGGCATCGAGCGCGTCGCGACAGCGGATTCGCTGGGCATTCGCGGTCTCGGCTGCATGGACCTCGAACTCGAGAATGTCCGCGTCGGGGCGGACGCGCTGCTCGGTGCGCCGGGCAATGGATTCCAGACCGTCCTTTGGGCCCTCGACGGCGGGCGCGTTGCTATTGCAGCGCAGGCGCTCGGGATTGGACGGGCGGCACTGGACGAAGCGCTCGAGCACGCGAAGTCGCACACTGCGTTCGGTCAGCCGATCGGAAACTACCAGGCGATCCAATGGATGATCGCGGACATCGCGACCGAGCTCGACGCAGCACGCCTGCTCACCTTGAAGGCCGCCGACACCGTCGCGCGCAGTCTTGCGCTGACGCGAGCCGAGCGTTCATCGATGCAGCATGGCTCACAGCCAAGAACGCTCGATGCCTCGATGGCGAAGCTGTTTGCCTCGGAAGCTGCACACCGCGCCGCAGACAAGGCAATGCAGATTCTCGCGTCCAAGGGATATCGTCGCGGTTCTGTTGTCGAGCGTCTCTTCCGTGACGTGCGCGCCACCGAAATCTATCAAGGAACCTCCGAAGTACAGCGGATGGTCATCGCCGAGCACATCCTGGCCTGAGAGCGAGGCTTCGCCCCTCTAAGAACTCCGTGCGCTTCGTGGCTCCGCGGTGCCGGGTTGTCCGTGTCCTCCGGCTCCTCTGTGCCCGCCGAGCGCCGGCTCCAATCTTGCAACGCCGTCCTCAAAGAGGAGGGCCGACACATGGAAACAACGACTTACGCCTCACGTCTGCGTTATCTGGATGCTGATGACGTCGACGACGACGTCGTGGATTTTGACGAACTCGATGTCAGAGGGTACGGCGACGAAAAGCTCGGCGCCATCGACGGCTTCATCGTCGACATCCCGGCCGCCCGTGTCCTCTATGCCGTCGTCGACTCCGGCGGCTGGTTCAAGTCACGCCGCTTCCTTCTTCCTGTTGGGCACGTGACGAGGATCGATCGCGACGCCGGTGCGCTGCGCGTCGACATTTCCCGCGAGGCGATTCGCCAGTACCCGAGCTTCGACGAAGATCGCTTCCGCGAGTTCTCCGACGACGATCTACGCGCGTTCGAGTCATCGCTGTCGGTCGCGTGCTGTCCCGACGAGCGTCTCGAACCCGGCGATAAGTGGCCGTACGAAACACGACGCCACTACATCCAGCCGGACTGGTGGCAGAGCAGCAACTACTCCCGCGAGCGGCTTCGGCCGGTCGAGCGATCCGGGTATCGGCCGGAGGCCCCGGCCCGCGAGCGCCTCGCGCGCGAGCACGCCATCGCGCGCGAGCAGAGCGACGTCAGTCCGCACGCCGATGGTCGCGCGCAGCCTGGCGATGTGCTCGGGATCGAGACCGCCGGCGAGCGGACCTACATCGGAGACACATCCGAGGACGAGAACAAGCGGCGGCGCGACGCCGAGAGGGTGGCCGGCGACCAAGAGGAACCGAGAGGATCGAAGCGCTGATGTCGCGAGGAGCTACGCGAGAAGCTGCTTCGCAATCGTCTGCAGCTGCAGGTTGGACGTCCCCTCGTAGATCTGACCGATCTTCGCGTCGCGAAACAGCTTCTCGACCGGATAGTCCTTGACGAACCCGTTGCCGCCGAAAAGATTCACGGCAAGCGAGGAGACGCGCTCGGCGACTTCCGACGACAGGATCTTGCAGATGGCGGCCTCGGTCAGTAAGGGGCGTCCCGCGTCGCGCAATCGCGCGGCGTTGTAGACCGCGAGCTTCGCGGCTTCGACGTCGACTGCCGCACGCGCCAGCTGATGCTGGACGGCCTGGAACTCGGCGACGGCTTTGCCGAACTGCTTTCGCTCCTTCGTGTACTTGATCGCGTGCTCGAGAGCGCCTCTGGCAAGACCGAGCATCTGCGCGCCGATACCGATGCGTCCCTCGTTCAGGGTTTCGATCGCGACCTTGTAGCCTTTTCCGGCTTCTCCGAGCACATTGGCGGCCGGCACGCGGCAGTCTTCGAAGATCAGCTCGCAGGTGCTGCTCGCGCGGATGCCGAGCTTGTCCTCCTTTTTCCCGACGGTGAAGCCTGGAAGTGCCCTCTCGACGAGGAACGCGGTAATGCCGCGGTATCCCGCTTCCGGATCGACGGTCGCAAAGACGATGAAGAGATCGGCTTCGTTTCCATTGGTGATCCAAAGCTTCCGCCCACTGAGGACGTAATTGTCGCCATCGAGACGGGCTCGGCTCGTCAACGCGAAGGCATCGCTGCCCGATCCCGCTTCTGACAGGGCGTATGCGCCGACGACGCTCGAGGCGAGCTTCGGGAGGTAACGGCGCTTGATGTCCTCGGTACCCCACCGGAGCACCGCGTTGATGACGAGGGTGTTCTGGACGTCAACGAGAACGCCAACGGACGGGTCGACTCGTGAAAACTCCTCGACGGCCAGCACCGAATGGAAGAACCGGCCTCCGGCGCCGCCGTAGGCTTCGGGGATCTCGATGCTCATCACCCCGAGCCGAAACAGCTCGTCGATGAGCGAGCGCGGGATCTTGGCGTGCTCGTCCATTTCGCGGACGAGCGGCCGTACTTTTGCGTCGGCAAAGTCGCGCACGCTGTCACGAAAGATGCTCTCGTCTTCCGCCAGAAGCGTCAGGGGCTGAGCGTGATCGATGGTGTCCTGCGGCACGTCGGCACATCCTTCTCTCGGTTCGAGTGGAACCCTCGCCGTCCCGGTTTTCACGGCGAGTGAACACGGGTCGAATGTTATCATTGGCGACAGCGAACCTCGGAAGACGCGCCAAGCCCGCCTCGGCCTCGAGGCGCACGCCAGATGCCTGCCGGGGACGTCTCCGAGGGCCAAGAGGGGACGCGGCCGTCCTTACACATATGAAAACCCCCGCCTCGTTCTCGACCGTCGTTCTTGCTGTGATGCTGGCGATTGCTTCGCCTGCAGCCCGTCAGGCCGGTTCGCCGCAGCAACCGCCGCCGCCGGACAAACAGGGCCAGCAACAACCCCCGCAACAACCGCAGCCGCCCGAGCGCGCGCAACAGCCGCCGATCAAGTCGGGCATCAACTTCGTCCGCGTCGATGTCATCGTGTCAGATCGGCAGGGCAACCCGGTCCTCGATCTGAAGCCCGAAGAATTTGCGATCAGCGAAGACGGCAAACCTCAGAAGATCGAAACGTTCTCCGTCGTCAAGATCGATCAGGCGTCGCAGCTCGATGCCGAGAGACCGCGTGAGATTCGGGACGACTCGGATGAGGAGCGTGAGGCCGCACGGCCGGACGTCCGGTTGTTCGTGATACTGCTCGACGACTACCACGTGCGGCGGGGCAACGACATGGCAGTCCGAAAGCCGCTCCTGGATTTCATCCAGAACCAGCTCGCGCCTGCGGATCTCGTTGCGATCATGTATCCGCTCACGCCCGTGTCGGATCTTCACTTCTCGCGCAACCGCGCGTCTCTCAGCAGCGCGATAGAGAAGTTCGAGGGGCGCAAGTTCAACTACGAGCCGCGCAATACGTTCGAGGAGCAGTACGCCTACTATCCTGCGGCGACCGTCGAGCGGATTCGTAACGAGGTGACGATGGGTGCGCTCAAGGGAGCGGCGATCAAGATGAGCGGTCTCCGCGAGGGGCGCAAATCGATCATCTTCGTGAGCGAGGGCTTCACGAGCACGCTCCCGCCCCAGCTCAACGATCCCGTTGCCGCAATGCCGGGCCTCGGGAACACCGCGCGGCGAAACCCGAACGTCACGGTGGACGATACGACGCGGTTCTTCAACGAAGCGTCGCTGCTGAGCGATCTTCGTGACGTGTTCGATGTCGCGAATCGTCAGAACACGTCGATTTACGCCGTCGACCCGCGCGGCCTCGCGGTCTTTGAGTACGGCATCAATGAGGGCATCAACCTGCAGGCCGATCGACAGGGACTCAGGTCTTCGCTCGATTCGCTGCACGTGCTCGCGGACAACACCGATGGCCGCGCGATCGTCAATCGCAACGATCTCGCGACCGGCATGAAACAGATCATCCGCGATGCCAGCGGGTACTATCTGATCGGCTACAACTCCACACAGGCTCCAACCGACGGCAAGTTCCACGAGATCAAGGTTCGCGTCTCGCGGAAGGGAACAGATGTTCGGGCGCGCAAGGGCTACTGGGCGTACACGGCCGAAGATGCCGCGCGAGCGACCGCGCCGCCGAAGCCCGAAGCTCCATCCGCCGTGACGGCCGCGCTGAACGCGATCGCCGAGCCGGCCCGCGGCCGCACCGCCCGCTTCTGGATTGGAACGTCACGAGCCGACAGCGGAAGCACGCGCGTGACGTTCTCCTGGGAGCCGGTCCCGCCCGCCCCCGGCGAGCAACGGCCGGAAGGGGACGCTGCGGCGCGCGTCATGCTCACAGCGACGGCTCCAGATGGTCGTCCGCTGTTCCGCGGACGAGTGCCGGACGGTGACGCGGCGTCCGCGCCGAGCGCACCAGCGCCACCAGGCGCGGCGGCGTCGACCCCGGCCGCCGGGGCCAGCACAGTCTTCGACGCGCCGCCAGGTCAATTGCAGTTGAAGATGGTCGTGGAGAACGCCCGCGGCCAGGTGATGGATTCGGTCACGCGCGAGCTGACCGTCCCGGACTTCACCAAGGTCGACGTCTCGTTCAGCACACCGCGCGTCTATCGCGCACGGACCGTGCGCGAAGTGCAGGCAATCAAGGCGAACGCCAGCGCGGCGCCGACCGCTGATCGCGCGTTCAGCCGCGCCGAACGAATGCTCGTGCGCATCGACGCCTACGCCCCGGGTGGGTCGACGCCGACCGTCACCGCACGTCTTCTCAATCGCGGCGGTCAATCGATGTCCGACCTTCCTGTGCAGGTATCGTCGGGAGGTCAGGCCGAGTTCGAGCTGCCGCTTTCGTCGCTGGCAGGCGGCGATTACCTGATCGAGTTGAACGCGAAGAGCTCGAGCGGCAGCACGGCGCAGGAGCTCATCGCATTCAAAGTGGGTCGCTGACGGAATCGGGGTTCGGGGTTCGGAGCTCGGGGCTCGAAAGGCATCGGGCAATGTCGAAGAGCACCGCGAACCCCGGTGACGGCTGCGAGGACGCGTAATGGCGCTCACCTCGACTTCCCACGGCTCTCCTTCGACGTACGTGCGCGAAGTCCTTGGTCAAGTCCGCTTCAGAAATCCGGCCGAACCCGAATTCCATCAAGCCGTTGAAGAGGTCCTCGGCAGTCTCGACCTCGTCATCTCCCGCCGGCCGGAATATCGCAAGTCGCGCATTCTCGAACGCCTCGTCGAACCGGAGCGCGTGGTCATGTTCCGCGTCCCGTGGCAGGACGATCGGGGCGACGTGCACATCAACCGTGGTTTCCGCGTCCAGATGAACAGCGCGATTGGACCGTATAAGGGCGGCCTGCGCTTCCATCCGTCCGTCACATTGGGTGTGCTCAAGTTCCTCGCATTCGAGCAGGTGTTCAAGAATTCGCTGACGACGCTGTCGATGGGCGGTGGAAAGGGAGGCGCGGACTTCGATCCCAAGGGACGGTCCGAGGCGGAGGTCATGCGCTTCTGCCAGAGTTTCATGACCGAGCTGTGGCGGCACATCGGACCGGACACGGACGTGCCCGCGGGTGACATTGGCGTCGGCGGTCGTGAGATCGGGTATCTCTTCGGACAGTACAAGCGTCTGAGCAATCAGTTTACGGGCGTGCTGACAGGAAAGGGCCTCAACTGGGGCGGCTCGCTGATCCGGCCCGAGGCGACCGGGTACGGCGCCGTGTATTTTGCCGCGGAGATGCTTGCGACGCGCAACGAGACGTTCGAGGGGAAGACGTGTCTCGTCTCGGGCAGCGGCAACGTGGCGCAATACACGATCGAGAAGCTGATCGATCTCGGCGCGAAGGCGATGACCGCCTCCGATTCCGACGGCTACATCTACGACGAGGCGGGGATCGATCGGGAAAAGCTCGCGTTCCTGATGGAGCTGAAGAACGTGAGGCGCGGGCGGATCAAGGAGTGCGCGGATCGTTTCAGCGGCGTCGCCTACACGCCGTTCGTCGACGGCGCGCTGGACCACAATCCGCTTTGGTCACACCGTGCGCACTGCGCGTTTCCGAGCGCGACGCAGAACGAGATCAACGAGCGCGACGCCCGTCATCTCGTTTCGAATGGAATTCTCGCGGTAGCGGAAGGCGCCAACATGCCATGTACGCTCGATGCCGTGCGCGTCTTCCTCGATGCCGGCGTCCTCTACGCGCCGGGAAAGGCCGCCAACGCCGGCGGCGTCGCGACCTCAGGACTGGAAATGGCGCAGAACAGCGCGCGGATTTCCTGGACACGCGAGGAAGTGGACTCGCGACTTCGCGGCGTCATGCGATCGATCCATGGGGCGTGCCGTGAGACGGCGGAAGCCTTCGGCGTCCCCGGCAACTACGTGCACGGCGCCAACATCGCGGGCTTTCTCAAAGTCGCCGATTCGATGCTCGAACAAGGATTGGTGTGAGCGCGCCAGCGTCAGCCCCGCGCGCTACGCGTACATCCCGCGCATCTTCGTGACCGTCGCGACGCGGCTGATGGCGACGATGTAGGCAGCTGTTCGCATGTCGGTTTTGTACTTGAGCGACGTCTGCAGGACTGCCTTGAACGCCTCGCACATCTTGGCCTCGAGGCGCTGGTTCACTTCCTCCTCCCCCCAGAAGTACCCGTGCCGATCCTGCACCCACTCGAAGTACGAAGTGGTGACACCGCCCGCGTTCGCGAGAATATCGGGGATCACGAACACGCCACGCTCGTGCAGGTGCCGATGGGCGTCCGGCGTCGTCGGACCGTTGGCGCCCTCGACGACAATCCTGGCCCGGATCTTGGGCGCATTCTCCATCGTGATTTGATTCTCGAGAGCGGCTGGCACGAGGATGTCGACGTCGAGCTCGAACAGCTGAGAGTTGTCGATCGGCTCGCCTCCAGGGAACGCGTCGATCGTGCGGTGTTGTCTCACGTAGTCGAGCATCTTCGGAATGTCGAGCCCACGCGGATTGTGGACACCGCCTTTCCAGTCGGTCACGGCCACGATCTTTGCCCCGATGCACGAAAGCAGATCCGCCGAGACGGATCCCACGTTGCCGAATCCCTGAACGGCGACAGTGGCGCCGTTGATGTCGAGTCCGAGGTGCTTCGCTGCTTCGCGCGTCACGATCATGACGCCGCGGCCCGTGGCTTCGCGGCGTCCGAGCGATCCGCCCATCTCGATCGGCTTGCCTGTCACGACGGCCGTCGCCGTGTGGCCGACGTGCATGCTGTAGGTGTCCATCACCCACGCCATGATCTGATCGTTGGTATTGACGTCCGGTGCGGGGACGTCTTTCTCCGGGCCGATCGCGTCGACGATCTCGGCGACGTAGCGTCGCGTGAGCGCCTCGAGCTCGCGGCGGGACATGCGGGTCGGGTCGCAGACGATCCCGCCTTTGCCGCCGCCGAACGGGACCTGCGCAACGGCGCACTTCCACGTCATCCACGCGGCAAGTGCGGTGACTTCGTCGAGCGAGACATCCGGGTGATACCGTATCCCTCCCTTCGCCGGACCGAGCGTGATGTTGTATTGGACGCGGTACCCGGTGAAGACCTCGATCTCACCGTCATCCATCTGCACCGGGCAGGACACGATGATCTGCCGCTTGGCATGCGTCAAGATCTTCCAGATCCCGGCATCGAGCCCAAGGAGCCGCGCAGCTCCATCGAACTCCTGGAGCATCGCGTTGAAGATGCTGCCGCCTCCTTCCATAACACTCCCTGTTGAGCGAACGGATTCGCCATCGCGTGATGATGCCGTTCCGATCGTGCCGTGTTCTCCGACCGATGCGCCTGCCGCACTCGACACGAGCAGCGGCGAAGAAACGGACCAACCTACTGTGAGCCAACCGGGCAAGTCAAGAACGTGGAAATGTCTGCCAAAAAAGGGAGAAGAGAACACGGATCCCGTCTGCCATGGGCCAGACAAGTGCATGAGACCGCGAATGAGGCGCCGCGATGTCGCGGCACCAAAACTTGTGCGCGCCTGTTCGAGAATGTGCCACGACTGCGCATGAACACGTGAGGGAGCGTGCGGCTCGCGGCTCACGTTAATGCACTGAGTGCTGGCACCTTGACGAAAATCGGGACGCCGCCAACCGTCTGGCCCTGCCGTTGCTCGATCGAGGGGCGAGGTGAGGTCATGCCGCAGTCGCGTCGATCAGTAATTGCAATTGTGTTCGTCCTCGTGCTCGGAGGAGGCGCCGTTGCTCACTCCGCCGAACCGAAGGACGGTAACAGTAAGCAGCTCGTCATCCTGAGCGCCTCGGTTGATCGCAGCAGCGAGACGCTCACGCTCCGCGGTCAGAATTTCGGATCGGCAGCGCCGACAGTCTTGTGCGAGACGACGCCATTGACTGTCTTGAGCGCGACCGACTCGCAGATCGTCGTGCTGTTCCCGGCGGCGGTCGCGGACGGGACGTACTTGTTCACTGTCGTCAGCGGACCGTCGCAGCAGGACCGTGACGTCTTCCACGTGACCGTTCAGACGCCGACGAGCGCGGCAGGCGGTCAGGGACCTATGGGACCTGCGGGACCCGCGGGACCGCAAGGACCGCAGGGAGAACCTGGAGCCACGGGTCTTCAAGGGCCAGCCGGCCCGGCAGGCCCGAAGGGTGACGCCGGTCCCAAGGGTGATGCTGGTCCTGCTGGGCCACAAGGTCCGCAAGGTGCGACAGGTCCCGTGGGACCTGAGGGCGCTGCGGGACCGCAAGGCGCTCCGGGCCCACAGGGACCTGCAGGACCACAGGGCGCAGCCGGTCCGAAGGGTGATCAAGGAGAGGCTGGCGCTCAAGGACCGCGAGGCGAACCGGGTGCGCAGGGATCCGTCGGTCCACAAGGTCCAGAAGGCCCACAAGGCCCTGCAGGTCCCCAAGGGCCAGCAGGTCCGCAGGGTCTGACGGGACCGCAAGGTTTGACGGGACCGCAAGGTTTGACGGGACCGCAGGGTTCTGCTGGACCGCAGGGTCCCGCTGGCCCGCAGGGACCGTCTGGCGTCAGCGGCTACGAATCGCGCGTGGCGTTGTCGCCAACGTTCAGCGTCGCCCCGGCGACCGTCGCGCCATTCCTGGAGATCGCGTGCAGTCCTGGACTGGTACCGCTCGGCGGTGGTTACGAGCTCTTCGGA
>JBKPCD010000127.1:0-25935 GCA_046727175.1 Acidobacteriota bacterium | reverse complement strand
GTGGATCAACGTTCGCGAGGCCGTCGGAGACCTCACGAAGAAGTTCACGTGCCTGAACGAGGTGTATCCGAAGGGCTTCATGATCCCGAAACGGTTCATCGGCGAGAACATCGTTCACCTCCCGACGGTGAAGACGCACGTCTTTACGACGACGACGGGCGCAATGAAGAACGCGTTCGGGGGGTTGCTGAACGAGCGCCGCCACTGGACGCACCCGGTGATTCACGAGACGCTCGTGGATCTGCTGATGATCCAGAAGCAGATTCATCGAGGGATCTTTGCGGTCATGGACGGCACGTTCGCGGGCGACGGCCCCGGGCCGCGGTGCATGATCCCCTCCGTGAAGAACGTCGTTCTCGCCAGCGCGGATCAGGTCGCGATCGATGCGGTCGCGGCGAAGCTGATGGGATTCGATCCGTTATCGATCAAGTTCATTCGGATGGCGCACGAGCTGGGTCTCGGGTGTGGTGATCCGCGCGAGATCGACATCGTCGGCGATCAGTCGGCGGCAGCAGAGAACTGGCACTTCGTCGGTCCATTCCAGAAGATGACGTTTGCCTCGCGGATGCAGCACAAGATCTACTGGGGACCAATGAAAAAACCAGTCGAATGGTCGCTGAAGACCGTTCTTGCGCCCTGGGCGTACGTCGCGAGCGTCGTGTACCACGACAGCTTCTGGTACCCGTTCAACGCGAAGCGCGTGATGCAGGACGTACTCGACAGCCCGTGGGGCCGGCTGTTTCGGAACTGGGAGACTGTCACCGCGGATGCAAACGGCTATGCCGACGTCGGCGGCCCTGGCGCCGAGTTGCAGAAGACCGGCGCCCGAGCACTGGCGCAGTCCATTGGGATTCTCGGAACGTGCATTCGCGAGGCGCCTGAGTTCGCGGCTCGCGGGAGGCGAACGAATCACTAATCCCTAATCACTGAATCCCCAATCACGAATCACGAATCCCCTAATCGTCGAATCGCTGATCGTGAATCCGTGAATCGCATGTGGGATTCGTTGAGCACTGATGCAGGGATGAATGATTCAGCGATGAGTGATTCACGACCAGGGATTAGTTTAGGGATTCGGAATGTCCGATTTCTCCGTCCGAAGCGATTCCGTCGATGTCGAGCAGATCATGCGGCAGATTCGCGCGCGAATCCGGGAGAAGCGTGGTGTCGACTACACGGAGGAGGAAATCCGCGAGTTGGCCAACGTCAAGCTCGAGAAGTTCCTCGACCCGAAAGGCGTGCGCTCGGACCTGCTGGAGCAGTATCGTCGCAAGCGCGATGAATCGACGGGGCCACGCAACTACGCGTTCGAAGACACGACACTGTACGCGTCGAGCCGGCCGTTTTTGCGGTTTTTGCGGAAGCTGCTCAATCCGATACTGAAGCTGTTCTTCAATCCCAACCCGCTCATCGAAGCGCTGCACATTCAGTCGCGGTTGAACGATTCCTACAACCAGGCCGAGTCGCTGTACTACGAGCTCATTCACAATCTGGTGCTCGAGACGACGCGGCTAGGGATCGAGGTGAAGAACCTCAGGATGCGCGTGGAGTCGATGTCGAGCCGGCTGGACTTCGACGAGCGGCGCGCCAGGGCGCTCGAGGGCGTCGTGCAATACCGTCCAGGCGCCGTGGCGCCGTTGCAGCCGCCCACGGGCGGAGGGACGCTATCAACCGATGCGGACCAGGCGGAGCGCCGTTCGCGCAGGCGCAGGCGTCGTGGCCGGCGGCGCTCGGGGTCCGGTGGAGCCGGCGAGGGACGCGCGCCACAGGGTCAGGGAGGATCCGCCGCACAGCCGCAACCGGAACGCGCCTCCGAGGACTCCGATGCGGGCGGCGACTCCGGCGAGTCGTGAAGCTCGCAGTCGTCGTTCAGCGGTACGGCGCTGACATCAACGGCGGCGCCGAGCTTCATGCCCGGTACATCGCGGAACGGCTCGCGCGCCACGCGCAGGTCGAAGTCATGACCACCTGCGCCCGCGACTACATCACGTGGCGCAACGACCTTCCTCCAGGCCTGGAAACCGTCAACGGCGTCGCGGTCCGCCGTTTCCCGGTCAACCGAGAACGCAACCCCGATGTGTTCGGCCGACGATCGCGTCGCGTCTTCGAGCACACGCACTCGATGGCGGACGAGCTCGCGTGGCTCGCGAGTGAAGGCCCCACGAGCCCGGCGATGATCCGGCATCTCGTGCGTTCGTCCGCCGAGTTCGATTTCGTCATTCTCTTCAGCTACCGCTACTATCACGCCTGGCACGTGGCGCGTCGGTTGAGCAACAAGAGCGTGCTGGTTCCAACAGCGGAGCGCGACCCTGCGATCGGCCTGGCGATCTTCGGTCCGGCCCTCAGAACAGTCCGGGCGATCATGTACAACTCGCCGGAGGAACGCGGCATGATTCAAGCCGTCTCCGGCAATACCGATGTTCCGGGTGTCGTCGTCGGTGTCGGCTCCGAAGTGCCGGCGCGTACGGATCCCGCTCGTTTCCGGCGCAAGTTCGGCCTGCGACGGCCGTTTGCGATCTACATTGGAAGGATCGACGAGAACAAGGGCTGCGGCGATCTGTTTGCGTACTTTCGCCGATATGCTGCGACGTTCCCTCGAGGGCTGGATCTCGTGCTGATCGGGAATGCGGTGATGCCCGTCCCGGACCATCCTCGGATCCATCACCTGGGATTCGTCTCGGATGCGGACAAGTTCGATGCGCTCGCGGCTGCGGACCTGTTGATCATGCCCTCGTACTACGAGAGCCTCTCCATGGTGGCGCTCGAGGCGTGGGCGCTCGGCCGGCCGGTGCTTGCCAACGGCCGCTGCGACGTGCTCAAGGGACAGTGCATCCGCAGCGGCGGCGGTCTCTACTACGAGCGCTACGAGGAGTTCGCGGAAACGCTGTACTCGCTCGAGTCCAACGGCCCGCTGCATGCAAGGCTGGGGCGCAACGGGCGCGAGTACTTCATGCGTCAGTACGCCTGGCCCGTGATCGAACGTAAGTACCTCGACATGCTGCAGCGGCTGCAGCGCGAATCGAAGCCGCGGAAGGCTCGCTCCGCAGAACCATTTCCAGGCTGGCTATCCCGGCGGAAACGGAATCTTCCGCCGGCCCGCGAGGTGGTCGCGCGAATTCCCTCTGGTCCCGTGCTCGACCTCGCCGAGCCCCCACGCAATCGGAACCGCATCGCATGAGCGGACCGGGCGTCAGACGGCCGCGCGTCCATCAAGTTCTCGCTACGCTCGGCTACGGAGATGCCATCGGCCACGAGGTCATGGGCATCCAGCGCGTCTTGCGGAGCGCCGGATTCGACTCCCAGATCTTCGCCGAGACCGCGGACCCTCGCCTCGAGTCACTCACGCTCGACTACCGCGAGATGATTGACGAGATCCAGCCCGAGGACGTGCTGATTCATCACTTCTCGATCGGGTCACGCGCGTCGCGCACCGCCTATGCGCTTCCGGGACGGATGGCGCTTGTCTACCACAACATCACACCGCCTCACTACTTCATCGGCGTTCACAAGGATCTCGTGAAGCTCTGCTTCCGCGGACGGCGCGAACTGACCGCGTACGTCGATCGTGCTGACGCGGCGCTCGGCGACTCCGAGTACAACCGACAGGAGCTCGGCGCGCTTGGCTTCCGAAACACTGGCGTTCTGCCGGTTGTGCCGGACTTCTCGCACCTCGACGTCTCGCCCGATACGCGGACTGCCGCGGCATTCGACGACGAGTGGACGAACGTGCTGTTCGTCGGACGCGTGATTCCCAACAAGAGATTCGAGAACGTGATTGGGGCGTTCCACGTGTATCGCACCAGCCACAATCCACGATCCCGGCTGCTGCTCGTGGGCTCGTACAGCGGCTTCGAGCGATATCTCGCGATGCTCCATGGGCTGGTCGCGCGGCTCGGGACACCTGACGTGCACTTCATGGGTCACGTCTCGAACGAAGAGCTCACCGCGTTCTACGACGTCGCCGATCTGTTTCTCTGCGCGAGCGAGCACGAGGGCTTCTGTGTGCCGATCGTGGAAGCGTTCTACAAACGGATTCCGGTACTGGCATTCGCCTCCACGGCCGTCCCCGCGACAATGGATGGCGGCGGCGTGTTGTACGAAACGACGGATCCCGTTGAGATCGCGCGCCTGATGGTTGGCATCCTCGACGATGCTGGGATCGAGGAGGCCGTTGTCGCCTCGCAGGATGCCGCGCTCGATCGCCTGATGCGGAAAGACTTCGACGCCACGCTGCTGCGCCACGTGCAAGCGATTCTCCAGGGCCCGCCGCACCCGGCGCCGGAAGTTACGTGGGATTTTTGGGTGCAGTTCGAGCAGTTCGAGCGGCTGGAGGAACTGCGCCAGTTCAGGCCGGCGTTGTTCAAAGCGCTGGCGCCTGTGCCAGCGGCCGGGGACTGGGGACCGGGGGCCGGGGCTGACGACCCAAGGGCCAAGAGCCGAGCAGCAGTCGCAACAAATGGATCCCCTCCGATTGAGGCTCGAGAACCAACGCGTGCCGATATCCGGCCCCCGGGCCGTGGGCCCCGGGATCCGGTCCCCGGGCGCCCCGCCCCGACCGCCGGCCCCCACTCATGATCATCAACCAGTGGGTCCCCGCGGCCCATCGGGGCGATGCCATTGGGGACAGCGCGCGCGTCGTCCGTCATATCCTTCGCACGGCGGGTCACGTCTCCGAACTGTACGCGCTGACCATCGAAGAGGAGCTGCGCGGTGACGTCCTCCCCTTCGAGGATCCTCAGTCACGCCGAGGCGATGTGACGATCTTCCACTTCGCGCTGCCGTCGCGGATGACCGCGGAGTTTGCCTCCCTTCGACGCGGGCGTGTGCTGCAGTACCACAATGTCACGCCAGCTCGGTTCTTCGCGCCGTATGATCCGCAACTCTTCCGGCTTGCTGCCATCGCCAGGCAGGAACTCCGCTCGCTCGTTGGACACGTGGATCTGGCGCTCGGGGATTCAGACTTCAACCGACAGGAGCTCGAAGATCTGGGCTTCGATCCGACCGGCGTTCTCCCGATTGCCGTGAACACTGATCGGATCACGAGCGCGCCGCGCCGGCCGGCGCTCGAGAAGATTCTGTCCGATGGTCTCATCAACATCCTGTTCGTCGGTCGACTCGCTCCGAACAAGCGCATCGAGGATCACATCCGGCTCGCGGAGGTCTACAAGCGGTACGTCGACAGCTATTACCGGTTCCTCTTCGTCGGCCGGTACGACGGGATTCCGCGATACTTCGAACAGGTGCAGGCGCTGGTGACCGAGTATCGAATGCTGCCCGAGCGCTTCTGGTTCACGGGCCCGGTTCCCGACGAGGATCTCGCCGCGTTCTACAGATGGGCCGACGTGTATGTCTCGCTCAGCGAGCACGAGGGCTTCTGCGTTCCGCTCGTCGAGGCCATGGCTGCTGATGTGCCCGTGCTCGCGTACGCTGCTGGAGCGGTTCCCGAGACGCTTGGAGGCGCCGGCGTGCTGTTCGCGCCCAAGGATCTGGAGCTCGCGGCGGAAATGCTGGGATTGCTCGTGTACGATCGGGCGACGCGCGAACACGTACTCGAAGGACAACGAGCGCGCCTGAAGGATTTTGCGCTCGAGCGCATCGAGACACGGCTCCGGCGCGCGTTGGATCAGGTCGGTATCCCCTCATGAAGATTGGCTTCGTCGTTCAGCGCTATGGCGCGGAGATCCTCGGCGGATCCGAATATCACTGCCGCCTGATCGCCGAACGGCTCGCGCCACGTCATCACGTCGAAGTGCTGACCACCTGCGCGGCTGACTACATCTCCTGGAAAAACGAATATCCCGAAGGATCCGATCGCGTTCGCGGCGTCACGGTTCGCCGCTTCGCCAACGCGCGCGAGCGCGACATTCACGCCTTCAACCGCTACTCCGAGTGGATCTTCACGAGCGCACACACGCGGGAGGACGAGCTCGAATGGCTCCGGCAGCAGGGTCCGTGGTGCCCCGCGCTGCTCGAGTACATCGAGCGCAACCAGCAGCAGTACGATGTCCTCATCTTCTTCACGTATTTGTACGCGCCGACGGTGCTCGGCGTGAAGCTCGCGCCGCACAAGAGCATCCTCGTTCCCACCGCGCACGATGAGCCGGCGATTCGCCTGGAGATGTACAAGGAGCTCTTCAGCCTGCCCGCCGGTCTCGCCTACAACACGGAGGTCGAGCGGCGTTTCCTGACAACGCATTTCTCGATCCGCGCGATCGAGGAAGCGACAATCGGGTGCGGTGTCGAGCTCCCGCAGGCGCAACCCTATCCCCGCGATCGTTTTCTGCAGCGGACGGATCAGCAGGCCGGTGAGGAGGACGTTGGCGAACGCGACGACGCCGACTCCGGTGAGTCCGGTGATGACGAGGCGGCACCCGACGAAGCGTCACCGGCGTTCCGGCCGCACCTCGCGTTTCGGGGGACCGTGTTCAGACGCCGCCATCGCCTTCATGGCCCGTTCGTGCTGTACGGCGGACGCATCGATCCCGGCAAGGGCTGCGAAGAGCTGATCGAGTACTTCAGCACCTACGTGCAGGAAGGCGGTGATGCGTCGCTCGTTTTGATGGGCGTGAAGCTGATGCCCCTGCCCGAGGAGCCCTTTATCCGGTTTGCCGGACGCCTCTCGGATCAGGAGCGTCTTCAAGCGCTCGAGGCTGCCACGGTCGTGGTCGTTCCCTCACCCTACGAGAGCCTGTCGCTCCTCGCGCTCGAGTCGCTTGCCGTCGGCACGCCGGTGCTGGCGAACGCACGCAGCGAAGTGCTCGTCGATCACTGCCACAAGAGCAACGCCGGCCTGTATTACGCCGACCGCGACGAGTTCACCGAATGCCTCAAGCTGTTGATTGCGGATCAGCGGCTCCGGGCCGCGATGGGGCGGCGTGGCCGTGAGTACGTTCGAAGCAATTATCGTTGGGACGTGATTCTTGGGAAGTACGAACGAATGTTCGCGACGCTGAGGCAAACCGCGCGGCGATGACTTCCGCTGCCAGTGGTTCGGTAGTTCGGTGCCTCGGTGGCTCGATTGTCCGGCTCGTTCGCCACTCGGGGCCAGAACCGGCGAGCGACCGAGCGACCGAACCCGCCGAGCTACCGACTGCGTCAATCTGTGTCCACTGACGCCACTTCCTCTCCCTCGTCGGTTATTTCCTCGGCTTCCATCGTTTCAGGTCGCGAGGTCGACGAAGTTCCGCGTTTGCGGCGAGGGCGAATGTCGTGCCGCTTGATCATCTCGTTGAGCGTCGTCGGCTTGATGTGCAGCAATTCCGCGGCGCGTTTCTGGACGCCCCCGGCCTGCTCGAGCGCCGACTCGATCAACCCTCGCTGGAACGCGCTCTCGGCATCCCGATACGAGATCCCTTCCGGCGGAACGACGAACTGCGGCATCTGGAATCGCTTGCTGCTGCGGACGTGATCGGGCACGAGATCGATGTCGATCCGCTGACCTGACGATAGAACGACGGCGCGTTCGATCACGTTTTCGAGCTCGCGGACGTTGCCCGGCCAGTCGTACTCGAGGAGGAGGTCGAGCGCCTCTGGTGTGAGCTCGAGGTGCGTCTTCTGGTTCTCCGCGCTGTACTTCTCCAGGAAATGCTGAACGAGCAGCGGGATGTCGTCCCGTCGTTCGCGCAGCGGCGGGAGCTGCACCGTGATCACGTGCAGACGATAGTAGAGATCCTCGCGGAACCGGCCGTCCTCCATCATGCGTCGGAGATCCACGTTCGTCGCGGCAATGATGCGGACGTCGACCTTGATCGTCTCGACGCCGCCAAGGCGCATGAACTCGCGCTCCTGGATGACGCGCAGCAGCTTCGCCTGGGTCTCCACCGGGATGTTCCCGATCTCGTCGAAGAAAATCGTGCCCTTGTCGGCCAGCTCGAAGAGACCTTTCTTCGGGTACACCGCGCCGGTGAATGCGCCCTTGACGTGGCCGAAGAGGTTCGACTCGAGCAGGTCGGGCGGGAGATTGCCGGAATTGACCGTGATGAACGCGCGATCGGCGCGCGTGGAGTTCTGGTGCAGCGCACGCGCGACAAGCTCCTTGCCGGTACCGCTCTCGCCGTTGATGAGGATCGTCGTGCGACTCGGTGCCGCCTGGATGATCAGCTCGAAGACCTGCCGCATCCGCGAGCTGCGTCCGATGATCTCGCCGAACCGGTTGGCGTGCGCCTGAAGATTCTGCCGCAGTGCGCGGTTCTCCGCAACGAGGCGGCGCTGCGCGAGGGCGTTCCGGAGGACGACCAGCACTTCGTCGTTCTTGAACGGCTTGGTGATGTAGTCGAACGCGCCGCGCTTCATCGCCGCGATCGCGTTCTCGACCGACGCGAACGCCGTAATCATCAGCACCGGCAGGTCGTCGTCTATCTTCTTCAGCTCATCGAGCGCGGAGATGCCGTCCATGCCCGGCATCATCATGTCGACGATGGCGGCGTCGAACGGGATCGATCGCGCCAGCTCGAGTCCCTGCGACGCGTTCTCGGCGAGGCGGACGTCGTAGCCTTCGCGGCTCAGGAGGGCGTCGAGGATCTCGCGCATGATCTCCTCGTCGTCGATGACCAGAATGGTGCCCTTACGAGTCATTATTCTCCGCGGGACTTCGTCCCCCGGACCCCCTTACACCGTCGCTCGCGGGGCCCCATCGCCCCGCTCCGCTCCGGTGGCTCTCTCGCTACGCTCGTTCGCTCGCCGCGCCCGCTGCTGCGCGTGCCGGAGTCGTTGGAAGGGTCAACGTGAAGCGCGTTCCCTGTCCTGGCGCGCTCTCGCACGCGATCGTACCGCCATGCTCCCGGACGATCCCATACGTGATCGACAGCCCGAGTCCCGTGCCCTTGCCAATATCCTTCGTCGTGAAGAACGGATCGTAAATGCGTGAAAGGTGATCAGTGGGAATGCCGGATCCCGTATCCGCCACGTCGACGACGGTCTTGTCGCCCACGGTGCGCGTGACGATTGTGAGCCAGCCGCCTTTCGGCATCGCGTCACGCGCGTTGAGGAACAGATTGAGGAACACCTGCTGCAGCTTGTATTCGATCCCCTGTACGAACGGCACCGACGGTGCGAGCTCCTTGCGGACCTGGATCCGCCCGGTGCGGAACTGATGCTCCAGCAGCGACAGCACGTCGTTGATGACCACGTTGACATCGATCGGCCCGCTGTCGACCTGCGCCGGACGCGCGAGGTTCAACAGACCGTTGACGATCTTCGCCGCCCGGAAGGTCTGCCGCTCGATCTTCTCGAGGACGCGAGTCTTGGGATCGTCGGGCTCGGCCGCCTGCATCAGCATCTGAACGAAGCTCGAGATGCCGGTGAGCGGCGTGTTCACCTCGTGTGCGACACCGGCGGCCAGCAATCCAATGGACGCCATCTTCTCCGAGATCTGCAGTTGCTCTTCGAGCTGCACCCGTGCCGAGATGTCCTCGATGATGACGATGGTGCCGGCAATCGCACCGTCGGAATCGCGCAGCGGCGTCGTGGCGACGTTCACGAGCAGGCGTCGCGGCTGCTCGTGCCGCGTGGTCAGCGGTACGCGGTAAATCGCCGCGCCGTCCGGCGAGTCGCGGCGCGCCGATCGGAGCATGTCGAAGAAGCTCGCATCGAAGATTTCGTCGAATCGATGTTCGACAGCGTCTTCGTGGCGGATACCGTACAGCTCCTCGAGCCGGCGGTTCCAGCGTACCACCCGATCGTCGCGGTTCAGGACGACCAGCCCGTCGTTCAGCGACTCGAGGATGTTCTCGCTGAACTCCCGCATCCGCTCGAGCTCGTCCGCTTTGACTCGAAGCTGTCGATACAGCCGGCCGTTCTCCAGCGCCGTGGCTGCCTGCGCCGCGACCGCGGCGAGCAGCGCCATGTCCTCGCTGCTCAGCGGCTCCGTGCTCGTCTTGCGACCGAGCGCCATCACCGCGATGGTCCCTTCTTTCGAGACGCACGGAACGAAGTAATGGATCCCGGCTTCGCGCCAGAAATCGACTTCGAGCGCTGCAGTGCGTCGTTGGGCGAGCGGATCGTCGAGCCTCAGCGTGTGTCCGGAGATGAGGCGCGTCCCCACATCCGAAGTCCGTGAAAGAATCGGCGGCTCGCCGCCGAACCCGGCATGCGAGATGGTCACGAAATCCCCTTCTCGCCCTGCAGCCGTGGGCGCGAGCATCAGCGCCATGCGATCGACGACGAGCGTCTCGGTCACACGACGCACGAGACGCTCGCTCAATCGCAGAAGGTCGAGATCGCTGTTCAGGTCGCGCGCGAAGGCGACGAGCGCGCGCCGGTAGTCGTAACGATCGCGGTAGTAGACGCGGTCCAGGCCGGTCTGAATCGCGTTCGTGACCGGGCGTGACAGCAGCACGACGACGATCGTCGCGAGCACGGCGATGATTGGCTTCGCCTGCTCCTGATCGATGCCGAACACCTTCGGCACATAGCTCAGGAGGATGCCGTAGATCGCGAGGATCGCCGCGAGCGCCGCCGTGTACACGAGCGCGCGCTTGATGATGACCTCGACGTCCATCAGGCGGTAACGCACGATCGCCGAGGCAAACGCCAACGGAACGACGCCAAGAAGAATCGCCGTCAGCTCGAAGAATCGACCTGGCGTGAATCCCAACGCGAACGGCAGCCCGTATCCCAGAGCGAAGGGCACGGCTCCGAGCGCCGTTCCCCAGACAATCCATCGCAGCTGGCGGCGGGACGTTCCCGATCGGACGCGCCCGAGCGCCCGCGTCATGATCAGCAGACCGCCGATCAGGCTCAGCGCAAGATATGCAATCTCTCCGCGCTCGACGACGGTGAGAACATTCGAGAGGACCTCGCCATTGCTCGACCCGCGGAGAACCATGGCAACGTTCGCGCCGCCGAACAACAAGGCGGGCAGATAGAACAGCGGAAGGATCCGGCGGCCGGTGTCGCTTCGAACCCAGCTATCCGGCCGCTCGGGAAACACGAGCGCGAAATGGAGGAACAGCGGTGGTAACAGCAGTCCCGCCGTCACATCTCCCCAGTAGAACACCCAGTCGAGCCAGTCGAGCCGGCCGCTGAACGAGAACGCCAGCTTCCCGAAAAACGCGGTACACAGCCAGAAGAAGTGCAGCGTCGCCTGGTTCTCCGGGGAGCGCAGCCGAACGGCCGTCCCAACGAGGAGGGAGAAGATCCCAACGCCCGCCAGCGCGTAGTACAGCGTTCGCGACCCCGACGGAACGGGCTCGACCTGGATCGGAATCGTTGTGCGCTCTCGCTCGCGCAGGATGACGTACGTGATCGGCGTGTTGCGCGAGGCGCGATGGAGCGCCGCGATGATTTCGTCCACCGAGCCGAGCGGCTGATTATCGATGGTGAGGAGGATATCGTCCGGCCGGATGCCCGCCCGATCAGCGACCGATCCTGGCGCAACGGCGCTCGCGATCACGTCGTTTCCGCGCGTGGCCCACAGGACACCGTCTTCCATCTCCGACCAAGTTCGGGTCGAGATGTTCATGACGGCAAGGCACAACAGGGCCGTCACCACGGCAAGGTGCGCCATGCTGCGGACCAGGCGTCGAGCGGGCTCAGTATGCTGTGTCACGTGCGTGCCGAAACCGATACGAGTGGCCGCGGAAAAGCGCGGCCCCGAGGCTCACGGTCCTCAGGTCGCGGTTTCCGGTTCCAACGTTCTGGTTTTCCCGTAATCAGCACCAAGGACCGAGAACTCGGAACCTCAGCCAGGACGCGTCTTTCAGCATCCTGCCGGATCCGGCCCGTCGGTAGCAAACGGTGTTCCCCGAATCAGGGCGGAGTAAGAACTCTAACGCATTGTAAAACAAGCATCTTGAGCCAAGTGCCCGCTATGGTTCCAATGATCTGGACCCCTAATCCAAAAAGCTGGAACAGACGCGTATTGTGGGCGTTGGGTGATTGCAAGTGCGCCGTCAGAAGCGCAGCGGCGGCGTAAGCGTTCCGATGGACAAAGTCCGGCGGATAGACCTAGAACCGCACGAGGAAGCCGCCCACGACGCGTTTTGGTGGGCGCACCACCAGCAGCTCGTCGTAGACGGAACCCGGCGCCGTTGGATCGCGGAACAGATTGCGGAGGCCAACGAGGACCTCCCAGCGTGTTCCCGCGAAATCGAACGGCAACGCCTGGTTGACCTGCACGTCGAATCGGCCGTCGAAGCCGGGCCGCGCCAGGACGGAATCGGCCCTCGTGAACCCCGTGTTCATCTTATAGAGGACGAACACGCGCGTCGCGGTTTCCGGTATCGCGGTCTCGAACGACGTCGTCACATCATGAAGATCCTCGACCTCCGGTCTGACGGCCGCTGGCGATCGTCGTGCGACCTCCGGGACGTCCTCGCCGCGAGTCAGCCAATGCGCATGGGTGACGCTGTAATCGATCGAGCCATGCACTCGTTTATTGCTCGCAGGGATCTGCACGCGGAACGACCAGCCGTCCGAGGAAACTCCTCCAACGGTCGCGACGTAGTAGTGGCCGACCGAGCGCGGCCCGTTCGGTAAGTTGAGACCGAACAGGTTGACCAGCTGATCGTCGACGTCCTGGAAGAATCTGTGGATGCCGAGCGTGTAGGAGTCGACGAACTCGTGCTCCAGCCCGATGTCCACCGAGCGCGTGCGCTCCACTCGAAGGTCCGCACCGCCATTGCCACTGAGCGGCGCGAAGGTCCGCTCCGGCGGCAACCACGGTCCAGGCACTCCGGTCGCGAGAAATTCTTCCGCTCCAGGGGCGGTCATCTGCTGCGCAACCATCGTGACCACACGCGTATTCTTGACCGGTTCGATGGTAATCCCTACCCGCGGGCTGAGCGTCCCGTGCTCTTCGAGGTAGTCGTAGTGCGCGTATCGCGCGCCGTAATCGATCGTCAGGCCCCGGGAGATCGACCACCGATCGAACCCATAGAGCTCACCGACATTGCGGCTGCCGTCGCTGACAGCGGCAAGCGCAGCGGGGTTGCCCCCGAGATACTCCTGTGTGCTGTACGACAGACCGAGATTGTAGGCATGCGTCGACGTCGCACGCGAAGCGAACGAGCCCGCGACGATCCACGATGACAGATCACCCTCGCTCATTGCCGCGCGCGCGGACCAGTCGCCCGCCGAGGTCGGCGCGCCAATCGAGAAATACGCGACGCCTCGCGGCAGCGTGTTCCCCGTGAACAGATTCCCAGGCGCAAATACTCCGGTCGTCAGGACGTTGACCTCGCCGGAGAACGGCAGATCGTTGAAAAACGTGCTCGCGAGGCTTGCTGCCGAATCGAACGCCTTTCCGAAGAGCGTCCCCGATCGCAGTTCGGCATCGTCTTCGGTGAAAGAGGCAACGGGCGAGACGTCCTTCAGGATGCTTCGCTTGATATGACGCAGCCGCCACGCGGTATCCGTGTGCGAGTGATCGGTGTCGTCGTCAGTCTTTTCCGTGTCGCTATCGGGCTGATCGGAGAGCGTCGAAGACGGGAGCCCGAACCCGCCAGCCATGATGGGCCGTGCCGACACCGGCTTTACCGGTCCGGATGTGCCGACGACAGAATCGAGGCGCCGAAGCTGCAGCCGGTAGACGGCCGGCACGCTGGACCCGACGCGAACACGCTCGCGCGGTGAACCCGAAAACCCTGTGAGGTGAGCCTGGAGGACGTACTCGCCGGAGGGAAGCGCGTCGAGCGAGAAGTACCCGCGCGCATCGCTGATCGTCGTGGCCATCGTCGCGCCAAGCGCGGAGACGATCGCGCCGGCAAGCGGGCCGCCGCGGTCGTCGCTGACGGTGCCGCTGATGCTCCCGCCTAACAGCCTGGCCGTCTGCCCCTGCATGAGGGGGCCCGATTGAGCAAGTACTGGTGACGCGCTGCCGATCGCCGCAGCGATGCCTGCGATCGCAGCGGTCGCAAGCATCCGGGTAAGGCGTCGCATAGCCACCTCCGTTAACTGCATCGCCTGGCTAGGAGCCCACCGTGAAGTTGACGTCGCGCATAATCGACTTTCCCGATATCAGGTCCGTCACCCGGATCGCCAGCCGATATTCCCCGAGCTCGAAACCCGCCAGCGGAATTCCTTGTCCGGCCATCACAGGGTGCCCCGCGTTTGCGTCGAACTGCGCTCCCATGATCGCCGGGTTGAACCGCTGCGGATCCGTGTGGTTGAAGTATCGCTCCCCCTCGCGTTCCGGCGGATGCGGCGCCGCTGCCGGTGGTGCGTCCGCTGTAGTTCCGTGTCCGATCCTCCGAAAGAAATGGTACTCCACCTGGATGTCGAACTTCTTGTCCGGAGTCACCGTCGGGTTGTAAACCAGGAAAACGACAATGAGCTCCTCATCCTTCTTGAATTTCAGATCCGTCGCGGGCGTGATGTCGTTCTGGCCAATGACATACGGCCGCTCGACCAGCTCGTCGGCGCTGATCGGCTCGCTGAGGACGTTCAGCCGATCTGCGAGTATGACGCTGCTGGTCGTCAACTCGTTGGACCAGAAGTTCGGCACACTCAACGGCTGAGTCAGCACGGTCGTCCTCGGCTGCGTGCCGGTTGGCCGGCCTGCAAGGCGCTCGCGAACGATGACGTAGACGTCGTACTCGCCCGGTGCCACGGAGAAACCGCGGCGGATTCGCGCCATCCCGCCAGGTCCCGCTGAGAGCTCGACCGGAAAGATGGCATCGACCGGATACTGGGCCTCCGGCGCGACCTCGACTCGTCTCTTGTCGGTCCTTCCTTTCTTTTCAGGTTTCTCCAGTCTGTCGTTTCGTGTCGGCGCTGTCGCACCGTGCGGGGCAGCTCTGACGTACATCATCACTGACGGCGACGTCAGCTTCGACGAATCAATCGTCAGCGTGAAGGGAACGAACGTGCCCTGCTGGGCCTTCAGAAAATCGTTCTGCCACCGAATCGGAAAGTCCGATGGAACCGGCTTGCCTGCCATCGCCGCGTCGGCGAGGCTCAGGATCGCCTGACCTTCCTGCCGCTGCGCCTCCTCGACGCGTTCCCGCGCCCTTGCCTCCTGTTTGTCCTGCTCCCTGCTCGGTTGTTGCGCGGCGATCGCGGCAATCAACATCGGCCCGAGCGCCACGGCGGCCCACCATCGCCGCTGCATCGTCGAATTCTCGAGCGTTCTCGAGCGTGTCACGAATCACAGTCTCACGAATCAACCTGACTAATCCCGTCGATCATAGGCGGTCTATCCAACCAAGTCAAAGATGGGCTGGGCTTTGACGACCGCGCGTCATGACTCGGCAACTGGCCTCTGGCGCGCGCCTCCTCTGAGCCCGGCTGGATGAGGATCAGGCCCATACGTGGGTGATATCATCGGCGCTTCTAATGGGTGGCAGAGTTGGTCTCTTGACGGGAGCCTGAGGCACGGTGCAGGACGATGTCCTCGTAATGGTGCTGGCGGGCGGGGTGGGAGAGCGCCTGTACCCGCTCACCAAGGAACGGGCGAAGCCGGCGGTATATTTCGGCGGCCCATACCGCATCATCGACTTCACCCTCAGCAACTGCATCAACTCCGGTCTGCGAAAGATCTTCATCGCGCTCCAATACAAGTCGCTGTCGCTCAGCCGCCACATCCGCATGGGCTGGAGCGTGGTTGCCGACGAGCTCGGCGAGTTCGTCGAAATTCTGAGCCCTCAGAAGCGCGTCGGAGAACACTGGTATCTCGGGACGGCGGACGCCGTCTATCAGAATCTTTATTCGATACTCCGCGAGAACCCACGGCAGCTTCTCGTCCTTTCCGGCGATCACGTCTACAAAATGGACTACGCGAAGATGCTGCGATTCCATCAGGAGCGTCGCGCCGCAGTAACTCTTGCGACCATTGAAATCCCGTCCGGGGAGGCGAGCCGCTTCGGCGTCATCGAAGTCGACGAGAACGATCGGCTCACCGGGTTTCTCGAGAAGCCGCGTCATCTCCCGCATGGCGATCAGGTCCTCGCGTCGATGGGCATCTACATCTTCGACATGAAGGTGCTGGAGCCAGCGTTGGAAGCCGATGCGGCGCAGTCGACGACGCACGATTTCGGCAAGGACATCATCCCGGCGCTGATCTCGCAGGTGCCTGTTTACGCCTATCGCTTCTACGACGAGAACAAGAAGGCAGCGAAATACTGGCGCGACATCGGGACGCTGGACGCGTACTACGACGCGAACATCGATCTCTGCCACGTCAATCCCGATTTCAACTTGTACGACCCGGAATGGCCGCTGCGGACGTATCAGGTACAGGCGCCGCCCGCGAAGTTCGTGTTTGCCGACGACGGTCGGCGGTGCGGCCAGGCCCTCGATTCGATCATCTCAGCCGGGTGCATCATCTCCGGCAGCCGCGTCACGGGCAGCGTGCTCTGCCCGAACGTGCGCGTCCATAGCTTCTGCACCGTCGATCTCAGCATTCTCATGCCGGGCGTACGTGTCGGCCGGCACGCGCGCATTCGGCGCGCGATTATCGACCGGGACGTGTTCATCCCGCGCGGCGCGCTCATCGGCTACAACGACGAAGAGGATCGCCGTCGTCACACCGTCACGGAGAGCGGGATAGTCGTCGTCACGACCGACGATCAGCCGTTCATCGGTGAGATCTCCGATGAGGTCCTGAACATCGAAGCTGAATTCGATCGTCGAGGTTCAGAACGGTAAAAGGGAAAAGGAAAAAGGGACAAGGGACAAGGGACAAGGGAAAACGACGGAAGAAAAGAAAAGGGGAAAGCAATCGTGAAGATTCAGTCAATAAAGGGGCGCGAGATTCTGGATTCGCGCGGCAATCCGACGGTTGAAGTCGAGATCACGCTCGAGGATGGTGGGTTCGGTCGGGCTGCAGTGCCATCCGGTGCGTCCACAGGTCAGCGTGAAGCGCTGGAGCTGCGGGACGGGGACAAGTCGCGATATCAGGGAAAAGGCGTCACGAAGGCCGTCGGCCACGTCAACGGCGAAATTGCAAGAGCGCTGACGGGAAAGGATGCGGCGCAGCGCGCGATCGACCGCGCGCTCATCGATCTGGACGGCACACCGACCAAGGGGCGCCTTGGTGCAAACGCGATCCTTGGCGTCTCGATGGCGCTCGCACGCGCGGTCGCGGACAGCGAAGACGTGCCGCTCTACGCGCATCTCGCTCGCTTGTACGGCGGCGGAGGCTCGTACTCGCTTCCAGTTCCGATGATGAACATCCTGAACGGCGGCGCGCACGCCGACAGCAGCGTCGACTTTCAGGAGTTCATGGTGATGCCTGCGGGCGCCCCGTCGTTTGCGGAAGGCGTCCGCGCGGGAGCGGAGATTTTTCACACGCTTCGTGGCCTCCTGAAAAAGAAAGGTCGTTCGACGGGCGTTGGCGACGAAGGTGGCTTCGCCCCAAGTCTTTCATCCAACCAAGAGGCGGTGGAAGTCGTCCTCGAACCCGTTCAGCAGGCCGGCTACAAAGCCGGTGAGGACGTGTTCATCGCGCTCGACGTTGCGTCGAGCGAGCTGTGGAACGACGAAACTCAGTCTTACGAGTTCAAGAAGTCAGGAGAAAAGACGCGCACCGCCCAGGAGATGGTCGCGCTCTACGAGGACTGGGTGCGACAGTATCCGATCATTTCGATCGAAGACGGGCTCGCCGAAGGCGACTGGACCGGCTGGAAGCTGCTGACCCGTACGCTCGGAAACCGGATCCAGCTGGTTGGCGACGATGTGTTCGTGACGAATCCTGAAATCCTGACGCGCGGCATCGCGGAAGGCATCGGCAACGCGCTGCTGGTGAAGCTCAATCAGATCGGCACCGTGACCGAAACGCTTGATGCCGTCGCCCTGGCGCGCGACGCTGGATACGCCAGCGTAATCTCCCATCGATCCGGAGAAACGGAGGACACGACAATTGCCGATCTCGCCGTCGCGACGGCTGCGGGGCAGATCAAGACCGGTTCGGCGAGCCGATCGGATCGCGTCGCGAAGTACAACCAGCTGCTCCGAATCGAGGAGGAGCTCGGATCGCGGGCCCAGTATGCGGGGAAACAAGCGCTCAGGCGCCTGGTGAAATTGTGAATGGGGGAATCTCACGGAAAGACAAAGGGCCGGCCCGCGAGAGCGAGCCGGCCCCAAGTTTTCTTTTCCCTTTTGCCTTTTCCCTTTGGTTACTCGACTTCTTTCTCCTGCGTTTCGTCGGCGGCGATACGCAACGAGCGGAGAAACCGACGATCGTTGGCGCTCATCTCCAGATTCCGGCGTTCGACCCGTGACGCTTTCTGAGCGGGCGTCATTTTGGTGAGCGCACCGGGCGTGGTGCGATTCACGAAGCCAATTACGGCTTCGAGCGAGAGGCGAATCTCGAATCCCGCCGCGCGCGCGCGTTCCCGACACGCTTCGACCCTAGGATCTTCCGCAACGGCGGCAGCAATGGCGTCGGAGAGCTCGCGGGCCATCCGATTCATGACGTCGTCCATCCGGGACCTCCTCACCGCCGCCGGAGCTGGGAAACCGGGGGCGTCTCCCGATCCGAACTGTGGCCCTGAGAAGGCTGCAGAGATCGGGCGCCAAATTTGTTCATATAAAGGATTTGGAGCGCGGGATCGCAAATCCATTGTAAGGCGTGCCTCTGCCGAGTGTCAATGGGATTGCACGCAAGATCTTGGGGTCCTCCACGCCTGCGCCACATGATCCCTACTGGCCATCATGCACCCCGGGACTTCGTCCCCGGACCCCTTCTCGCCGTCGCCCGTGGGGCCGCTTCGCCCCGCTCCGCTTCGGCGGCTCTCTCGCTACGCTCGCTAACGCGTTTATCCTGATGCTGATGCCACGCACCTTGCGCTCCAGAGTTTTCCCCCTGCCGGTCGCAATTGCTAGAATGCCCGTGACATAAGAACGTCATGAGCTCGCCTTACGCCGGTCCGGCGTCGATTTTCAACGACGATCTCGCCCAGGATCTCGGCTTTCCGGGCGTCTTCCCGTTCACCCGCGGCATCCAGCCGACCCTGTACCGCGGTCGCCTTTGGACGATGCGTCAGTACGCGGGGTTCGGCACGGCAGCAGAATCGAATCGACGCTATCGTTATCTGCTCGGGCACGGAGTCAGCGGCCTCAGTGTGGCATTTGACCTGCCGACACAGATGGGCTACGACTCGGATCACCCGCTCTCGACAGGAGAAGTCGGACGGGCAGGCGTGGCTATCGATTCCATCGACGACATGGCTGAGCTCTTCGACGGTATCCCGCTCGAGCGTGTGTCGACGTCCATGACGATTAACGCGACGGCGATCATTCTGCTCGCGCTGTACGTCGCGGTGGCGCGACGACACGGCGTGGCCGACTCGGTACTGTCCGGAACTGTCCAAAACGACATTCTGAAGGAGTACGTCGCTCGCGGAACGTATATCTATCCGCCTCGCCAGTCGCTCCGCATCGTGACGGACATCTTTGCGTTCTGCGAACGCGCGCTGCCGAACTGGAACACGATTTCCATCAGCGGATACCACATTCGAGAAGCCGGGTCGACGGCGATTCAGGAGGTTGCGTTCACGTTCGCGAACGCGATCGCGTACGTCGAAGCCGCACGGAAAACCGGACTCGACGTGAATCAACTCGGTCAGCGTCTGTCGTTCTTCTTCAACGCGCACAACGATTTCCTGGAGGAGATCGCAAAGTTCAGGGCCGCGCGGCGGCTCTGGGCCCGGATCATGCGCGATCGGTTCGGCGCCACGAATCCACGCGCCCAACAGCTCCGCTTCCACACCCAGACAGCCGGCAGCACGCTGACGGCCCAACAACCCGACAACAACATCGTCCGCGTCGCTCTCCAGGCGCTCGCGGCGGTCCTCGGCGGGACGCAGTCGCTCCACTGCAACGGCCGCGACGAGGCGCTCGCACTGCCAACTGAGGAGTCGGCGCGGATTGCGTTGCGGACCCAGCAGATCATCGCATACGAGAGTGGCGTCACGAACACGGTGGATCCGGCGGGTGGCGCCTGGGCCATCGAAGAGCGCACGACGCAAATCGAAGAGGGTGCACGCGCGCTGATCGCGCGCATCGACGACGCGGGCGGAACGCTCGCGGCCATCGAACAGGGACTGATTCAGCGGGAGATTCAGGAAGCCGCCTATCGCGCGCAGCAGGCGATCGAGAGCGGCAGTGCCGTCGTGGTCGGCGTCAATAAGTACGTCACGGATTCCACGACGCCTATCGACGTCCTGCGGATCGATCCCGAGATCGAGGCGCGCCAGATCGAGCGGGTGCGAGCCGTCCGCTCATCACGCGACCAATCGGCTTGGCGCGAGAGGATCGAGTCGGTCCGCGCTGCCGCGCGTGGCGGAGACAATCTCGTCCCCGTGATTATTCGTGCCGCGGAAGCGCGGGCGACTGTCGGTGAAATCGCCGATGCGATGCGTTCGGTGTTCGGCGAGCATCGCGAAATCGATGTTTGACAAAGCCGGTAGCTCGGTGGTCGGTGGCTCGGTCGCTCGGTAGCTGGCAAGTCCTCGGAAGTCCTTCGCTCGCCGTCTTGAAAACAGGCGCATGTCGAACCCCAGTTTACGAGCTACCGAGCGACCGAGCCAGCGAGCTGCCGGTTCCGTGCCGCCACTCTTATCAGTCAGCAATCTCACTGTCGGCTTCGATCACAGCAGCCATTTCGTCCCCGCGGTGATCGACGTCAGCTTTTCGATTGCGCGAGGCGAAACGTTGTGCCTCGTCGGCGAATCAGGCAGCGGGAAGACGCTGACGGCACTTTCCATCCTCCGGCTCCTTCCACCGTCAGCGCGAATCGCGTCGGGAGCGCTGACGTTCAAGGGACGTGACCTGCGACCGCTCGGCGAGCGCGAGATGCAACAGATTCGCGGCGCGGAGATCGCGCTGGTGTTTCAGGAGGCAACCGCGGCGTTGAGTCCCGTCTTCACGATCGGCAGTCAGATCGAAGAGGTTCTGCGCGTGCACGGCCGCGCGACACGGCGGACCGCGAGGCAAAAGGCAATCGAATTGTTGGAGGTCGTCAGCGTGCCCGAGCCGGCCAGGCGCGTGCGTGAATATCCGCATCAGCTCTCGGGAGGGCTCCGGCAGCGGGCGTTGATTGCGATCTCCCTCGCATGTGGGCCGTCACTGCTCGTTGCGGACGAACCGACTGCAGCCCTCGATGTCACCATCCAGGCGCAGATCCTCGATCTGTTGCGCGATTTGCAGCGACGCCTGGGCCTGGCGCTCCTCCTTATCACCCATGATCTCGGCGTGGTCGCGGAAATGGCGGACCGTGTGGCCGTCATGTACGCCGGGCGTATCGTCGAAGAATCGCCGGCTGCGGCGCTCTTCCACGAGCCGCGGCACCCGTACACGCGTGCGCTGATGTCGTCGATTCCAGGCGGGCCGCCAGGTTCTCGCTTGCGCGCGATCGAGGGGACGGTCCCGCCGCTGGGCCAGTTCCCACCAGGATGTGGCTTCGCCCCGCGGTGTCCGGACCGCTTCGAGCCATGCTCGTCGGCACCGCCGGCCTCCACCGATCTGGGTGGTGGACGCACGGTCAGGTGTTTCTTGTACCCGGGGTCCCAAGACCCGGCACCACAGATACTGCAAACCTCTCCGTATCGTAGGGCGGAGTCCGAAGAGTCCGCGCCGCAGGTACTGCAAATCTCCCCGGATCGCAGGGCGGGGTCTTCAGACCCCGCCGGGCGCTGAACGATGCCGCTCGTTGAGGTCCATCAGCTGGTCAAGGAGTTCAGCCGACGACGTGGCCTGTTCGGGACGCGCTTGACGACCCGCGCCGTGGACGGCGTCAGCTTCGCGATCGACAAGGGTGAAACGTTCGGACTCGTGGGCGAATCAGGGAGCGGCAAGACGACGACGGGGCGCTGCATCCTCAGATTGATCGAACCGACCGCGGGGGAAGTGCGGTTCCGTGGAGAGGACGTCCTCGGCTTCTCGCGCGCGCGGATGCGTCAGGCGCGTCGCGACATGCAGATCGTCTTCCAGGATCCGTACTCGTCGCTCAACCCGCGGATGCGCGTCGGCGACATCGTCGAGGAGCCGCTCGTCATTCATCGAACCGGCACGGCAGCCGAACGGCGAAGGCGCGTCGCCGAGCTGCTCGAGCTGGTCGGCCTCGATCCGTCGTTCGCGTCGCGCTACCCGCAGCAGTTCAGCGGCGGACAGCGTCAGCGCATCGGGCTCGCACGCGCGCTCGCACTGAAACCGTCGTTCATCGTCGCCGACGAGCCGGTGTCGGCGCTCGACTTGTCAGTGCAGGCGCAGGTCATCAATCTGTTCATGGATCTGCAACGACAGCTGGCACTGACGTACCTGTTCATCGCACACGATCTGCGGCTCGTGCGCCACATTTGCAACCGTGTCGCGGTGATGTATTTGGGGCGAATCGTGGAAGTCGGCGCGACCAAGGGGCTGTTCGAAGCGCCTGCGCATCCTTACACGCGCGCGCTGTTGTCCGCGATTCCAGTCCTTGATCCGGCAGCGCCGCCTCAGCGCATCGTGCTCGATCCGGAGTCACTCGATCCCGCGGCGACGCTGCGCGAATTGACCGCGGATCATTGGGCTGCCATCTGAATCCCTGATCACTGATCACTAGTCGTGGATCTCGAATCATGAGCTCGAGATTCGGCGATCAGTGATTCGATTAGGGGTTAGGGCTGCGGTTCACGCCGCGCGTTTGACGTCTTTCTCGACCTGCCCGTCCCTGATGTGGATCACGCGATGCGCGAAGGCCGCGATGTCGGCCTCGTGCGTGACGAGAACGATTGTGTTGCCGCCCTCGTGCAGCTTGGCGAACACACCCATGATTTCGTTGCCGGTCTTCGAGTCGAGGTTGCCGGTGGGTTCGTCCGCGAGAAGGATCGACGGATTGTTCACGAGCGCGCGCGCGATCGCGACTCGCTGGCGCTGACCGCCCGAGAGCTCGTTGGGACGATGGGCCGCTCGCTCGGTGAGCTCGACCTTCTCGAGCGCCTGCCGCGCACGGTCCTGACGAACCTTGCCGGTCACGCCTGCGTACACGAGCGGCAGCTCGACATTGTGCAGCGCCGTTGCGCGGGGCAAGAGGTTGAACGTCTGGAACACGAACCCGATTTCCTCGTTGCGAATCCGCGCCAGTTCATCGTCGTTCATCGACGCGACTTCCTTGCCGTTCAGGAGGTAGCTGCCCTTGGTCGGGGTGTCGAGACACCCGATCAGGTTCATCAGCGTCGACTTCCCCGACCCTGACGGCCCCATGATCGCGACGTACTCGCCTCGGTCGATTTCAATCGACACGCCGCGAAGAGCATGGATCTGCTCCTCGCCCATCACGTAGGTCTTCCAGAGGTCGCGCGTTTCAATCAATGTCATACGTGACTCGAACCCTGACTTGGGGTGAAACAGGATCTACGGTCGGAACGACTACATTGTTCCGCGTTCAGCCCTCTTTTTCCTCGTACTCGGTTTTCAGCCTGGCCACCACCGCCGAATCGGCAAGCGTCGTCGTGTCGCCCAACGCCTTGCCTTCGGCGATATCGCGCAGCAGGCGGCGCATGATCTTGCCGGATCGCGTCTTCGGCAGGTCGGCGGCGAAGAGGATCTGATCGGGGCGGGCGATTGCGCCGATCTTTCGGACGACGTGTTCCTTGAGTTCGTCAGCGAGCGTCTCCGAGGATTTCACGCCTTCCTTGACCGTAACGAACGCCGCAACCGCTTGTCCTTTGATCTCGTGCGGTCTGCCGACGACAGCCGCTTCTGCAACCTTTGGATGGTCGACGAGCGCGCTCTCGACTTCCATCGTGCCGATCCGGTGTCCGGCGACGTTGAGCACGTCGTCTACGCGGCCGAGCAGCCAGTAGAAGCCGTCCTCGTCCCGCCGCGCGCCGTCGCCGGTGAAATACGTCGCATCTTGCCAGCGGCTCCAGTACTGCTGCACGAACCGCTCCGGATCACCATAGATGCCGCGAAGCATCGCCGGCCACGGCCGCGTCAATGTCAGCAGGCCGCCACCTGTTTCGACGCGCTTGCCGGCCGTGTCGCGCACTTCGGCGAACACACCAGGGAACGGCAGCGTTGCGGATCCCGGCTTCGTGCTCGTGATGCCCGGCAGCGGCGTAATCATGATCATGCCGGTCTCGGTCTGCCACCAGGTATCGACGATGGGACAACGCTCGCGACCGATGTTGACGTGGTACCACACCCACGCTTCGGGATTGATTGGTTCGCCGACGGATCCGAGCAGTCTGAGCGTGCCCAGATTGCGCTTGGCGGGCCACTCCGTGCCCCAGCGCATGAACGCACGTATCGCAGTTGGCGCGGTGTAGAAGATCGTGACGCCGTAGCGTTCGATGATCTCCCAGAAGCGATCCTTGCGCGGCCAATCCGGCGCTCCTTCGTACATGACGACGGTCGCACCGTTCGCGAGCGGGCCGTAGACGACATAGCTGTGGCCGGTGACCCATCCTATGTCCGCCGTGCACCAGTAGACGTCGTCGTCCTTGAGATCGAAGACCCATTTCGTTGTCGCGTACGTGCCAACGAGATATCCGCCGGTCGTGTGGAGAATGCCCTTGGGCTTTCCCGTAGTGCCCGAGGTGTACAGGATGTAAAGCATGTCCTCCGAGTCCATCGCCTCGGGCTCGCAGTACGGCGCCGCATCCTGCATCAACCGGTGATACCAGTGGTCGCGACCCTCTTGGACGTGCACTGGAAATCCGGCTCCGGCCTGACGCTGGACGATGACGACGTGTTCGATTGAGGGCGTGTCGCGGAGTGCCTCATCGGCCATCTGCTTCAGCGGCACGATTTGCCCGCGACGATACCCGCCGTCCGCGGTGACGAGCAGCACGGCCTGCGCGTCGTTGATGCGGTCGCGCAGCGACTCGGCGCTGAAGCCCCCGAAGACGACCGTGTGGACGGCTCCGATCCGCGCACACGCCAGCATCGCAATGGCGAGCTCGGGAACCAGCGGCAAGTAAAGCGCAACGCGATCGCCACGGTTCACACCAAGTGACTTGAGCACGTTCGCGAAGGTGTTGATCTCTCGGTGCAGTTCCCAGTAGGTCAGCGTCCGTCGATCGCCGGGCTCGCCCTCCCAGAGGATGGCGGCCTTGTTGCGGGTCGCCGTGCGCACGTGTCGATCCAGGCAATTGACGCTCGCGTTGATCTTGCCGCCGATGAACCACTGCGCGTTCGGCGACGACCAGCGGAGCACCTCGTCCCAGGGCCGCATCCATTCGAGCTCGCGTGCGAATCCCGCCCAGAACGACTCGGGATCGGCAGCAGCGCGCTCGTACACGCCGGGGTCTGCGATGTTGGCTGACTTCCGCCACTCTGGAGAGGGCGGGAAGCTCCGTTCTTCTTTGAGCAGCGCGTCAATCTCAGACATGCGATTCCGGTGGTAACACCTCGACGGTCCCCGGCGGAGGCGGAGGTGGAGTCTTCTTCTTGAAAATGGCGACGCCGAGCAAGCCGCCGAGCATGCCGAATATCACGTCGACGACGATACCGATAAACATACCTGCCACACGAAGCGCGGAGCCGGCGGAGCCGGCAGCGAAACGCTCGATTGCATCGCGTGCCTCAGGAGGAAGGTCGGGATTGTTCGAAAGCAACCTTTGAATGAACTGCTCCTGCATCGGACCGACCATCAGCTGCATCGGAATCGAGAGCACCGCGGAGATGACGCCGCCAATCAGACCGGCAAGCAGCCCGACGATCGCACCTTCCGCCACGTCGATCTGGACGGGCGAGTTCTGCTGGCGCAAGTACGCCGCGAGCACGCCGCCTGACAAGACCCAGAGACAGCAGCAGCAGTTGCCCAGATTCACGAATGGCAGCGCCGACAGTACGCCGATGAACAATCCGCCCCAGAAGGCCGGCTGCAATCTGTCGTCCATTCGCGATGACCTTAGCTTCCTTCACCGGGGACTTCGTCCCCAGGACCCCCTATCGCCGTCGCTCGCGGGGCGCCCCTTCGCCCCGCTCCGCTCCGGCGGGGCGCGCCGTTGGCGCGCCTGACCCGCGATTACAGACAGAAGCTCGACTCCGATGACTAAAGCGATCGTGATC
>JBKPCD010000126.1:0-5484 GCA_046727175.1 Acidobacteriota bacterium | reverse complement strand
TGTGGACCCCGTGTCTGGTCGGACTCGTCCGCGCGCACACAGCTACCAGTTCGGAACCGCACGCGATCGTGACAGCGGTGAATCACGAATTCTGCCGCATGCTTGCGCCGTTGACCAGCGTGCTCATAGTGCGGCTCGATCCAGCCACTGGGAAGCTCGATTACTGCAGCGCCGGACACCCGCCAACGTTGCTCTTGCGAGCGGACGGCCAACTCGAGACACTCTCCGTTGGAGGCATGCTGCTTGGCATGGCTCCTGATGCATCCTTCACAACCGGACGTGTGGAATTGCAAGCGGGGGACGTGCTGTTGGCTTATTCCGACGGCGTCATCGATTCGTGCAACAGCGTGGAAGAGGAGTTCGGGTACGAGCGTCTCGAGGCGCAACTGCGCTTCGCACAAACCGGCTCAGCCGATGCAGTCCTCTTCTCGGTGCTCGGCGCGGTTCAGGACTTCGCGGCTCCACACGCGTTGATCGACGACACGTCCCTCGTGGTCGTACGTTACCGGGCGAACTGAAACGGAGCACTGACATGGTTTGCGAGCTGGCCGCGATCCGATGATCAGGCGAGCGCGCATATTACCTCCTGGTACGATGAGCCGATGGCGGCGATTCGTCCCGCGACTTCTCGCGACGCACAGCGGCTGTCGGCGTTTGCCAGTCGCATGTTTCGAGAGACGTTTGCAGCGCAAAACAGGCCCGAGGACATGACCGCGTATCTCTCGTCGGCGTTCAACGACGCGCGCCAATTGTCGGAAATCGAAGATCCAGACACCGTCACCCTTCTCATCGAAAACGGCTCTACCCTGCTCGGCTATGCGCAGTTACACGCCGGCGAGCCGCCGCACTGCGTACCTGATCGTCAAGCGATGGAGCTGGTGCGCTTCTATGTCGACCGCGCGCTGCACGGCCGCGGTCTCGCACACACGCTGATGGAGGCGACCCTCGCGGCAGCATCGCCGCGTGCGCAGACGATCTGGCTGGGCGTCTGGGAACGCAACGCACGCGCGATTGCGTTTTACGTGAAGTGGGGGTTTGTTGACGTCGGCAGTCATGTCTTCGTGCTCGGAAGCGACCATCAGACGGACCGCATAATGTGGCGAGCGCACAACGACGCCCAATGAGAAAGTCTCCCGCGGAGTGATCGACAAGTAACGCCGAACGGATCGCTCGGGTCCATCCACGGCGGATCAGTGCGTGAGCGCAACCCTGCCTTACGTCCCCGGAGCGCCTCGGTCGCGTGCCGCCTTCCCATCGAGCGCCCGTGCTTGGCCCGCATCCCTCACAAGCCCGACGGCGATTACAGATCGGCGCACGCCAGCACGACTCGACCGCACGGCAGAATCATGATGCTTGTGGACGAGGACAACAACGGGGCGTGGTGTTCGACCTGAAGACCCGGCTTACTCACCCAACGCCCGAATCACAGCCTGAGCGGTTTCGGCCCCGGAAAAATTCTGCTGGCCGGTGATCAGATTCCCGTCGCGCACCGCAAACCCGCGCCAGAGGCCGGCCTGGATGTAATTCGCACCGAGCTTCTTCAGTTCATCCTCGATGCGCCACGGCATGACGTGCTTGTCGCGTGGCAGCAGGTTCATGCTCCAGACCGCGTTGTCGGCGAAGTCTTCCTCGACATTCGCAAAGCCGGTGACCGTCCTTCCCTTCGCAAGCGGCTGCCCGTTTCCGAGCGTCGCATCGCGTAGAATCGCAACGCCGTGGCAGAGCGCGCACGTGACCTTTCTGTGCTCGTAGAATTCCACGAACTTCTCGTGCAGCGCCGTCGCTCCCTCGAAGGTGAACATCGGAGCCTGTCCGCCGGTAATGACAATCGCGTCGAAACGCGCGACGTCGATCTCTGCTGTCTTCCTGGTGTTCTCGACGAGCGCCGCCAGTCTGGCTGTCGCGATGAAGCCCATGGTGATCAAATCGCTCGAGGAGTAGCCGCTGGCGTCTCGCGGGTCGCTCAGGGCGTCTGCTTCGCACTTGCCGCCGGCGGGACTGAAGATCTCGACTTCGTACCCTTTCTCTTCGAAGGCGAAATAGGGATGCGTCAGCTCGCTCCACCAGAATCCCACCGGCCAGCCGGTCGTGGTCGAGACCGCCGGGTTCGCGAGCACGATGGCCACTCTCTTTTTGCGATCGGGACTGACAACGTTCGGGTCTCGCAGGCTCATGGCTCAGCCCTCCCTGCTCGCTGTTCTCGCACGCGAACTCGCGTCGGACGGACGCCCTCGCATCAGGCGACCGATCGTGGCCACATCCGTCTGGTATGAGCCACCGGTAAACTGTAGCCCCGCCAGCACGCGGTTCGCAGCTTCCTTGTCCCGTGAGCCACAGGCGTCAGTGATGACCACGGGGATATATCCAAGGTCCATGGCATGGCGAACAGTCGGCTCGATTCCGACCTCGAGGGCGATGCCGACGATGGCAAACGAATTCAGCCCGCAGTCGCGCATCGCGATGTCAAGGGGCGTCCCGGCGAAAGCGGACATGGTGATCCTGTCGAAGATGACTTCGCTTGGCAAAGGGGTGAGCTCCGATACCAGCTGGAACGGAGGCGTGTCGCGCAGAAATGGCACCCTGACCTGCTCGACGTGCTGCACCCGTTGCCACGCAAGCGCCATGCTGAGCTGCGAAACGCCAGCGATTTCCTTTGGAAGCGACATGTAGCGCGTGTAGAACACGCGAAATCCACCCGCGCGCGCAGCGTCGACGACGTCCAGCACTCGACGCGTGATCTCTGCACCATCGGGCAACTGGACGACGATGCCGGCCTGCAAGTCGTACACGAGCAGAGCCAGGCGGTCCGGTTGGCAGACCTCCTCCAGAGTCCGTGGAATCTCCAATCCAAATGCGCGTTCCATGATCTACACCGCCTGTTTGACCGTCGTCCGATCGTACGGCTCGTTCACATCGACATCGGAACGAAACAACGCCTCGATGGGCAGCGGCACTCGAAGAGGAATGTGCATCCATTCGAGGAAACCGGCCCGCGTCAGTGGAAAGTCATCCGTATAGCGTTTGCATTCTTCGACGCTCGTGCACTCGAAGACGATCACGACGCCGGGCTCGTCCGCTCGAGCGTAGTTTTCACGCACGATGCCGGCCTTCCACAGGCGCCACACGTTCGCGACTTCTTCAGGCAGGTACGGTTCAATCGTCGCGAGCGTGACGCCGGGTTTGAAACGATCGTATGCGATGATGCGCATGGTCAACGCCTCCTCTCAAGCCGCTGTACTCTCTTACGTGGACGCACGGACGCCGTTCCCTACACGCCCAGCGTGACGCGGCTCTGTCAGCGGGCCTAACTGGACCATAATTGCTTCAATTGAAGCAATTCTCAGAGTGTCGGCACATGGCGCACGCACGTCAATCCCCCAAACGGGCAGGTGCTCTCCGCGGTCGAAGTCAGCCGCGCGATCAGGTCGATCGCATCATCGCCGCATGGGCGCGGGAGTGGCCGGAGCTCGATACGTCGCCGGCGGCGATCGTCGGCCGAGTCGGGCGGCTGACTCGATTTTTCGACGCCGGCCTGATGCGCACATTCAAGCGGTTCGGGCTGACCCGAGCGGACTTCGACGTCCTCGCCGCGCTTCGGCGATCGGGCCCGCCGTACCGGATGCCGCAGAAAGCTCTGATGACCGCGTTGATGCGGCGATCCGGGACGACGAGCTTCCGGGTGGATCGTCTCGAGCGTGCCGGCCTCGTTCGGCGGTCGCCTGACCCTCGCGACAAACGCGGCGCCTTCGTTACGCTGACGGACAAAGGACGACGGCGTTTCGATGCCGTCGCCCCGGTCCATCTCGCCAACGAGAACCGCATGCTCGAGGCACTGTCCGCACGCGAGCGGGACATGTTGATCTCGCTACTGCGCAGACTGCTGCTCAGCTTCGAATGACCTCGTTCCGGGACCGGCCTAGAACGCAGTTGACGCCGAAGCGCTCGCTCTAGCAACCCACAAGAGCGCGGCGATCCAGAACAGTTGCAGCGGCAGTCGCCAGATGAGCGGAGCCGCACGGCGGCCGACGACCACGAGTCCAGCTCGAGCCGCTCGCACGTTCGCAGGAAACATCGCGACGAGTAGCGCGCTCAAGGCGCAGGCCGCCACCGTTGCGACCTGGGGGACGAGCAAGCCGATTGCCCCAAGCAGTTCGAGGATGCCCGTGATCGTCACCAGAAGCCCCGGGGCGGGCAGACCGGCCGGCACCATGCGCACCAGATCGGGGCGCGTGCGCGAATAAAAATGCGAAATGGCTGTGAACGCAAACATCGCAGCGAACGCGAAGCGGAGTGCGCCAGTCCACGAGTCGGCTTGATGCCAGAGACCAGAGAATCCGATCGCCCGAACGAGCAGCCAGGCGACGAGCATCACAATCAGCGGTGCCACTTCACAACTCCACTGCGTTTTCAACGCGCCAACGCATTCGCGTGTTGCAGAATTGAACGACTTCGGTTTGCGTCACATCGATGAATCGAGGTCCTCCACACGCGTCTGTCTTGAACGAACTGGCTGCGTCGTACCGCACGTCCTTCTCCGTGCGAGAATGGCCGCGTGCTGCTCCCGGCGTCGACGCCTGTGGGCGCCTCGGCATTCACCTGGCCCGCTGCGTTGTTTCTGTGGGGACCGGGCTCGTGGTCCGACCTGCACCGCCATCACTGCCTACAGCTCGTCATGGCCCTGAAGGGAAGGTTACGTTTCCGCGAGCGCGCGCGTCAACGCTGGACGAGGTGCGGCGGCGTGCTCGTGAGGCCTGACGCGTGGCACGAAGTAGACGCGCGACAGACGGATGTGCTGATCGCATTCGTCGACGCGGAGAGCGACCTCGGCGCAGCGCTCGCGGAACGTACCCAATCGCATGTTGCACCGATTGCGCTGCGGACGATCGCCGCGTGGCGCGCGCAGTTAGGGCAACCCGCATCGCTGACTGCGCGCCGCGTCGAGCCCTGGGTGACAGAGACGTTGCTCCAGGACCGTCGCCCCCCGCCGCTTGATCACCGAATCAAGCTCGTCTTGAAAATCCTGCCGAGCAGGCTCGCCCAAGCTGAGAGCGTGTCGTTAGAGGCAGTCGCGGCGACCGTCGGCCTCTCACCGTCGCGATTCATGCACCTGTTCACGACGTCGGTCGGCGTTCCGCTGCGTCCATACGTGCTCTGGCTGCGCCTGCAGTACGGAGCGAGTGAGCTCGCGCGCGGCGCGTCTGTCGCCGACGCCGCCCACGCTGCCGGGTTCGCCGATGCGGCACACTTCACGCGCACGTTCCGTCGCATGCTCGGAGCGACACCGCGCCAGATCCTCCGGCGAGGGTTGGCCGCCCGTGATTTTCATGTGAGAGTCAACTGATCGTTCGAACACCTTCCTGGATACTCGCTGAAGTGAACGCTGCGGTTTTCCGATAGCGGCGACCGAAACGTAGAATGGCGACGTGCGGCGGCGACCGTGTGTCGACCGATTTCTGCCGATGACAAGAGAGACAGGAACTCCGG
>JBKPCD010000125.1:0-34154 GCA_046727175.1 Acidobacteriota bacterium | reverse complement strand
CTCCCACGCCTCGAAGAGCGGCGCGGGAAGGACGTGCACATCCCCGTGAAGGGCGAGTAGCAGCGGCGCTGGGCTACGCTCCACCATTCGATGCAGATCCTGTTCGTCGGTGACATCTTCGGCAAGCCCGGACGCGAGGCCGCTCGGCGCGCCATTCCTGCGCTCGTCGACCAGCGCGGCATCGATTTCGTCATCGCCAACGTGGAGAACTCGGCCGCGGGTTTTGGCGTCACCGGAGACATCGCGGAGATGATCCTCGGCTTCGGCGTCGACGTCATGACTTCGGGCAATCACGTCTGGGACAAGAAAGAGGTGCTCGAGTACATGCCGGGACAGCCGAAGCTGCTCCGGCCGGCGAACTACCCGGCTGGCGTTCCCGGCCGCGGCAGTCACATCGGCCGGACGCGTACCGGAGAGCCAATCGGGGTCCTCAATCTGATGGGGCGTGTGTTCATGACGCCGCTCGATGATCCGTTCGCGGTCGCGCTGCGCGAGATCGAAAACCTTCGCGCCAAAGCGCGCGTCATCTTCGTCGACTTTCATGCAGAGGCGTCGTCGGAGAAGGCGGCGCTGGGATGGCACCTCGATGGCCGCGTCACCGCGGTCGTCGGCACGCACACACACGTGCAGACCGCGGACGAGCGCCTCTTGCCCAAAGGTACGGCGTACGTTACGGACGTCGGCATGACAGGTCCGCACGACAGCATCATCGGTGTTACGGTCGACGCCGCGCTCGGCCGGTTCGTGAGCGGGTTGCCGGCCAAGTTCGAACCGGCAACCAGCCCCGCGCACCTGAACGCGGTAATCGTCACCGCCGACCCCGCGAGCGGGCGCGCAACAGGAATCGAACGCATCAATCTGTCAGCCCGGGAAGTGGAAATGCTCGGTGAGCGTCGCGCGGCCGCGACGCGAAGATGAGCCGACGATGAGCGATCTGTTCTCGGAGCCGTTCGAAGACGAACGAGAGCCGCAGAAGGAGGACCTCGCGCCGAGGAAGGCGGAGCGTCGCGTGCTCAGCGTCTCCGAGCTGACAGCGGCAATCCGCGGCGTCCTCGAATCGAGCCTCGGGGACATCTGGGTGGAAGGTGAGATCTCGAATTGCCGAATCTGGAACACCGGTCACGTCTACTTCACGCTGAAGGACGATACCGCTCAAATCAGGGCGGTGATGTTTCGATCGGCCGTCCGGTATCTGAAGTTCAAGATTGAGGACGGTCAACACGTCATCGCGCGCGGCCGCCTTGGTGTCTACGAACCCAAGGGAGAATACCAGCTCATGTGCGAGCACATGCAGCCTCAGGGGCTCGGTGCGCTGCAGCTCGCGTTCGAGCAGTTGAAAAAGAAGCTGAAGGCCGAAGGCCTGTTCGATCCCGTTCGCAAGCGTGCGCTGCCGGCACTGCCGCGCAAGATTGGCGTCGTCACCTCGCTCGACGGTGCTGCTCTCCGCGACATCATCAAGGTGCTCCGACGTCGTCATCCGAACGCGCATCTCGTGATCAGGCCCGCACGGGTCCAGGGAGAAACCGCATCGCAGGAGATCGCGCAGGGCATCCGGGCGATCGGAAAGATCCCGGGCGTCGACGTCGTGATCGCCGCACGCGGCGGAGGATCGGCGGAGGATCTCTGGGCCTTCAACGAAGAAAGCGTTGCTCGCGCAATTGTGAGCAGCCCGGTTCCGGTCATCAGCGCCGTCGGTCACGAGGTGGACTTCACGATCGCGGACTTCGTGGCGGACGTTCGCGCGCCCACGCCGTCAGCCGCCGCGGAGCTCGTCGTCGCCGCCAAGGACGATTTCTGCGGCCGCATCGACGGGCTCACTCAACGCCTGCAGTCCGCGATGATCGCCAACGTGCAGCAGCGGAAAACGCGCGTGCACGCGTTGACGTCGCGGCGCGGTCTGGCAGGATGGCCGGGCCGCGTAGCGCTGCGCGGCCGTCACGTTGCTGAACTGACGTTCCGGTTCCGCCGGGCTGCTGCCGCACAGGTCCATCGCCACGAGCGCGTCTATCGGGCGCTTCGCCTGCGGCTTGAAGCGCGCGACCTGCGACGCCGTCTCGCGGCCATTCACGGGCGGCTCGATACCGTCGACGGACGCATGCAGGCGGCCATTCGACGTCAGCAGGATCGCGCGCAGTCCGCTCTTGGCGTCCTCGCCAGCCGGCTGGAGACGCTCAGCCCGCTCGCAGTCCTGTCGCGCGGTTACGCCGTATGCTGGAACGCCGACCGCACCGCGATCGTTCGCGAAGCGGCGTCTCTTGCAGCCGGCGATCACGTCCGCGTCACCTTGCACCAAGGCGAGGTGGCGTGCGAAGTTCTAACCGTCGAGGCTCCATCCCGCGAGTCGTGAACCTTGAATCTTGAAGCAGCATGGATCCGACCATCAAGGACTTCGAATCGGCGCTGAACGAACTCGAGACGATTGTGAGGACGCTCGAACAGGGCGATCTCCCGCTCGAGAAGTCGCTCGAGCTGTTCGAACGTGGGGTGCAGCTTTCCCGTTTCTGTCACACGAAGCTCGAAGCAGCCGAACGCCGCATCGAGATCCTGAACGAGCGCGGCGAAGTGCGGCCGGCGCCAGAGGATCTCGGCCTCGACGGCGGAGGCGCCGGACAGCGGTGACCGTAACGCCTGACCTGCTTGCCGTCTGGCTCGAAGAGCGGCGACAGACAGTTGAGCGAGCGCTCGAGCAGTTCCTTCCTGCCAGTCCCCGGGTCCCGTCGATGGTTGCGGAGTCCATGCGTTACAGCCTCTTCGCCGGGGGAAAACGACTGCGGCCGATGCTCACGCTGGCCAGCGCAGAAGCATGCGGCGAGCTTCGCGGTCTCGACGCCGGGGACGCCGACCGGCTCGCGCTTCCGGCAGCCTGTGCGCTGGAGATGATTCACACGTACTCGCTCGTCCACGACGACCTGCCGGCGATGGACAACGACACGTTGCGCCGCGGCAAGCCGACGGCCCACGTCGTCTATGGCGAAGGTTTCGCAATTCTCTCGGGCGACGCACTCCTTACGGAAGCGTTCTGGCTGCTCGCGCGTGAGCCGGTTTCGCCGGACGGGCGCGCCAGCGAGCACGATTCGCGCAAGCTCCGAGTGATTGAGCTCATCGCTCACGCGGCCGGCGCTGCCGGGATGGTAGGGGGTCAAGCAACCGATCTCGAGGCGGCAGCAGCCGGAGCCGCGCGTCTCGACGACGAAGACCTCCGAGGCATGCACGCGCGCAAGACGGGCGCACTCATTCGCGCGTCGGCGCTGGCCGGTGCGATCATGGTCGGGGCTGACGATCCGCTGCTGAACGCGATCGGTATGTACGGCGCGCACGTCGGCCTGGCGTTTCAGATCGTGGACGACATCCTCGACGTCGAAGGCGCCGCCGCGAAACTCGGCAAGACAGCCGGCAAGGATGCGGCCGCCGGCAAGCCCACCTATCCCGCCCTCTATGGCATCGAGGAGTCACGCCGACTCGCGCTCGAGAGCGCTGACCGCGCAATCGCGGCGGTGACCGCGGCGGGCGTTGGTGGTCAGCTGACGGCAATCGCACGCTGGGTCGTCTCTCGCAGCCATTGAAAAACAGACGTCGGCTCGATCTGCTGCTCGTCGATCGCGGCCTTGCCGCCTCGCGAGATCGCGCACGTGCGCTCATCCTTGCCGGTCAGGTGCGGGTCGCCGGTCACGCGGTGACAAAGGCAGGAACTGCCGTCGACCCGGATGCCACCGTTACACTGCTCGCCGACGATCATCCCTACGTCAGCCGCGGTGGCGTGAAACTGGCCTACGCGCTGGATCACTTTCACATCGCCGTCGATGGGTACCTCGCTTTCGACATCGGCGCGTCTACCGGGGGATTCACTGACGTCCTGCTGCGACGCGGCGCCGCACGAGTGGTCGCGCTGGACGTCGGCCATGGACAGCTCGATTGGAAGCTGCGGAACGATCCGCGTGTGGTCGTCATCGAGCGCGTCAACGCGCGAACGCTGACACGCGATCAGCTGCCGCCGGATGCGCAGACATTCGACATCATCACCATTGACGTGTCGTTCATCTCGCTGAAGCACATCCTCCCGGTAATTCCCCCGCTCCTCGAAGAGGACGGGGACGTCATCGCGCTGGTGAAGCCGCAGTTCGAGGCGGGCCGCTCCGAGGTCCTGAAGGGCGGAATCGTGCGAGACGACGCGGTGCGCCGGCGCGTGCTCGACGAAGTTGTGGCGCGCGCAGATGCGCTAGGATTGGTGCGCGCCGGCACGACGGACTCACCGATCGCCGGCATGGAAGGCAACCGCGAGATGCTCCTTCATCTGCGACGCACCGGTCACCAGGTCGAGTGCACAGGCGTCTGAGCGATGACACAGATACAACGAGTCGGCCTGGTCGCGAAACATCACCTCGATGCGGCAGCGGGCGTCCTGGCGGAACTCGCGGGCTGGCTCGAAGCGCGGAATCTGAAGGCCGTCTTCGAGACCGACACGGCTGCCCTTGTCGGTCTTCCACCCGGCCGGCCAACGTCGAGCCGCGACGAACTGCCGAGGAACTGCGACCTCATCGTTGTGCTCGGCGGCGACGGGACGTTCATCGGGATGGCCGGCCGTATCGCGCAATCGGGCTCGAGCGTCCCAATTCTCGGCGTGAACTTCGGCAGCCTCGGGTTCCTCACGGAGATCCCGCTCGGGGAGCTCTTCGAGTCGCTCGAAGCGGTGCTCGAAGGCGAGGCGCAGATCGACAAGCGGGTCATGCTGCGTGCCCGTACGCTGCGTGGCGACGGCGTCTACGCCGACCGCCTCGTGCTCAACGACGTCGTCATCACCAAGGCGGCGCTCTCTCGCATCATCGATTTGTCCGTGTCGATCGGCGAGCAGCCGGTGATGCGCGTCCGCGCGGACGGTCTGATCGTCGCGACCCCGACCGGATCGACGGCGTACAACCTCGCGGCTGGGGGACCGATCGTGCACCCCTCGATGGACGCCTTGCTGTTGACGCCGATCGCGCCGCACATGCTGACGAACAGACCCGTCGTGGTTCCCGGATCGTCGGAGGTCCGCGTTCAGCCGACGATGGATGGCGCAAACGATGAAGTGTTCGCGACATTCGACGGCCAGTTCGGTCACCCGCTCGAGACTGAGGACATCGTCGAGATTCGCCGCGCGGAACGAGCCCTAAACGTCGTCCGTGCCCCGAAGCGATCCTATTTCGAGCTGTTACGGCAAAAGCTGAAGTGGGGTGAACGATGACGCCGATTTTCGCTGAGCCCTGAACGAGACGCGGATTCTCGCGGACGTACGCGGATTACTCAACCCTCAATAATGAGATACACGGCGTTTTAAGATCGACTCCGTCGGCTCGTTCAGAGCGTTTCGGAGCGCTCTCTAGCGTCATCCGCGTCTCCCACGACAATCCGCGTCTCGTTGGAGTGTGTTCCGCATCCGCATTTCTCCGTGTCAATCCGCGTCTCGTTGATGTTTTCCCGTATCGGCCTCCTTCCGTGTTCGATTACGGGTCCGCGGATCAAAAACGAACCAGATATCTCACTGACACGCCGAGTCCTGGTGCATCGATCCCCCAGCTGATCCCGCGGTAGTTCTCGTCATCGACGTTCTCGACGTCTGCGACGAGCTCGTGAGCTCCCTTCCGAAGGCCCGCGCGAATGCCGAATGTCGCATATCCCGGCACCTCTGTGAACAGCGGCGAGGAATTGACGCCCACGCCGAGGACGCGATTCTGAATCTGCGCGAGCGTCTCATTCGTCACGAGCAGCACGTCGTCGGCGGTTCCGGGAATGTCGTCTCCTCCAGGTCCGATCCAGCCGCGCGCCCGTGCACCATTGTTGAAAAACGCCTGGATGCTACCGCGGCTGCGCGCGGCGCCCGTTCGGCGGTCGCCGAGATCGAGTGACGAGAGGTGCGTCTGCTTCCACGCGAAATGCGTGTACGGTTCGAGCCACCAGCGACCGCCGCGCGCGTTCCAGCGCAGCGTCACATAACCCTCTGGCGCCGGCGTCCCGCCTTCGATATTCGGCGGCAGATCGGTTGTCGTATCCCGCCCGCGCAAATACGTGAACGCGGTGTTCAGCGCGAGGTCGGTGCCGAATCTGACTCCAGCCGTGTGCTCGATGCCCCATATCCGTGCCTTGTCGAAGTTCGCGCGCACGAGAACCGGTGCGGTTGACACGGCGACGAACACGACGCCATTCGCGTTCTGGGACGTAATCGTCTCGCCACCAAGCGACAGACCAACTGCGCCCTGGGGAAGAATCAATGCCTGCTTCTGTATGTTGTCGTAGATGTTGTTGACGAACAGCGTCAGCTCGGTGCGCCACGTCTTCTGTCGGTACCCGACAGAGCCTTCGTATTGAAGGCTCGTTTCAGGGTCCAGCTGTGACACAGGCCTGCCGCTCGAGACGGCCGATGCATCGGCGGTGGTTCCGACGAATCCACCGAGACCCGCGACGTCGGGCGCCGCGACTTCGAAACCCGATGCTGTGAGGCCAAGCGTGCCAAGGTCGGTCATGTGCGGCGCGCGGAATCCGCGGCTGACGGAGCCGAGGATGGTCCAGGTATCAGACGGCGTGAATACCGCAGCGGCGCGGAACGTGACGTCACTCGCGGTCAACGAGTCGTTCGGCCAGAGCGGCTGTCCGTTCACGACGGGGCTGTCTGATGCGTGCGCCTCGTAGTGAGCGCCGCCGAACCTCAACGCGCCGACGAGCCGTACCCGATCCGGCGCCACATCGAAGGTTGACTGGGCGAATACTCCTCCTTGCGTGAACTGCGCGTTGTGCGGGATTCGGGGACGTCGTGCCGACACGGCACCGGTCAGCGGATTTACGTTGAACGATTGAGAGGTGAGTCGTTCGAAATAGACATCCCCGCCGACTGACACTGCCTGGCGCGTCGAGACCTGCTTCGTGAGCACACCCTGGATGCCGTGAGCTGTCGTGCGTTCCGGCTCGTGGCCGATCGTCGCTGCCGGATTGCCGTTCCCTCCCTGATTGACGCGCTCTTCGCGTTGGCTGTTGACGGAGTACGTGATCGACGCGTGGTCGAAGAGTCCGGCTCCGAGCCGTTCGGCACGAGCGGAAAATAGATCGAGAGACAGATCGTTGAGCTCGGCGATGAGGTTCCCATCACCACCGAGCAGTTGATCGTATCGATTGCCTTTGTCCTGATTCGTGCGCATGTAGCTGAACACGATCCGGGTACCCGGGGACGCCGCCCACTGCCCACGGACGGATCCGCCGATCTGATGAAAGCCCGTGTCTGGCAGCCGATCGTCCATCAGAAGGTCCGACGGTATTCCGAAAAACCGTGTCACTGCGGCGTGCGAATCCACGCCACCACCCGGTCGAATCGACCCAACGCCTCGACCGGAAAGCGCCCCAGTGATTCCGAAACTCGGAGCCATGTACGACCCGAACGCCTGTCCGCCGCCGTATCGATGTCCCGTGCCGAAACTTGCGCTGAACGATCCACCCCAGCGAGCGCTGGTGCCGTCCGAGAGCAGCGGCGGACGCGTCAGGAACTGGACACTTCCACCGAGCGCGTCACTCCCGTATTGAGCGCTCGAGGGCCCGCGCACGACCTCGATCGTGTCGAGACTCCCCGGCTCGATGAGATCGAGGAACGTGTTCACGCCACCGCGCTGCGCGCCGTTCGAGTACCGAATGCCGTCGACGAAGACGTTCACCTTGTTGCCGGTCAACCCACGGATGAACACGCCGCCCATCGTCGGGCTGGTCTGCTGGAGCTGAACCCCGGTTTCCCCCTCGACCGCTTGCGCGACCACTGTCGTCACGCGAGTTGCGATCGCATCGGTGTCGATGACGCTGACGGGTTGACCAGCGCGACGCACTTCGTCGACGAGGTCTACGGACGCGGTAACCGTCACCTCCTCGCGGAGCGCGCCAACTCGAAGCACGATCTCCAGGGGAGCTGGGGACGCTTCGCCGAGGGTCAGAGGAATCCGCGCCTCTCCGAGATGAGCGGCCGTCGCCGTGAGAAGGTACCGTCCTGGCGCGGGCGCCTCAATCGTGAACTTGCCTTGCTCATTCGTTCGCGCGGTCGCCACCGGTGTCTGGTCGGCCGTCATCAGTACGATGACTGCCTGATCGACGAGTGCTCCGGATTGGTCTTTGACGACACCCGTAATCTGAGTGGCCGCGAGTGCGGTGGTCGTCGCAAGCGCCGACAACACGACCGTCCACCGTGCCACTCTGACCATCGCTTCTCCTTTACGCCGCACCTGTGTGGCTTATTCGGCTGCCGCCGCCACAACTGTATTGAGCCGACAAAGCTACTACCAGATGTAGTAACGCCGGGTAGTGGTCTAGTTTCGGGATTCGGAGTTCGGGTTTCGGACCGGAGTGCGGTTCGGCGAGTCCGATCGGGAATTCGCGAGTCCACGCATGCGAGGACTCGGACTAAGCGATTCATCGATGCGTGATTCGAGGATTCCGAGATTAGGGATTCACCATCAGGGATTCACGATCAGAGATCAGGGACTAGTGATTCGACTGCCGGCGCTTGTCGCGGAAGTATTGGACCTGATACTGCTGCACGTTGCGGTTGTGCTCGTCGAGCGTCGTCGCGAAAGCGTGCGAGCCGTCGTTGCGGCTGACGAAATACAAATAGGTGACGGCGGCCGGGTGCGCGGCGGCTTCGAGAGATGCCAGCCCCGGCGATGCTATCGGTCCCGGCGGGAGCCCTGGATAACGGTAAGTGTTGTACGGTGAATCGACCTTCAGATCCTCCCGCGTGAGATTCCCGTTGTACCGCCCGGCGCGCTCGAGCGCATAGATGACCGTCGGGTCGCACTGGAGTCCCATCCCGATCTTCAGCCGATTCGTGTAGACGGCTGCAATGAGCGGGCGTTCTTCGGGCTTGCCGGTTTCCTTCTCGACGATCGACGCGAGCGTGACCAGCTCACGGATGCTCACGCCGCGAGCGGCAGCGCCGGCGCGCAACTCGGGCGTGAGCGCTCTCTCGAACTGCCCGATCATTCCCGCGACGAGCTGGTCGGCGGTCGCGCTTCGGGGGAGCGCATACGTATCCGGGAAGAGATAGCCCTCGAGGTCACGCGCGTCGGGATCGAACGAATGTATTCGCGCTCCTTGCGATGCCGCTTCGACGAAGGTCGACGCCGGTCCGAATCCCTTCTCTTCGAAGATCGACGCCATCTCGCGGATCGTCAGACCTTCGCGAAACGTGATCGGCCTTAGGTAGACGTCGCCACGCGCGATCTTGTCGACCACTTCCGCTGGCGTCATCGGCCGATCGAATCGATATTCGCCGGCCTGGAGACGTCGTCCGGCGCCGCTGAGCCAGACGGCGATTCGGAATGTAGTGGGACTGCGCACGACGCCGGCGTCTGCAAGTCGCCGCGCCATCAGCTTCGAGCCGCTTCCCTGCGGAATCTCCACGTAGGTTTCCGCGTCGGCGTACCCTTTGAAGGGGCGATGGAGGGAAACGTAGAACCAGCTGGCGGCGCCGAGACCGATCAAGACGATCGCGACGAAAGCGAGCAGCAGCCGCTTCACGACTGGCGATCCCCCCACTCGCCGGTCGCCGTCGCACGGCTGTCGAGATAATCCTGGAGAATGATCGCAGCGGCCGTGGCATCCAGGGAAGCCTTTCGCTTGCGCCAGTCCTTCTCGGATCGCGCCAGCAAGCCGTCGGCTTCCCGGCTGGTCAGGCGTTCATCCTGAAGGACCAGCGCCACGCCGATCACCGGCTCCAGGTCGGCTGCGAGTGCTTTGACCTCGTTCGTCTGCTCGTTCGGTTCGCCACCAAGCCGCCGCGGAAGCCCGAGGACAACCGCTTCCAGTCCATCGCCCTCCTCGCGCAGCCTGAGAATCTCGCTCGCCAGCACGTTGGCGATGTCGGTATGCGTGCCCGAATTGGCGATTGTCTTCCATGGGCGCGCCAGTAACCCCGTTGCGTCGGAAATCGCCAGCCCGATCCGACGTCGTCCGTAATCGATCCCCAGAACCCGCACGAATCCAGCGTACACCGAAGGGGCGGAGAGCGGGGCTTCAGGCCCGCGTGTGAGACGCCGACGCACAGCTAAAGCTGCGCACTCCGGCTGAAGCCAGACGCTATAATCTGGCTTCTCGTGACTTCAGCACTTCGTCGCGTACTCGCGCTCGTGATCCTGTGCGCCACGACGCTGACGCTGTCGGCGGCATGCGCGAACCGCCGCGGACCCGGACGTTTTTCACAGAAGCTGGTCGTGCTTGGGTTCGATGGCATGGATCCCGCGCTCGTCGAGCGATGGATGAAGGCGGGTCACCTTCCCAACCTGTCGAAGATCGCGTCGCAAGGCGGGGTCTACTCGCTCGGGACGACGCACTCCCCCGAGTCGCCGACAGCGTGGGCCTCGTTCGCGACGGGCGTCAATCCCGGCAAGCACAACATCTACGATTTCCTGGTCCGCGATACTTCGACGTACTTCCCCGATCTTGGAATGGTTCGGCGCGAGCCGCCACGCTTCCTGTTCGATTACATTCCGGTCGCAAAGCCAAAGGTGCTGCCGCTTCGGGGAGGCACGTCGTTCTGGGTTACGGCTGGTCAGGCCGGCGTACGATCGAGTGTGCTGACGGTTCCTGTGACTTTTCCGCCGGAGAATGTTCCGAACGGCGAGCTCCTGTCCGGTCTGCCCCTGCCCGACATCCGCGGGACGATGGGGACGTTCTCGTACTTCGCGACAGACCTGAGCCGGTACGAGGAAGGAAACACCGAGATGGGCGGCATCCTGAAGCGGCTCGTCGTCGATCACGACGTCGCGCAGACGGAGCTCGTCGGCCCACCCAATCCGATCATCCGCAAGCAGATTCAAGCGGTCCGGCAGAAGGGACTGTCACTCACGGACGCAAACCGCGCCGCGCTCGCCGAGTTGCAGGCCCGGGAGGACGTGCGGATCCCATTCACGATTCGCTGGCACCGCGCGGAGAAGACTGCGACCGTGGAAATCGAAGGACAGTCGATCCTCCTCGAGCCCGGCAAGATGAGCCGCTGGATCGACCTGGATTTCCGGGTGAACTTCTTCGTCCGTCTGCACGGCATGATGCAGTTCCTGCTGCTGGATGCGGGCAGCGAGCTGCAGCTTTACGGGTCGCCGGTGAACTGGAAGCCGGACAATCCGCCCGTCCCGATGTCGTCGCCCGCATCCTTCTCCGCGGAACTGTTCGAACGTCTCGGCTACTACCGCACGCTCGGTTGGGCCGAAGCAACCTGGCCGCTGAACGAGGGTCGTATGGACGAAGGGACGTTCATGGAGGATCTCTACAAAGCGTTCGACGACCGCGCTCAGGTGATCCTGAACCGCCTCGACGCGCACGACTGGGACGTGCTCGTTGGCGTGATCGAATCGACGGATCGCGTCCAGCACATGATGTGGCGGCTCGTCGACCCGAAGCATCCGATGTACGACCAGACGCTGGCGGCGAAGTTCGGCGACTCGATTCTCCGCGTCTACCGGCGCGCGGATCTCTTCGTTGGCGAAGTGGTCGACCGACTGGAACCGGGCACGCAGCTCCTGATCGTCTCGGATCACGGGTTTCACTCCTGGAGAAAGGCAGTCAACCTGAACACCTGGCTCGTGCAGCAGGGCTACATGACGCTCCAGGGGCAGCAGCCGGGAGAAAAGAAGCTCGACGACCTGTTTGGCGGCGGCACGTTCTGGGAGAACGTCGACTGGGCACGGACCCGCGCGTACGCGATGGGTCTGGGCCAGATCTACTTCAACCTTCGCGGACGTGAGGCTCGCGGCATCGTGAGTCCGGGCGCCGATGCGAAACAACTGGCGGACGAACTCAGTGCCACCCTGCTGACGATGAAGGATCCGGACGATGGGTCGCCGATCGTTCGCGCGGTCTACAAGCGTGACGACGTCTACAGCGGTGAGTATCTGCAGAACGCGTCCGAGCTCCAGGTCGGCATGGAGGATGGGTACCGTGTATCCTGGCAGACGACGTTGGGTGGATCGCCTCAGGGGATCGTCTATCCGAACATGAAAAAATGGAGCGGCGACCACGGTGGGTACGATTTTGCAACGACGGCCGGCGTCCTCATTTCGAGTCGGCGCATTACCGCCCCATCACCATCCATCATCGATATCGCACCGACGGTCCTCAAGTACTTCGGTCTGCCGATTCCGAAAGAGATCGATGGGAAGCCGCTCTTCTGAAACGCGGATTAACGCGGATTCCGCGGATGGGAGTACGCGGGTAGATCACGCGGATCATGGACCAACCCTCGTGAGTTGTGCGGTGAAGGCACGAAGAGTGCGCCCATGGCAGACAGCAGCGCTGACGGTCGTCGGGATGGCGCTCTCGGTCGTTGCAGCGTCGCCACGCCAGACGGGAACGCCACCGACGCGCCAGCGGGCTGAGGTGGCGAGCGAGCGGGCGGCCGAGCGAATCCGCGCCCTCCAGCGCGAAGCGGAGTCGCTCGCGGCCCGCGAAGGCGAGTTGCTCGTCGATCTGCGGAAACTCGAGGTCCAGCGCCAGCTCAAGACCGAGGAGCTCGCGCAGATCGCGCGCGATCGGGCTGCTACGCAACGGCGGCTGGAAGAGTCGACGCAAAAGGCTACCGAATTGAGCAACTTGGCACACGCCGAGCAGCCGGACATCCAGGCGCGGCTGGTTCGGATTTACAAGTTGGGCCAGGTAGGTTATTGGCGATTGCTGCTCGACATCGATGATCTGCGATCGCTCGGCCGCGCATACCGGACGGCGGCGGCCCTTACGAAGATTGATCACGATCGCGTGAGCGCGCACGCGCGCACGCTGGACGAGCTCAAACAGGAGCGCGCGGCTCTCGAAGCGCGATCTCGGGAAATCCAGTCGCTTCAGGAACGTGCGAAAACCGCGCGGGCGGCACTCGACAAGGCGGTCGCCGCGCGAACAGCACTGGTGGCCTCGATCGACGCACGCCGCGACCTCAACGCGCAGCTCACCAGCGAGCTGCAGGCGGCGCAGCAACGTCTGCAGGTGTCGGTCAGCCAGCTCGATGCCTCCTCGTCTGCCGTGTCGCTGCCGTTGCGACCGTTTCAGGGCGCGCTCCCCTGGCCGGTGCGCGGACGTCCCGTAGCATCCTTTGGTAAGCCGCTCGCGGGCCGCCCCGGGACGACCTCCAACGGTATCGAGATCGCGGTGACCGAAGGACAGCTCGTGAGGGCCGTGCATGAAGGCACAGTCGTTTTTGCAGATCAGTTCACCGGGTACGGGAACCTGGTGATTGTCGAGCACAGCGACCGCGCGTACTCGCTCTACGGTCATCTGTCCTCGATGCTCGTGTCGAAGGGCACTCGCGTGGAGGCGCAAGCGTCCATCGGTATGTCGGGGACGAACCCCAGCGGCAACCCTGCGCTCTACTTCGAGTTGCGGGTCGACGGCAAACCCGTCGATCCTTTACAATGGCTGGTGCGCAGGCCTGAAGAGTAAACGCGGATTTCCGCGGACCTGCGAATTCATGCGGATCTGAAAGAACCATCCGCACAACGAAAATAGACCTTGGACCTTATGAGCCTGAAAACACGCCTCTCTGTGCTCGTCATCTCCACGCCCGTGTTGGCGTTCGTTCTCGTCGGCGGATTGATGGGCAAGGAGGCGTCAGGCGACGAGAAGTTTCAGCATCTGCGCGTGTTCGACGACGTGGTCGGGCTGGTGCTGAACAACTACGTGGAAGAGGTGAAGGTCGACCGAGTGATGGAAGGCGCCATGCGCGGGCTCGCGGATGGACTCGATCCGGATAGCGCGTACCTGACCGCCAAGCAGGTTCGCAGCGTCGAGAACCGCGAATCGCTGCCGGAAGGTGAGGTGGGTATCGAACTGACGCGGCAGTACTACCTGAGGGTGATCGCCGCGCGCGACGGTTCAGCGGCCGCCAGGGCCGGATTGCAGACCGGCGACTACGTTCGGGCGATCGACGGGAAGCCGACGCGCGACATGTCCGTGTTCGAGGGTATTCGCCTGCTGCGCGGGCAGCCAGGCTCGAAGGTCACGCTGACGATCATCCGTGGCAATGCTGCGGATCCCCACGAGATCCCGCTCGTACGCGAGAAGCCGACCGGCGCCCTCGTGACGAGCAAGCTGCTGAACGGGGACACGGGGTACATTCGGATCTCCTCGTTCCGCGAGAATGTCGCCCCCGAAGTGCGCAAGCACGCAGCGGAGCTCGCCAAGAGCGGCGCGAAGGCAATCATCGTGGACGTTCGACGCACCGCCGAGGGCCCGATTGAGAACGGAATCGCCGCAGCTCGCCTGTTCGTCAAGTCGGGACCGCTCGCGATCAAGGCAGGGCGCGAGGAAGCAGCGCGCGAGACGATTGCCGCACGCGCGGGAGACGGCGAGATCGATCTGCCCGTCATGTGCCTCGTGACGACCGGTACGTCAGGCGCCGCAGAGCTCTTCGCCGCAGCGCTCGACGGAAACAAACGGGCGGAGTTGATTGGCGAACGCACCCTCGGCCGCGCCGGCGTCCAGAAATTGATCAAGCTGCCTGAGAACCGTGGACTGTGGCTGACGTACAGCCGATACCTCACGCCCGACGGCAAGGCGATTCAAGGACATGGCGTCGAGCCCGATGTCGCCGTGGACGAGCCCGATACGGAATTCGGCGTCGCCGCTCCTACAAACGACCCGATCCTCGACGCGGCTCTCGAACGCTTCAAGACCAAGAAAGCCGCGTGACGCCACAGAGTTTAGAGAAACTAGAAGTGAGAGCGATCATCTTCTAGCTTCTTTCAGCGTCGCGATCTATTGACACCCTGCAGTCGCAAGCGTATAACCGCTTCACTCTAGAAATCCTGCGAAGCGTGTCGGCGAGCGTTTCGCGCCAACGTACACCTTGCGGCTCGGAGGCGTCATGAACAAACAAGAGCTCATCTCGAAGATCGCGGAGGACACCGGGATCACCAAATCGCACGCTGCAGCTGCCGTCGAATCGTTTTTCGAAGGCATCACGAAGTCGTTGAGGAAGGGACAGCCGATCACGTTCGTCGGGTTCGGCACGTTCAAGACGGCACAGCGGAAGGCGCGTACTGCGCGGAACCCGCAGACCGGCGCCGAGATCAAGGTCCCGAAACGCCGCGTGGTCCGCTTCAGCGCCGGCAAGGCTTTGAAAAGCGCGCTGAACTGAGCACGATGAGCTGAGACGCGCGCGTCAAGGGAAAAGGGAAAAGGGAAAGGCAAAGGTGGCGAGGTTGGCTCCGACCGTTTCCCTTGTCCCTTCTCCCTTTTCCCTTTATACTGTCTGTTCCGGTAAGGCCAGTGTTTTCAAGATATAGGCGCGTAGCTCAGTTGGTTAGAGCGCCTGCTTGACACGCAGGAGGTCGGCAGTTCGAGTCTGCCCGTGCCTACCAAGCTTCCACCCCCGATTCTTCAACCGGGGGTCACTGCCCACCGACAGTCTCGATGAACGAGATTACCGTCACGCTTCCCGACGGCTCGAGTCGTCGCGTGTCCGCCGGCGCCACCGCCGCCGACGTCGCGGCACAGATCTCTCCGAGCCTCGTGCGAGCCGCGCTCGCGGCCGTGGTAGACGATCGGCTCGTCGATTTGAGTTTTCGGCTCGAACGTGACGCGCGCCTTCGGCTCGTGACCAAGGATAGCCCCGAGGCGTTGCCCTTGTATCGGCACAGCACGGCGCACCTGATGGCCGCTGCGGTCACGAACCTGTTTCCCGGCGCGCAGTGCGGAATCGGTCCCGCGACCGACGAGGGCTTCTTCTACGACTTCATCGTCGAACGCCCGTTCGTCCCCGAGGATCTCGAGGCAATCGAGAAGAAGATGAAGGAGCTGGCCGCTCAGGACCTCGTCTACGAGCGCCAGATGTGGCCGCGCCAGGAAGCCAAGGCGTTCTTCCGCGCGAAGGGTGAACCACTGAAGGTCCAGCTGATCGAGGAGAAGACGGCCGGGCAATCCGAGGTGTCCTGCTACACGATCAAAGATAAGGAGACGTTCATCGACTTCTGCGTCGGCCCCCACGTCCCGTCGACGGGCCGTCTGAAGGCGTTCAAGCTGCTGAACACGTCCAATGCCTATTGGAAAGGTGACGCGAAGAACGCGCCGATGCAGCGCATCTACGGCACGGCATTCTTCAGCGACGCGGAGCTGAAGGCACACCTGCAGCAGCTGGAGGAAGCCAAGAAGCGCGATCACCGCAAGCTCGGAAAGGATCTCGGCCTGTTCATGTTCCATCCGTGGGCGCCTGGCGCGACGTTCTGGCTCGCGAAGGGCACCGTGCTCTGGAACATTCTGGCTGAATACATGCGCAGCGTGCTGCTGTCTGCCGGTTACGTCGAGGTGAAGGCGCCAATCGTGTTCAACAAAGCGCTGTGGGAAACCTCCGGACACTGGCAGCACTATCGCGACAACATGTTCCTGCTCGAAAGCGAAGGGGAGCAGATGGCCATGAAGGCAATGAACTGCCCAGGCCATTTCCTCATTTTCGCGAGCGAGACCCGAAGCTACCGCGATCTCCCGATTCGGTATCACGAGCAGACGCCCCTGCATCGTAACGAGGCGTCCGGGGTTCTCTCGGGTCTCACCCGAGTCCGGCAGTTCAGCCAGGACGATGGGCATTGCTTCGTGATGGAGTCCCAGTTGGGCGACGAGGTCGAGCGCTTGCTGCAGCTCGTGCAGCGCGTCTACGGAGACTTCGGTCTGACGCCGTCGATGAAGCTGTCGACGCGGCCGCCGGACTTCATGGGCACGGTCGAAACGTGGAACCACGCCGAGAGCGAGCTGAAGCGCGCGCTCAACAACGTCTGTGAGCAGTACGTGATCAACGAGGGCGACGGCGCGTTCTACGGACCGAAGATCGACTTCGACATCACGGATGCCATCGGTCGCAAATGGCAGTGCGCGACGATTCAGCTCGACTACCAGATGCCCGAGCGCTTCGATTTGACGTACGTCGGCTCGGATAACGCCGAACACCGTCCAGTCGTCATCCACCGGGCGATTTTCGGCAGCTTCGAGCGGTTTATCGCGCTGCTGCTCGAACATTACGCGGGTGCGTTCCCGCTCTGGCTGGCGCCGGTGCAGGCGATCCTGCTTCCTATTGCGGACCGGCACCTCGAGTACGCGGAATCGGTCCGGCAGCGGCTCGCAGCGGCCGGCCTCCGGGTCACGGTCGACGGGCGTCAGGAGAAAATCGGATATAAGATCCGAGAGGCTCAGCTTCAGAAGGTGCCTTACATGCTGGTGATCGGCGACCGCGAAGCCAGCGATGGCACGTTATCGGTTCGTCGTCGAGTCGAGGGAGACATCGGCTCGCAGCGCGTCGATGCGTTCATCGAAGCCGCGCTGAAGGAGATTCGCGAGAAGGGCGCGCCGCCGCAGGATCGCGCGGCGTGACGGAACGAGCGAAAGTACGAAGTAAGAAGAACAAAGTAAGAAGGAAATACCAGGAACTGCGAGGTAGGAAACAAGAGGTACGAAGGCGGAAGTGATGGTACTTCGAACTTCATACTTCGAACTTCTGAATTTCTTCGGGAGGTGGTTATCGCATTTGATCGAGGCCCGCGGCGCGACGACCGCACCCGGGTAAACGAACGCATCAGGGTTCGCGAAGTCCGCGTCATCGACGACACCGGTCAGCAGCTCGGCATCATGCCGCCGCAGCAGGCGTTGGTGATTGCACGGCAGAAGGGTCTCGACCTCGTCGAGATTGCGGCAACGGCGACACCGCCGGTCTGCCGGATCATGGACTTCGGGCGCTATCAGTACCAGGAGCAGAAGCGCGCCCGACAGGCCAAGAAGCACCAGAAGATCATCGAGGTCAAGGAGATCAAGTTCCGGCCGAAGGTCGACGAGCACGATTACCAGTTCAAGAAGAAGCACATCGAGCGGTTCCTGGCCGATGGCGACAAGGTCAAGGCGACGATCTTCTTCCGCGGCCGCGAGATGGCGCATCCCGAGATCGGGCGGCGGATCCTCGAGCGGCTGATTGACGATCTCGGAGAGGTAGCGATAGCGGAAACAGCGCCGCGGCAGGAAGGGAACCAGATGCACACAATCCTGTCGCAGCGCGCGGGAGCCAAGCGGCCCGCGCCGAAGCGAGACGTGGAGCGCGCGCCTGAGTCGTGAGAAGAGGCACATGCCGAAACTGAAAACCCACCGCGGCGCAGCCAAGCGGTTCAAGAAGACCGGCACGGGCAAGTTCGTGCGAAGCAAGGCGTTCAAGCAGCACATCCTGACGAGCAAGAGCCGGAGCCGGAAACGCGCGCTCCGCGGGACGACGTTGGTGTCGGATGCGGATCAGGCGAAGCTGCGGAAGATGTTGCCGTGAGAGGTATCAATGCCTAGAGTGAAAAGAGGAAACATCCGGCGCGCGAAGCGGAAGAAGCTGCTCGCACGCGCGAAGGGCTTCTACCAGACCAAGAGCAAGCTGTATCGCTCCGCGAAGGAGTCGGTCGACACCGCGCTGAAGTACGCGTTCGTCGGTCGGCGGAACAAGAAGCGCGACTTCCGGCGCCTCTGGGTCATCCGGATCAATGCCGCTGCCCGCGAGCACGGGCTGACGTATAGTCAGTTGATTGCCGGTCTCAAGGCGACCGGTAATCCCATCGATCGCAAGAGCCTCGCGGATCTCGCCGTCACGAGCCCGGCCGCGTTCGCGCGGCTCGCCAAGGCGGCGGCCGAGGCAACGCCGACGGACGCCGGGCGGCAGGCCGCGCGAGCCTAGCGCGGGACGAGTTGTGAATTGCGAATTGTGAATTAGACAGCAACCTGCCACGAGCCGTCCGTCGGACGATTAGCGGCAAGGTGCACAAGTCGTCCCTGAGACGATCAGCCGGCTGCCTCACAATTCACAATTCACAATTCAGAATTCACAATTGGATCTGCGGTCATGCCCGATCTTTCCAGCCAAGTCGAGGATCTCCGCTCGCAGTTCGATCGTGATTTGAGCAATGCCAGCAGCGAGGCGGAGCTGCGCGCAATTCGCGATCGATTCCTCGCGCGAAAAGGCGGGCTCGTCTCGGCGTTGCTGAAATCACTCGGGGCCGCACCCGCCGATCACCGCCCACGCCTTGGGCAGCTCGCCAACGAGCTCAAGCAACAGATCGAGACGCGACTCGACGAACGGCTGGACGCGGCCGCGCGGTCACGGCCGCCGGCCGGCGCTGTCGACGTCACGTTGCCGGGCCGGCGGCCGGTGATCGGTCACCGGCATCCGCTGACGATCCTCCGGGAGCAGATCGACTCGATCTTCACGCGTCTCGGGTTCCTGGTCATCGAAGGACCCGAGCTCGAAGACGACTATCACAACTTCGAGGCGCTGAACATGCCGAAGGAGCATCCTGCGCGCGACATGCAGGACACGCTCTACCTCTCATCAGAGGTTCGGTCGTCTGCCGGGTCAAACGCGACGCTGCTGCGTACGCACACGTCCGGGATGCAGATCCGCTACATGGAGAAGTTCCCGCCGCCGGTCCGGCTGATCGCTCCTGGCCGCGTCTACCGCCGCGACAACTTCGATCTCACCCACACGCCGATGTTCACGCAGGTGGAAGGACTGGTCGTCGGTGAAGACATCACGCTTGCGGCCTTGAAGGGGATCCTGTTCACGTTCGCGCACGAACTGTTCGGCGCCGATCGTCGAGTACGATTCCGTCCGAGCTTCTTCCCGTACACGGAACCGAGCGGCGAGCTCGACATCAGCTGTGCCAGCTGCGCCGGCGCAGGCTGCGCGATGTGCAAGCGCACCGGCTGGCTGGAGATTCTTGGGAGCGGCATGGTGCATCCCGCCGTGTTCGAGGCTGTCGGCTACGACCCGGAGCGCTACACGGCCTTCGCGTTCGGCATGGGCATCGAGCGCGTCGCGCTCCTCAAGTGGGGCGTCGAGGACATCCGGCTGTTCTACGAGAACGACCTGCGATTCCTGGAGCAATTCCCGCTGTGAGGATCGTGTGTCCGTGGCTCGGCGATTTCGTAACGCTGCCCGACGATCCCGAGACCATCGCGCGCGAGATCTCGCTTCGAGGATTCGAAGTCGCGTCAGTCGAAGCGGGACGCCTTCCGGTGATCGACTTCGAGATCACCGCCAATCGCCCTGACTGCCTGAGCCACATCGGTCTCGCTCGCGAGGCTTCCGCGATCTGGAATGTGCCGCTCCAGATGCCCGACGCGACGATGCCGTCACCCAACGGCGGCAAGATTCTCGCGGTACGACTCGAAGATGCTGAGCTCTGTCCGCGGTATTGCGCGCAAGTCTTCGAAGTGACGATCGGGCGATCGCCAAGCTGGCTCGCTGAGAGGCTGGACGCCGCCGGCGTTGGGCCGATCAACAACGTCGTCGACGTGACGAATTATGTGATGCTCGAGCTCGGCCAGCCGATGCACGCGTTCGATCTCGAAAAGCTGGCCGAGCGAACGCTCGTGATCCGACACGCTCGTGCCGGGGAGCGGCTCCGCACGCTCGACGGGATCGATCGAACGCTCGATACGGACATGCTGGTCATCGCCGACGCCGTGCGCGCAGCGGCGATTGGTGGAGTCATGGGCGGCGGCGATTCCGAAATCAGCGAGACGACAAAGCTGATCGCGCTGGAGAGCGCCTACTTCCAACCAGCATCCGTTCGACGCACGAGCAAGCGTCTGGGCCTGAAGACGGAGGCGTCGATCCGCTTCGAACGCGGCGCAGACATCGAGGCGGCACCAGCCGGCATCGCACGCGCGGCTGCCTTGTTCCAGGCCATCGGCGCCGGCCGTCCGAAGGGTCCGCTGATCGATCGATATCCGTCGCCGCGACCGCGCTCGGAGCTGACGCTTCGCTCGGCGCGGCTCACGCGAGTGCTCGGTCAGCCAATCCCGTCGGCTGATGTGCCGAAGATCCTGGAACCCCTCGGGTTCGAAGTCGCCGAGGCGAGTGCCCCTCCCGATCCGACGTGGAAGGTCATCGTCCCAACTTTCAGAGTCGATGCCGCGCGCGAGATCGACCTCATCGAAGAGGTCGGACGGCACTTCGGCTTCGACCGCCTTCCCGCGACGTTCCCTGCTCTAGCGGAGCCGCCGCGTCCAGCCGATCCGCGAATCGCGCAGGACCGTCACGTTCGTCAGATTCTGAGAGCCGCCGGCTTTTCGGAAGCGACGACGTTTGCGTTCATCGAGCGCGAGGCTGCGCTTCCCTTCTGCGAGCCGGGAGTGGAACCAGCGGCGATTGCCAACCCGCTGTCTGAAAAGTTTGCGGTGCTTCGTCCGTCGTTGCTCGCTGGCCTGCTCGATGCCTGCGTCCATAACCGGCGGCGGGAGCGGCGCGACGTACGTCTCTTCGAGACGGGCAGCCGCTTCACATCGGCCGGGGAAGGGCGCGCGGCGGCGTTCGCATGGTGCGGCTCGGCGGTCGAAGCGCACTGGTCAGGCGAGTCGAGACCCGTGGACTTCTTCGACGCGAAGGGAGTGGTCGAGCAGATCGGCGCCGGGTTCGGCGTCGAGGTCGATTGCGTTCCGGTCGACCGACCGTTTCTCGTTCGCGGCCGAAGTGCCGAGGTGCGGGTCGTTCACAACCGTGCGATGCTCCCCCTCGGTGTCGCCGGACAACTCCTGCCCGATGTCGTCGAGCCGCGAGGGTTTCCGCGCGCCGAAGAAATTTATATTGGCGAGATCGATCTCGACGTTCTCGGGGGCGTCGGCATGCGCGACGACCTCCGCACGGAGCCGCTGCCGAGATTCCCTTCAATCGTCCGAGACATCTCAATCCTGATCGACGAAGCCTTGCCTGCCGCTACGGTTCGTGGCACTATCCGTTCGGCGGCACCCGAAACGCTCGTCGCCGTCCACGAATTCGATCGTTATCGGGGCAAAGGGGTGCCCGAGGGGCGTGTCAGCTTGTCCGTTCGGTTGACGTTCCGTGCGCCAGACCGCACCCTCACCGACGACGAGGCTCAGCGTGCAACTGAGTACATCGTCGAGGTGCTGCGCGCGACGCACAACGCCGAACGACGCTGAGCAACGTAAGGCGCGCCGAGGGGCGCGCCCCCGCCGGAGCGGGGGGGAAGGGTCCCCGCCAGCGACGGCGAGAGGGGGTCCGGCGGGACGAAGTCCCCCGGAACGAAACGACGCTGATTCCGGGTTCGGGGCCCGCGGTTCGGGGCCCGGGGTTCGGGATTCGATTTCATAACTCGGTTTTCACCGTCCTGGTTCGTTTGGAGGCTGTTTTGGCGAAAACAGTTGCAACTCGAACGATAGACCTCGAGCCAATCGACCGGCTCGAGGAAAAGCTGAAAATGCTCGTGGGAATGATCGAGCGGCTGCGCGCCGAGAGCGCGAGACACCTCGAAGACAACGCGCAACTGTCTCGCGAGCTCGACGCGCTCCGGGCCCGCTTGACGGATGTCGAGGGCGCAACCGCTGAGGTGACGGCGCTGCGCGAAGAGAGAGATCTCATCCGGTCGCGAGTGACCGAGATGCTCCAACAGCTGGACACGCTCGATCTCTGATCACCATGGACCCGTCGAGCCGCCTTATTCACGTCGAGATCCACGGCCAGCGGTACCCAATCCGCAGTGCGCTGGATCCGACGTACGTCACCGAGCTCGCTGCGTACGTCGACGAGAAGATGCGGTTGGCGGCGAAGGAGTGTCCGGCCGGCGACACGCTCAAAATCGCCGTCCTCACGGCGCTGAACATCGCCGACGAGTACTTCCGCGCGTGCGACGATGCCCGCGATCGACACGCGAGCCTCCGGGACCGGGCGGGAGACCTCGAGCGAATGCTGGATCTCGCGCTGGGTCTTGGCGAAACGAAAGCGATCGCGGGCTGACGCGCGCAGAGTGCCCAAAAAATCGGATCCGGCCCTCGACGGCCTCAGGCGGACTGAAGTAAGATCTTTGCTCAGGAGTTTGAGCTCCCTGCTTTGCACGTGATGGTTCGGAGGCTCGTTTGAGCCAACGTTTCACCATAAGAGAATCGCGACGCCGGGTGGTGTGCATGCCTCTGCAAGAGGAAGCCTGAAGCTCGGCTTGTGCAGCGGTTCCACCTGCTTTACGCAGGTTCATCCGACCTCCCCACACGGCAAAGCGGGGCCCTTCCTCCCAGTCAACGGGCCGGCTGACCTTCTCCTTCAGGTTGCTGGCTGTTCAGCAGCCTGCCCGTGTCAACACGCCCGACGGGAATGAACGCAGGGGCTGCGCCCTGCGTGATTACGACGGGGACACGCATGGGCACACCCGCTGTCTATCTCGTCTCGATCATCATCGTTCTCACAACCGCCATCGTGGGCACGTCTGTCGCCTGGTTTGTCAGTGCCAAGAAACGTCTTGCCGAAGAAACCATCGGGCGCGCGCAGGCGGAGGCCGCGCGCATCCATGGTGATGCGGAACGTGAAGCCGAACGCCTCCGGAAAGAATCGGCGCTCGAGGCGCGCGAGAAAGCACACGAGCTCGCGGCCATCGCCGAGCAGCAGGCGCGCGAACGGCGGCAGGAGATCATCGGGCTCGAGCAATCGCTTGCCGACAAGACCCGGGCGCTCGCCGATCGCCTGGCTACAACGGATCGAATGGAGCGCGAGCTGCGGGCGCGAGAGCGGACGCTTGCGGAACAGGAGGGCGGCGTCCGCAGCGCTGCAGCGCGCGCCGAACAGCTGGTGGCCGAGCGTCAGCGAGAGCTCCAGCGCGTCGCAGGCATGAGCGCCGACGAGGCCCGCGACCTGTTATTGAAGCAGCTCGAAGCCGACGCGCGACGCGACGCAGCGAACATGGTGAAGCGACTGGAGACCGAAGCGAGGGAAACCGCCGCGCTTCGTGCGCAGCAGATCATCACCGACGCCATTCAGCGAAGTGCCGCCGAGCACGCCATCGAGACCACAGTCGCCGTCGTCGATCTGCCGAGCGACGATCTGAAGGGCCGTATCATCGGTCGTGAAGGACGCAACATTCGCGCGCTCGAAACTGCCACGGGCGTCGAGCTGATTGTCGACGACACACCGGGCGCCATCATCCTCTCGAGCTTCGATCCCTATCGTCGCGAAGTCGCACGCCTCGCGATCGAGCGACTGATCGCCGACGGGCGCATCCATCCCGCCCGCATCGAAGAGGTCGTCGACAAGGTCGAGATGGAGATGGAGGAAACGGTTCGCCGCGAAGGCGAAGCGGCTGCGTACGAGCTCGGAATGTACGATCTCCACCCGGAGCTCTTGCGTTTGATGGGGCGCTTGAAGTTCCGCACGAGTTACGGGCAGAACGTGCTGAACCACTCCAAGGAGGTCGCGTTCCTCGCGGGAATCATGGCGAAGGAGATTGGCCTCAACGGAAACGTCGCCGTCCGGGCCGCGTTCCTCCACGACATCGGGAAGGCGATCGATCGCGATCTGCAGGGGACTCACCTGGAGCTGGGGCTCGATCTCCTGCGCAAGCACGGCGAAAGCGAGCCGGTGTTGCAGGCCGTCGCGGCGCATCACATGGACATCGACTGGCCGTCGCTCGAAGCAATGATCGTACAGGCAGCGGATGCGATCTCGGCAGCACGGCCGGGAGCGCGCCGCGACATTCTCGAGTCCTACGTGAAGCGCCTCGAGAAACTCGAGGGCATTGCCGATTCGTTCGAAGGGGTCTCCAAGGCATTCGCGTTGCAGGCCGGACGTGAGATCCGCATCGTCGTGGAAAGCGATCGCATCTCCGACGAGGAAACCGTCTGGCTCTCGAAGGACATCGCGCGGCGGATCGAGAACGAGCTCGAGTATCCGGGACAGATCAAAGTCACGGTCATCAGGGAGACCCGGGCCATTGAATACGCCCGGTAAATCCGATCCTGCCGCGCAAACGCCGCGCGGTGAGGGCTCCGGCTCCCACCCCACCGCGCAAACCCCGCGCAGTGGGGGCCCCGGCGGGCGGCCGGCCGCTGTGATCTCCGAGCTGGGCGAGCGCGGGCTCATCGAACGCATCCGGCAACGGCTTCCCCCACCTTCGGACGCTCTCATTGTCGGCATCGGCGACGACGCGGCGGTGGCGCAGCCGGACCGTGGTGCTCTGCAGGTTCTGACGACCGATGCGCTCGTCGAAGGCGTGCATTTCGATCGCCGGTTTTCGAGCTTGTCGGATGTTGGATACAAAGCGTTGGCAGTCAACGTGAGCGACGTTGCCGCGATGGGCGGGGCTCCTCGCCTGGCTCTGGTCTCGATGATGCTGCCGGAAGCAGCGGCAGTCGGCGAAATCGACGCGATCATTGATGGATTGACCGAAATGGCTCGGGCCGCGGGCGTCAGCGTTGCTGGCGGAAACATCACACGATCGCCGGGGCCGCTCGCGATCGACGTCATGCTCGTCGGTTCCGTACGTCCGCGACGTGTACTCGAACGACGGGGCGGTCGTCCCGGTGATGCGTTGTTCGTGACCGGCGCTGTGGGCGCCGCGGCCGCAGGATTGAGCTGGCTGCGCGAGCACGCCACGCGGCCCGACGATTCGCCGACCGATTCCGACATGGCTGCATGCGTTTCGCGATACCGGCGGCCTGAGCCGCGCGCCCGCGTCGGCGCGTTGCTCGGCCGTACGCGTACGGCAAGTGCGTGCATCGACCTCAGCGACGGCCTTTCGGAGGCTCTGCGGCAGCTCGCTGAAGCGAGCGGCACAGGCGCCCGGATCGATGCGGCGGGGCTCCCGGTCCCACCGGCGGCTCGCGCGTGGTTCGTCGAGCGAGGAGACGATCCCGTACGCGCAGCAGTTGCCGGCGGAGACGACTACGAGTTGCTGTTCGCGGTTCCGAAACGCCGCATGAAGGCCCTGCGCGCGGTTGAGCGACAGGCGCGAGGCGTCTCAATCACACGGATCGGCGAGCTCACGGCCGGGCCCGAACTCGTTCTCGATTCTCAGGACCACGCGGAACCATTGCCAGGCGGATTCAGTCATTTCTGACGCGCGTGATGACAGTCCGCAATCCCCGGCTGCGCCGCTGGCTCGAACAGCTCCTCCACACGCACGACACGCCCCGGCGCACCGCGGCCGCGTACGCCCTCGGGGTATTTCTCGGGTTCTCGCCTGTGCTCGGACTTCACACCGTTTTTGGACTGCTCGCCGCGTTCCTCCTGAACCTGAATCGCGTGGCGGTCATTCTCGGCGTCTACTCGAACCTCCCCTGGATTCTGCCGGCCTACTACACGCTTGCGACGATCGTCGGCGCGGCGATGCTGGGGGTCGACGTCCCACCCGGCTTGGCGAAGGAGCTCACGGAAGCGCTGGCGGCGTTTTCCTGGGGAGAGTTTCGGGGCCTGTTGCATGCCCTGGCGCCGTTGGCGTGGTCGTACTGTCTGGGTTCGACCCTGGGCGCCGTTATTCTGGCGGCGGTCGCCTACCGAACGTCGCTGGCAATGATCATCGCCCACCGGCGACACCTCGCCCTCAAGGGTGCTCAAAGCACCGAGATGCAGTAACTTACGGCTGCGCTGAGGCCAGGCGCGTTGACAGGCGGACGGGCACTTTTTGCTCGACCGATACGCGTCTGGGCGGCTATAGTAGAGATCCCCCAGCCGCTCAACCCCGGCTGCGCCGCAGGCGCGCGCCCGGGGCCTCGGCCAGCCCAGCGATCAAGCAGACGCCGGGAGCCATCGTCGGTCGTCGAGGTCGATCTGACCATGTTCCTATCACGTTCGACGAGGCGGAAGGTTGTGACCACGGCCACGGCGGCTGTTGCTTTCGCCTGCCTTTACGAAGTCACCACCCTCGACTCGCGCTACGCGGCGCGGCAGGCGGAACTGCGGGAACCGACCCGGCTTCCAGTTCCCGGCGCGCGCCTCCGGTTCTCGGCGACTGCCTACTGCAAGGGCACGACAACCGCGTCCGGGGTGAACGTCCGCACGGGGATTGCTGCAGCCGATCCTGACCTCCTCCCCGTCGGATCGGTCATCCAGGTCGACAAGCTCGGAGAGCGGTACAACGGGATCTACACGATCATGGATACCGGTCCGCGCGTGCAGGGCCGCCACGTCGACATTTACATGTGGAGCTGCAACGAAGCGCTGGCGCTGGGCCGTCAGGATATCGGGCTGACCGTGCTGCGGCTTGGCTGGAACCCGCGCGCCAGCACTCCGGGACTCGTCGAGCGGCTGTTCCGGCAGCGCGAAGCCAGCATCGATCCACTGCCGTCTCGACCGATCGTCACGCCCGGTCCGATCGAAATCCCGCGGTAACGGGTTCGCCTCTCTCCTGATCCTTGTACTGGAGCTGATAGAGCTTGTAATAGATACCGCGCTGTGCAAGCAGCTCCTGGTGGGTGCCCGACTCGCGGAGCTGTCCATGGTGCAGCACCAGGATCTTGTCCATATCCTGAATCGTCGAGAGCCGGTGCGCAATCGCTATGGTCGTCCGGCCAGCCATCAGGACGTGCAACGCGTCGCGGATCAGGAGCTCGGTCTCCGTATCGACGCTCGAGGTCGCCTCGTCGAGCACCAGCACGCGCGGATCGAATGCAAGCGCACGGGCGAACGAGAGCAACTGCTTCTGACCAACGGAAAGCGTCGCGCCACGTTCGGCGACGGGACTGTCGTACCCCCCCGGGAGATGCTCGATGAAGCGGCTGGCGTGAACGGCGGCCGCGGCCGCACAAACTTGATCGTCCGTTATCGCGTGGTTCCCCAGCCTGATGTTCGCGGCGATCGTGCCGGAAAAGAGGTGCACGTCCTGGAGTACGAGGCTGAAGAGCCGCCGCAGCTCGTGAAGCGGCCGCTCGCGGATGTCGACGCCATCGATGAAAATGCCGCCGCGACTGACGTCGTAGAATCGGAGCAGGAGGTTGATCAGCGTGGACTTCCCGGCGCCGGTCGCCCCGACGACGCCCACGCGCTCTCCCGGCCGGACGTCGAAGGAGACGTCACGAAGGACGTAGTCGGTGCCGTTGTAAGCGAACCAGACGTGGTCGAAGGCGATGTGACCGGGGGCCGGTGACTGGGGGCCGGGGCCCGGGCCATCGGTTCGCAACGTTTGTCGGACAGACGGCACGGCCAGGTCCGGTCTTGGGTCAGTGGCGCTTATTTCACGCTCTGCTCCTTCGAACGTCGAACCCCGGCTACCGGCCGCCGACTCAATCTTCACCGGCGTGTCGAGCAGCGTGAAGATCCGCTCCGAGGAGGCCATCGCGGCCTGAAGCACATTGAACTTCTCCGACATGTCACTGATCGGCCGGAAGAAGCGTTGCGAGTACTGGAGGAACGCGACGAGCGATCCGAGCGTCACGGTGCCTTGCATCGTCCAGCCGCCGCCGAACCAGATGATCAGCGCGGATGCAATCGCACCTATCACCTCGATCGCCGGGTAGAAAACGGCGTAGTAGAAGATCGAGTCCAGGTTCGCGTCCCGGTGTTTTCGATTGATCTCGTCGAAGCGCGTGAAGCTGACTCGCTCGCGGCGGAACAGCTGCACGGTGGCCATGCCCGTGATGTGCTCCTGCAGGAACGCGTTGATGCGCGCAATCCACGTGCGCACCGTTCGGTACGACTCGCGAACGTTGCGACGGAACCACTGCGTCACGAGCACGATGAGCGGCAGGACCGCAAACGCGACGAGCGCGAGCCGCCAGTCCATCCACACGAGCACGACCATGATGCCAATAAGCGTGAACACGTCGCCGAAGATCGACACGACACCTGCCGTGAACAAATCGTTCAGCACGTCGACATCCGTCGTGACGCGCGTCATCAGACGACCCACCGGATTGCGATCGTAGAACTGGAGATCCAGCCGCTGGAGGTGACGGTAGATTTGCATCCGCATGTCGAACATGATGCGCTGCCCCGTCATCTGCAGGACCCAGGTCTGCACGTACTCCAGGGCGAACGACACGATCAGGATCGCGAGGAACCCGATCGCGATCTGGTCGAGTCCGCGGAAATCGCCGGTCGCGATGTAGCGATCGATCGCGAGCTTCATCAGATACGGCTGCGCGAGCTGAAGCACGGAGGCGGAGATGATCGCGCCAAGTGCGATTGCGACGTATCGCACGTAGGGACGGAGGTATCCCAGGAGCCGGCGCATGAGCCTGGCGTCGTACGCCTTGCCGAGAACTTCTTCGTCGTGAATCGACATGGTGACACACAGGCTTTGGGGCTCAGGGCTGATGGCTTTGGGCGTGTCGAAGAAACCGTGGCACGCGCCTAAAGCCCAGAGCCTTCAGCCCAAACCCATTTCAGCTCGCCTGGAGCTCCTCCTCCAGCAACTGCTTGCGATACATGTCGGCGTACAGTCCGCCTCGCGCGACGAGGTCGTCATGGCGGCCGCGTTCGACGATCCTGCCCGCGTCGAGCACGAAGATCTGATCGGCATCGCGCACGGTCGATACGCGATGAGAGACGATGATCGACGTGCGCTCGCGCATGATCGTGCGGAGCCGTGACAGGATTTCCTCCTCGGTGTAGGTGTCGACGGCCGACAGCGAGTCATCCAGGATCAGAACCCGTGGATCCACCGTCAGGGCCCTGGCAAGCGCGGTGCGCTGCTTCTGCCCGCCCGACAGCGTGATCCCGCGCTCGCCGACGACCGTTGCATACCCGTTCGGAAACGTCTCGACGTCCTTGTCGAGACGTGACACGGCAGCAGCAGTCCGGATCCGTTGATCGCGCCCCTCCCCTTCGGGAAGCTCGATGCCGTACGCGATGTTCTCCGCGATCGTGTCGGAGAAGAGAAACGGCTCCTGCGGAACGAAGCCGATAGTGCCGCGCAGCCTCGCCAACGGAATCTCCCGCACATCGACACCATCGAGAAACACCGCGCCCGGCGGCGGCTCGTGCAGCCGTGGCAGCAGGGTGATGAGCGTGGACTTCCCCGACCCTGTCGCACCGACGAACGCCGCCGTCTGTCCCTCTTCGATGCGCAGCGAGACACGATCGAGCACGGGCCGGTCGCTGCCGGGATAGGTGAAGACCAGATTCCGGATTTCGATCTGGCCGCGGAGCGGAGCCGCTCGTCCCGCGTCGGTCACCGTCGCATCGCTGATTTCCGGAACCGCGTCGAGCACCTCCAGCATGCGTTTCCACGACGCCATCCCGCGCTGCAGCATGTTCGTCACCCAGCCGAACGCGATCATCGGCCAGCTGAGCATCACGAGGTACGCGTTGAACGCTACGAATTCGCCGAGCGAGATTCGGTGGCGAATGACCTCGCGACTTCCCAGCCAGAGCACAAGCACTGATCCGAATCCCAGGAAGAGCGTCATGCTCGGATAGAACATCCCCTGCAGCCGGATCAGCACGCGATTGCGACGTACGTATTCCTCGTTGGCCTGCTGGAACCTGGCGATCTCGTGCGGCTCCTGCGCGTACGCGCGGACCACGCGGACGCCCGAGAGCGACTCCTGCACGACCGCGCTGAGATCCGCGAGCTGTCCCTGGATCGCCTCGAATCGCGTGTGAATCGCGTTGCCGAAATAGTTCACACTGATGGAGACCAGCGGCAGCGGCAGCAGTGCAATCATCGTGAGCCATGGGTCAATCGAGAGCATCAGAACGATTGCGACGAGGAAAACCAGCACCGTGCTCGACGAGTACATGATCGCCGGGCCGATCATCGTGCGGACCGCGTTCAGGTCGTTGGTTGCCCGCGACATCAAGTCGCCCGTCCGCCTCGCCTGGTAGTAGCCGAGCGGCATCTGCTGCAGTCGCGCGAAGAACGCGTTTCGGACGTGGTACTCGATGTGACGCGACGCGCCAATCAGGATCCGCCGCATCAGGAAGCGGAACACGGCCGCCGCGCACGCAATCCCGAGCAGCAGCGCTGCGTAGACGAGGAGCTTCTGCCGGGTCACGCCGGCGTTCAGATCATCGATGGCGAGCTTCAGGACCCACGGCGACAGCAGTTGGATGGACGTCGTGACGACGACGCACGCCAGACCGAGGAGGAAGTCGCGACGGTACTTGAGGACGAAGGGGAGAAGACGGCGAAACGGCAAACCCATCTACGTCTGAGTATACCTGTCACCTGCCGGGAGCTCAGTAGTTCGGTGGCTCGGTAGCCCGCTCAGGGGCCGCGGTTCGGGATTCGGGGTTCGAGTTTGGGCTCGCGATTCGATCCGCTTCGACCGAGACTGCCGACTGTCGTGGGGCCCCGGCTTTGCGACCGAAGGCCCCTCCTCCAATTCGAAAACCTGAATACGCCGCTTCTGGATCTTGGATGCGAACGTTCAGATCGTGTGAAATACCCTCGATTCAGCGGCGCGGGGCGTGGCAGCGCTCGTCGTTGGTCGTCACGATCAGCAAGCGGAATGCCGACTTCGTCAGTCGATGCCGATGGTAGAGAGCTGACCGCGGAGCAGCGCGTCTTTCATCAGCCGGCTGCCGCAGTCGAGATGTTCTTCCATTCTCACGCGAGCCGCGTCGGGATCGTGTCGTGCGATCGCATCCACGATCGCGAGATGCGCCTCCGTGGCGCCTTCCTGGAACGCTCCGAAGTTGACGCCGAGCGACATGAATCGATCGATCTGCGCGAGACATCGCTCGATCAGCTCGAGCGCGAGCTCGTTGCGCCCGGCCGCAGCAATGGCGATGTGAAACCGCATGTTGGCAGCCTCGGCGTCGCGATACTCCAGGGGCGCATCGTGGGGGTTTCGTCGCGGATCGATGCTGGCGACTCGCGGCAACTCCGCAAGCTGCCGCAGGCGTGCGATCTCGTCAGCCGTCGCGAGCTCCGCCGCCTTTGCCGCCGCCGCTCCTTCGAGAAGGCGGCGCACATCGTAGGTATCGTGGATCGATTGCACAGTGACGCGAGCGACGAAGTAGCCGTGACCAACGATGCGTTCGAGGTACCGCTCCTGCCAGAGGCGCGCGAGTCCTTCGCGGACGGGCGTGCGGCTCATGCCGTGCTCGCGTGCGAGCATGACTTCGGAGAGCGGCGCGCCAGGCGGGTATCGTCCCTGGACGATGCCGGTCTTGATATTGCGATAGGCGCGCTCGACCTGGGGCGCGTCGGATCCGGTAAGCCTCGGCCTCATGTATACGGGGAGTATGCAAACGCGACTGTCGGGCTGCAAGCCGCAGCAATCATGCTATCCTGAGTTGCCTTTCCCAGCAGGCTCCCGGGTCTCCTTCCGGGGTGTACCGTCTCTATAAGCTCTTTCGGGCGAGAAGATTCATGCGCACACGAGCTGCAGCGATACCCGTGTTTTGTCTTGCGTTTGGCCTTGCGGCGACAACGGCACACGCCCAGTACGGCGCGCGCCCGGTCTCCAACCGTGCGACCGGCGAGACGTATCACGTCGAGCTCGCGGGATCTCTCTGGAACCCAACCCCCGACATCGGCATCACGAGCGAAGGCCTCGGCATCCCGGGCACAAAGATCGACTTCGTCGACGATCTCGGGATCGAGGCGTCGACGTTCAAGCAGCTGAAAGTCGTTCTGCGCCCCGGCACGAAACACAAATTCAGATTCGAGTACACGCCGATCACCTACACGACAGAAGATTCGACGTTGATTCGAACACTCATCTTCAACGGTCAGGCGTACCCCGTTTCATTGAAGGTCGACAGCGAACTGAAGTGGAAGGCGTATCGTTTCGGGTACGAGTGGGACTTCGTCTACAAGGATCGCGGCTTCGCGGGACTGCTGCTCGAACTGAAGTACACCGATGTCGAGGCAATGCTGACGAACGTCATCGTTTCGCAGTTCATCCGTGCAAGGGCTCCGATTCCTGCGGTAGGGTTCATCGGCCGCGGGTACGTCGCGTCGAACATCTCGATTACCGGCGAGTTCAGCTTCTTCAAGCTCCCCGATGTCAACGAGGACTACGGCGGCAACTACTACGACTTCGATTTCTACGGGACCGTGAACTTCAACGACAACTTCGGTGCGCAAGCCGGGTATCGATCGCTCACCGTCTTCTATCATGTCGAAAGAGATCAGGGAAATCTGGAGCTCAAAGGCCTGTACTTTGGAGGGGTGGTTCGGTTCTGACGACGAAAGTCTGACTTCGCACTTCTTACTTCGTACTTCTTACTTCGTACTTTCTTGATCCACCTTCACCATGACGCCGAGAAATCGTCCGTCGCGGCTCGACGGATCGGCGGCTGATGGACGAAAGCCGGACGACGTGGTGAAGGTGACCGCGGCGGCGCCGCGCGCGGCATCGATCGGGATCCGGACGCGACGTTCCTCGCCGCCAGCGAGGTGCAAGGTGTCGTGGTGGCCCCCAGTATCGATTATGAGATCGTTCGCCACCGGTGCGTTCTGTAGCCACAGCATCACCGCAGATTGCGGTGTATCGGGCTGAAGGACTATCGACGCGCCGCGAGCGCCTCCAATCCAGAACAGGCCAGGCTCTGGAAAGCTCCACTCGTCCATGAAGAAGACCGTCAACCCGCCGTAACGCACGGCACGTCGCGCCACCTCCGGTGAAACTTTCTCGTCGGTGCGCAGCAGCGTAAGTGGACGAACCCGCAACGCGCGGACCTGCTGGCGCGCGTCTTCGTCTCCCCGCACGACTATCGCCCGTACGTCGACCGGAAACCGGATTCGCACGTCGTTGGCGAAGGTCTCGGCCGGCGCCGTGACGAGCGCGAATTGTTCGCGGCCGACCCCCGCCATCAGCCACCCGCCCGAACCTCTGCGCTCGACACTCACGCTGTATTCCCCGGCGGGGATTTGCGGCAGCGAGAAGAGCGGCCGATCGTCGCGTGGCGCAAGCGGAAGGAACGGACGCGCCTCTACGCGGACGGCCAGACGGGGCGCGAGCGCTTGGGTGTCGATCGGCTTCAGCGTCGATAAGTCGACGGCCACGCTCTGCGTGCCTTGCGTCGCGCGTCGCAGAAGATCGAACTGCGCGGCAACGGGCGTCAGGCCAGTAACGTCATCCAGCCGCCATGAGATCGTCAAAGCGACCATCGCCGCAGCGGCGAACGCGAGCACAGTGGTGGCGTAAAGGGGTCCGCGAGAACGCAGCCATGCCGAACGTTCTGCCGCTCGGAGCACCAGCCACGCAGCAGCGAACAGCGCGATCCACACGAGGATCTCGAGAAAGAAGATCTCTCCCGGCTGCTGCCCGCGGCGAATTCTTGCGAAGAAACTGGGAAGCCCGTGTTGAAGATCGACGACGTGGCTCGCCCACTCGAGCCATGGCGCGTAGACGCCCTCGCGCGAATAGTAGGCAAGCCTCCCGCGATCGACGAGGACGTCCACTGCTGCTATGAAGATTGTCGCGGCAAGTGACAAGTGCTTCACTGCGTGCGTGGTGCGACGGCTCGTGCCGCTCCAGGC
>JBKPCD010000124.1:0-37926 GCA_046727175.1 Acidobacteriota bacterium | reverse complement strand
CGGGTTGTACAGAGTGAACACGCTGTATGAATCCGCACCGTTCATGTCCATGACCACCCGCGTGGTTTGCTGAGGATGACGTCCCAGCCGAATCTCCCGCACGAGATCGTCGTTGAAGTTCAAGGTGGCATCGATCAGCGCTGCTGTGGGCCGCGCGCCGCGCAGATCGAAGAACACGCGCCGCGGGTTCTCGAGGCGTTCGTGGTGAAAGGCCACCTCGTTGTCCAGCTCGATCGTCACGCGAATGCCGTCCGCCAGGGGACTGCGCGTGATCTCGCGAATCGTGGTCAGGCCTGTCGTCGATCCCGCACGCGGCGCGCGCTCTTCGAGCTTGCCAGTCGTCGATACCGCTGGCGGCGAAGGGTGCGGCGTCGGCTTCGACGCGGTCTGGTCGACGTTCGGGCGCGCCGATTCGAACGCGGCAACGATTTCGTCGACGCCTGAGAGCAGAGAGCTCGATGGATAACCAGTGGTGAGCCGTTTCAGCAGCCGCAGCCCGGTCGCCTTGTCCGCGGCCTCACCGAACCGCTGGTACGCGAGCAGCGCGAGATTTCCTGCCTGCCACAGCGCGTTGTCGCTGTACCCGCTTGCCGGATAGTTCTCGACGACGAGCTCGTACGCGGCAATTGCCTCTCGAAGCTGTCGGACGGTAACGGGGCGATCGGCGTCCCGAATCGCGCGGTCTCGCGCGAGTGCTCGCGTGTAGAGCTCCTTTGGTCCTGCCGCCGTCGCGGTCGTCGCGCCGACGATCGACACTGCCGCCAAGGTCACGACTGCCACAGCCCTGTACGTCATAAAAATGCACCGATTAGCGTAGTTGCGCGTCCACTTCGTCGAAGTAGTCCTTCTTCACCAGCACTTCGCGCGCCTTGCCACCCGCGGCGGGCGACACGAGGCCCTCGGCTTCCATCATGTCCACCAGGCGCGCGGCACGGCTGAAACCAATCCGCAAACGCCGTTGGAGGTAGGAGATCGACGCCTGGCCGCTCGAGACGACGATGCGTGCGGCCTCCTCGTAGAGATCGTCCTTCTCGAACTCGAGCTCTGGGTTCCCTTGCTTGTCGTCCTGCGTGATCGATTCGTCGTAGGTCGGCTTGCCCTGCTTGCGCAGGAAGCTTGCAAGCCGCGCGCTCTCCTGCTCCGAGATGTACGGGCCGTGCAGCCGTACGAATCGGGACGACGCGGGGGGCAGATACAACATGTCGCCCTTGCCGAGCAGCTGCTCGGCGCCGTTGCCGTCGAGAATCGTGCGTGAATCCGTCTTCGACGAGACGCGAAACGAGATCCGCGCCGGCAGGTTCGCCTTGATCAAACCGGTGATGACGTCCACCGACGGCCGCTGCGTCGCCAGAATCAGGTGGATGCCGACCGCGCGAGCCATCTGGGCGAGACGCGCGATCGATTCCTCGACCTCGTTGCTCGCCACCATCATCAGATCCGCCAGCTCGTCGATCAGCACGACGATGAACGGGAGAGGACGGACTTCGTTGCCCTGATTGTCGCGGAGCGGCTCGTTGCCTTCGGTCTGCGCCAGGCGGATGTTACGGTTGAACTGCTCGATGTTGCGCACGCCGACCGCCGCGAGCGTCTTGTAGCGCTCCTCCATCTCGCGCACCGCCCATCGCAGCGCATTCGAGGCGAGCTTCGGATCGACGACCACCGGGGTGAGCAGGTGCGGGATGTCCTCGTACATCCCGAGCTCGAGCCGCTTCGGATCGATCATGATCAACCGCACATCGTCCGGCGACGCACGGAAGAGAATGCTCGAGAGCATCGCGTTGACGCTCACCGACTTGCCGGTTCCCGTCGATCCAGCAATGAGGAGGTGCGGCATCATGGCGAGATCACTGACGAACGGTTCGCCGTGAATGGTTTTGCCGAGCGCGAGCGTGAGCTTCGATTGCGATCTTCGGTACGCGTCGGATTCGAGCAGCTCGCGCAGTGAAATCTGCTCGCGATTCGGATTCGGAATCTGGATGCCGACCGTCGACTTGCCCGGAATGCGATCGATCAGCACGGACTCGGCTTGCATCGCCAGGCACAGGTCGTCGGCAAGCCCCGTGACCTTGCTGTACTTGACTCCTGCGTCCGGTTTGAACTCGTAGGTCGTCACCACCGGGCCGGGATGGATCTGGACGACCGCGCCTTCGACGGAGAACTCGCGGCACTTCTCCTCGAGGAGCCGAGCGCCTTCCATGAGCTCGCGCTCGTCGATCTTTCGCTCGCCCCGCGGCGCATCGAGCAGCGCCAGCGGCGGCTGGATGTACGTGCCGCGCTTGCGTCCCGCCGGCAGCTTCTCGGGTTCTGGAAGCGGCAGCGTCGGCTCGGAAGGCGTCGGCGCGGGTCGCTTGATTGCGGGTGTTGGCGTGGGCCGCGTCGCTGCGGCTTTCAAAGCTGCCGCTGCTGCACCGACGACGGCGGCCGTTCGCGAAGGTGTGGGCGGCACCGGCTCGTCCTTCGGCGGTTGCCGGACGGCCGTCGTTCGCGCGGGAACGGTCTCGGGCGTTGGTTTCCCTTCCTTCACCGCCTTTTCCAGGTGCTTTTTCAGCACTTCCTGCCGCTGCTTCTCGCGGCGCTGCTCCTCGCGCCGAGTGCGCATCGCGCCAAGCATGACGGCCCAGCGATCACGCAGCAGCCCGCCGATGAACGAGAACAATCGGCCGAACGAGAACTGCGTCGACAGAATGATCGAGAAAAAGATGAGCGTCAGAATCAGGATGATCGAGCCGGTACGATTCAGGTACGCGGCAAGCACGGTCGAGAGACCGTCACCGAGGTACCCGCCGGCGCGAAACTCCTTTCCTGAAATGTCGAGCGTGCCGAACGCGAGCGCCAGGAACGCCGACACGGAACCAAAGAGCAGCGATGCACCGATGAACTTCGTGTAGGCCGCATCGAGCGCCCTGCACCAGAAGTAGTGCCAGCCCAGCACGACGCTGACGAGCGGGGCGAGGTACGCCGCGTACCCAAGCAGCTGGTACGACAACTCCGCGACGAACGCGCCGACCCGGCCGGCGAAGTTGGCGGGCGGCAGACGCGAACCGGTGTTGAAGAACCACACCGGGTCGGACGGAGTGTAGGTCGCCAGCGCAACGAGCCAAATCAGCGCGAGCGCAAAGAACGCGACGCCCATGAACTCGCTCACGCGCCGGGATAGTGCGGAACCTGCCAAATCAGATCTCCATGATCACGGGAAGTACCAGCGGCCTCAGTCCCGATCGCTTGCGGAAGAACCGCTGCAGGTCGACGCGAACCTTTTCCTTGATGAGACCCGGATCGGTCCGCTCCTCGAGGCTTGCGCCGTCGAGCGTGGCCTCGAGCAGCTGTGGTATCTCCTTCAGCAGCGCCTCCGTTCGCGCGTCGACCACGAACCCGCGCGTGATCACGTCGGGCGTCTCCTCGAGCGTGCCCGATTGCCTGCCAATGACCACGACCGGAACGACGAGGCCGTCACCGGCAAGATGGCGCCGATCCCTCAGCACCTCGTCGCCGACTTCGCCACTTCGAGTGCCATCGATCAGGATCCGACCCGCCGGGACCCTACCCGCCAACCGGCCGCCTCCGGCATCGAAACGAATGACGTCGCCGTTCTCGGCCAGCAGCACAGCCGTTCCGCGGGAGACGCGAGAGGCAATCCCGGCATGCCGGGCGAGCTGCCGGTACTCACCATGTATCGGCACGAAGTAGCGCGGTCTGATCAGGGACAGCATCAGCTTGAGCTCTTCCTCGCTCCCATGCCCCGACACGTGGACGTGCTTGATGCCTTCATAGACGACCTCGGCGTGCCGTCGCGCCACGTGATTCATCACACGACCGATCGCCTTCTCGTTGCCGGGAATCTCCCTCGCCGAAAACACGACGACGTCTTCCGCGTCCAGCCGCACGTGCCGGTGATCGTCGATGGCAATCCGCGGCAGTGCGGCTTGCGGCTCCCCCTGGGATCCCGTGCAGATGCAGACGATATCCTGGGCTGGGAAGTTGCGTACGTCGGTGTCCCGAATCTGCACGCCCGCTGGTATCCGAAGATAGCCGAGCCGCTGTGCGATTTCCGAGTTCTCGATGACACCGCGTCCGACGAACGCTACGCGACGGTCGAACTGTGCGGCCAGGTCCACCAGAATCTGCATCCGGTAGATGCTCGACGCAAACGTCGCCACCACGATCTTCCCGTGCGCGCCAGTAAAGATCTCTTCGAAGGCATCGGTCACCTCCACTTCGGAACCGGTGAACCCCTTCCGCTCGATGTTCGTGCTGTCGGCGAGCAGCACCAGCACGCCTGCCGACCCGAGCTGCGCGAGGCGGTGCACGTCGACGTGCTCGCCATCGAGCGGCGTCTGATCGACCTTGAAGTCGCCGGTGTGGATCACGACTCCGTGCGGCGTCTCGATCGCCAGCGCCACGCAGTCCGGCATGCTGTGCGTCACGCGCAGAAACTCGATCGTGAACGCTCCGACCGTCACGCGCTCCCGCGGCTGCACGCGGATCAATCGATCCGCCAGTCCTTCCGCCTGCTCGGCCAGCTTCGGCTCGACCAACGCCAACGTCAGCGCCGTGCCGTAGACCGGACCCTGCACGTACGGCAGCACGTGCGGCACGGCGCCGATGTGGTCCTCGTGGCCATGCGTGAGCACGAGCGCCGAAATGCGGTACTGCTGCAGCTGACGAAGATCCGGGATGACGAGGTCGACGCCGAGCAGCTCCGGCTCGGGAAACATCACACCGGCGTCCACCAGAATGGCTGTCTCCCCGCAGGCGACAACCATCATGTTCATCCCGAACTCGCCGACGCCACCGAGCGGAATGAGCTCCAGCGGCGGCAGATCACCCGTGCCCGGTCTTGTGTCGATCGTCAGTGTCGTAACCCCAGTCAGGGATCAGCGCGCATCGGACACATCGCGTCCGAAGAGCCTGCCCGGGAGGGAGGATTCGGCCGCGGAGCGGCAAGCGCCGCATACACAACGTGTCCACCGGAACGGCCGCTGGGACGGCGCGTCCGGCTCGAATTGCGACCGGGGGGCTTCGCCCCGCCGGACCCCTCTCGCCGTCGCTCGCGGGGATCCCTCCGCGTTCCGCTCCGGCGGACGCGCCCTCGCGCGCCAAAGAAGCGGCTCGACTATAGCACAGCTCACCGCGTTGCGGCAGCAAAAACCGCCGCAAGCCGCGCCAGCTCTTCGAGTTGCAGCGTCTCTGGACGCCGTCGTGGATCGATGGATGCGTCCCGCAGCGCATCGACCGTGTCGCGATACCGGGCAGCGCTGAAGGAGGCGAGCGCGTTGGTCAGCATCTTGCGGCGCTGCGTGAACATTGATTTGACCATCGACTCGAACACCGCCTCATCGACGACGTCGACAGCCGGCGCCCTGAATCGCAGCGAGACGACTGCGGAGTGGACCTTCGGCGGCGGACGGAACGCTCCGGGCGGAAGCGAGAGCCGGTGTCGAACGTCCGCGTGCAGCTGAATCAGGATCGAGAGCACGCCGTAGTCCCGCGTGCCCGGGCGAGCCTGAATCCGGTCAGCGACCTCGCGCTGCAGCATGACCGTCGCATCGATCAGACCTGCGTGGCGTTTGTGTGCATCCAGCAGCGCGAAAAGAATGGGTGACGAGACGTTGTAGGGGAGATTCCCTGCGATTCGCACGCCCGTGGGCGGCAGGAGTGATCGCAGGTCGACGTAGAGAAAGTCGGCCTGAACGATCCTGACGTTCGGCGGAACCCTGCGACGTAACGTCGCCACCATCTGCGGGTCGACTTCGATCGCGGTGAGCTCGGCGACGCGCGAAGCGAGCGGAATCGTCAGCGCGCCTGCGCCGGACCCGATCTCCAGGAACCGATCGTCCGGCTGCGGCGCGATGACCTCGACGACCTTGTTGGCCCACACGGGTTCGAGAAAGTGCTGGCCGTATTTCTTCCTAGTCCGGGGGACTTCGTCCCCCTGGGCCCCCTCTCGCTGCGCTCGTGCGCTCCTCACCTAGACATCCTCCAGCGATTCACCCCGCCAGTACTTTTCCTCAATTTCTTCGATCTCCTCCTCGCTCAATCCGAAGTAGTGGCCGAATTCGTGGATGACGGTCTCCGCCACGCAGGCGCGGATCTCGTCGTCGTCTGCACATTCCGCTTCGATTGGCTGCTGATAGATGGAGATGCGATCCGGCAGTGCGTTGCCGTAGCCCCAGCTCCGCTCGGTCAGCGGCGTGCCTTGATACAAACCGAATAGCGTGTCCGGCGGCTCGATCTCGAGCTCCTCGAGGAGTGCTGTCGGCGGCGCGTCCTCGACGACGACGGCGACGTTCCGCATGGCGTTGCGGAATCGTCGCGGGATGTCGTGAAGGGCCTCTTCGACTAACTGGGTGAATCGCGCCCTAGTCATTCTTTAGTTCGTCGCGGGGCCCCACCCCCGCGACCTGCCAGCACTTCGCTTTGCTCGCGCCGCTGGCTTGCAACATGTGGCCGCTTGGATCTGCCGCTGGTTTGCGGCCCTTTCGCCTTCGCTCGACGTGTGGTCGCTTGGACTAGTCCTACTTTTGGCTGCTGCTTTCCAGTGAGCCGTTTACTGCCACTGCGACTTGCCCATGTCGCCTTCGAACCGGTCCCAAGCGCGACGACGATGCGGTAGTAGTGGCAATCGTCGCGAACGACGCAGCGATCGCAGAGTGGACGCGGCTTGCAGATTCGGCGGCCGTGCAGAATCAGAATGTCAGACGTGCGTGTCCAGTCGGAAGGCGGCAGAGCGTTGCAAAGCTGCTGCTCAACGATGACGGGATCTTCCGAGCGAGCGATGCCGATGCGGTTGGCCACCCGCAGAACGTGGCGATCGACAGGCAGGCCAGGTACGCCCAGTGCGTGTCCGAGCACAACATTTGCTGTCTTGCGCCCGACACCAGGAAGCGTCACGAGCTGCTCCATCGTTCGCGGGATCTCCCCGTGGTGCTGCTGGACCACAGCAGACGCCATTCCCACGAGGGCGCGAGCTTTGGCGCGGAAGAATCCTGTGGACTGAATCTGCGGCTCGAGCTCCGCGGTCGTGGCGCGCGCCAGTGCGGCGGCGTCGGGATACCGTCGGAACAGCGCGGGCGTTACCTGATTGACGCGTTCGTCGGTGCACTGCGCCGAGAGAATGGTCGCAACCAGAAGCTCGTACGCGTTCGAGAAATGCAGCTCCGTGTTGGCGTCTGGATACTGAGCGGCGAGCTTCGCCATGATCCGGCGCGTTTCCGCGGGAGCCTTGGCGGGTTTGGGCAGTCGTTGTCGCGTCGCCGCGCGTTTCGACATGCCTCCGATTGTATACGCCTGTCGCTTCGAGAATGCGCTCGGTAGCCGCTCAGAAAATGCAGCCGGTGTCGGGACCCGCTATTTGCTCCATTTTCATCCGCGAGCATCCGCGCAATCCGAGTCTCGTCTTGAATTGCGTGATTCGCGAGAATCCGCGTCTCCTGTCGTATCCGCGTTATCGGCTCGTCCGCGTACTTCTCGGAGGAACCGCCGTGAGCAACGCGATGAGCGCCTTGCTGTTTCCCTTCAGGCGTGACGTGCCGACGACGACGGTCTCGCCGATGTCCATGGAAAAGCTCGTGTTCATGATCGAGCGGGCGCGACCTCGTTCGAACTTGTCGGATTTGTCATGCCCGCTGGCTTTCATCTCATTGAGCTGCGCTTTGAGCTCCCTCACTTCCTGCTCGCTCTTCTTGACCTCCGGATTGCTGTCATTCATCCGCTCCCGCAACATCCTCAACTTTGCCTCGGCCTGCGTCAACTGCGATCGCAGTGACGCCTCGCGCGCGTCCTCCGCGGCCGACGGCTTGTCGCCGCTCCCCTTCGATCCCTTCTCGAGCGAGAGAGCTGCCTGCGCGAGATCGTCGGGGGCCAAGCTCTCGCGCAACGAGAACTGGACGTAGATGTGTCTTTCATCGGCCGCGGGGCCCGCTGCAGCCGCACCGGCGGTTGCCTTCGGAGAAGACGCAGGGTATGACGCAATCTCCACTTCGTAGTCGCGATCCTCGGGGCCACGCAACCGGCTGGTAGTCCGTCCCGTCCCCAGGATCCACGCAGCATCCAGAAGCTTGTACGATTTGTACGGAAGGAAATCCTTCATGTCCGTCAGCGCCTGACGTGCAGCCGAGGGAACATCGTCACCGCCCGGGGCCGCCTGCAGATCGGCAATGACGAGCACGACGCTGAACCCGTTCACGCTGAGGTGACTGGATCGTTCCGAACGGGTCGACGCCGGGCTCTGAGACGGCTGGCTCTGACCCGACGATTGACCAGCGGTCATCACGGCAGATGCGCTGCCGACGAAACCTACCACGAGCAGAGACGAGACGGCGGTGCGTCCGCACCTCATAATCTGTTCTCCTTAACGCCGATCGATGCGGATTGGCGCGGATCAGCGGCAATGAATCTCAAGGGTGAAACTCCGGATCGAACGTCCAGATGATTCGAGTGCCTCCCGGTGTAGCGAACTGCAACTGGCGGCGTTCCGCTGCGACGGTCGGCGCTGAGGATGGCCTGGAAACACTGTTGCGACTCGATGGAAGGTGGCGTCCCGTGGTGATTCCGGCAGCAATCATGAGCACGAGCACGGCGCCAACCGCGAGCGGCTGATACGCGAAGAAACCCGCGGCCTGGCGCTCGTTCGCTGCTTCCACGACGGCTCGTCGCATCACTCGGACTTCGACATCGGAGAGCCCGGGATCTTCGTTGAGCGGATCGGCTTCCCGCAGTAGATCGTTGACTGCCTTCATGACCGTCCCCCGGATTCGAGAACCGTTACCATCTCCCTCCGCCCGACCGACAGGTGCCATCGAACCGTGACAGCTGAAACGTCGAGCAGCCGCGCGATGGCTGGAATCGTTTTGCCTTCGAGCTCGTACAGGACGAGTATCGCGCGTCGCCGTGGCGGCAGGCCTTCGAGGGCTTGCCACACCATCGACTTCGCGATCAGCGCCGATTCGGGATGGCCCGACGACGTCGGATAACTGATAGATGGATCGTGGTGGCGGCGAACCGCGACTTGACGCCAGCGATCACGGCAGATGTTGACCAGAACCCGGACGAGCCACGCTTCCTCGTGTGAGGTCCCCTCCGGCACCGAACTGGGAGAGCGGGCGGCGCGAAGGAAGGTCTCCTGGACGAGGTCGCGCGCGTCCTCGGTACTGCCAGCCAGCCGCCGGGCAAGACGGTAGAGCCTGTGGTGATGGGTATCGAACAGGGCGCCAATCCGCGCGACGGCATCTTCCTGCGACCGTTCCGCGGTCGCCACCATGGCCATAGCCTGCCCAGTCATACCTGGCTAAACGGATAAATGACGCGTTTGGTTTGCCGGCCTCGCATTCGCGCTGGCTGAGCTGGGGTAAAGGCCGATTGTACCAGCGGGTGCGATTCGAGCGTAGCGAGTGAGCCAGGCGAGCGGAGCGGGGAGCGGTGGGTCCGCCGAGCGAGCGTGTGGCGGGGTCCCCGCCTCGCGGAATGTGCGCGGTGGGGTGTCTACGGGGTCCGGAGGGACGAAGTCCCTCGGGTTAATGAACAGGACCCTTATCCCAGCTGGCGCCCGTCGACTCGCTGAAAACCCGCATGTGTTCCTGGAGCGCGGCAATCAGATTCGGCACGACCTGCAGCGGCACGGCGACCTTGGCGCGGACCGGCGCACGCACGACGTGCTCCGATTCCGCCGCGTGGAGGTCCCGCTCCGACAGCGGCAAGACCTCGCAGAACGACAGCGTGAAATCGAATGGTGTGTGCGAAATCGCGCAGAAATTCGCGTAAACCCGCGGCGCATCGCTTGAATCATCCGGAATGATGGTGAAGTTGATTTGCTTGCGGTCGTCCATAGAAGGGTGCTCGGGTGCCAAGTGCCAGGTGCCAGTGCTCAGTGCTCGCCGTGCTGCACGCTTCCGGCGCGGCGACCGCTTCAGCGACCTCGAATACTTCACCGGCACTCTACCACGTGGCGCTTGCGGTCGGTCACAGGTTCACCACGGTGACGCGCTGATTGACGGACCACCAGCACGACGCTAGGGCACCGGGCACGTGGCACCAGACACCCGGCACCTAGTATCTGCGCATCACCCCCACGACGACGCCCTGGACCTGTACCTGGTCGGGCGCGATCAGGATCGGCTGTATGGCGGGATTGGCAGGTTGCAGCCGAATTCGGCCCTGTTCTCGATAGAGCTTCTTGAGGGTCACGTCGGATCCATTGAGGAGCGCGATCACCATCTCGCCGTTATCGGCCGTCCGGCGATCCTCGACGATGACGTAGTCGCCATCGCGAATCTGCTCGTCGATCATCGAGTCCCCCTTGACGCGGAGGACGTAGGTATCGCGCTGGCCGACGAAGTTCTCGGGCACCGCGAGCGTTTCGCTGCCGACGACCGCTTCGATCGGCGCGCCGGCAGCGACGTAGCCGAGCAGCGGCAGTTCGACGGCCCGGCCTCCGACCCGCGTCGGCACGAGCTCGACCGAGCGGCTTCGATTCCACGAACGCTTGATGAAGCCCTTCTCCTCCAGGTTGGTCAGGTGTTTGTGCACCGTGGCGAGTGACGACAAACCGAAGCGACGACCGATTTCCTCCAGGCTCGGAGCGTACCCGTGCTGCTGAATAAAGTCGTTGAGGAAATCCAGGATTTCCCGTTGACGCTTGGTGAGTGGCAGCATGATGCGCGAAATATACGCAAACAAAAGGCGAAAGTCAATGCGCAACTCGACTGTGCACCGTAACTTTCGCGCCCTTCCACCGGTCTAACCCAGGGAGACCCGAGGACTATGCTGACGCGCATCTGGCCAGGGGCCATGACGGACGTCCGTGATATGAAGGTGCGCATTGTTGGGAAAGACGAGTCAGACGACGCGCCTCGGTCCACGGAGTATCGGTCCGCCGACGAGCAGACGCTCGTCGAGGCGTCGCTCGCAGGCCACCGGGATGCCTTCGACGCCATCGTCGAGCGCCATCGTCGAAATGTCTATCGGCTCTGCTACCGCTTCGTAGGGAATCACGAGGACGCGAGCGATCTCGCGCAGGATGTTTTCGTGCGCGCGTATCGCGGCCTCACCGGGTTCAAACGAGAGGCCTCGCTCGCAACGTGGCTTTATCGAATCAGTGTGAACGTCTGCCTGAACCGCGTGTCGTCCAGGACACCGCCCATCGAGCCGCTCGACGTGCGCGAGCATCTGGACTCCCGCGCCGAGCGGCCGGATGCGGCAGTGATTCGGGCGGAACGATCCGCCGAGGTCCGGGCGGCCATCGCACGACTGCCGCGAAAACAGCGCGCGACCCTCATCCTCCGGGTTTATCATGAGCTGCCGCACGAGCAGATCGCCGGGATCCTCGGGAGCTCCGTCGGTGCTGTGAAGGCGAATTTCTTTCACGCGCTGGCGAATCTCAAGAAGCTGCTGCAATGAAACATCTTCGGAAATCGGAATTCGTCGATGCGCTCGACGGCACGCTGTCGCGTGCGAGCACCGATCATCTTGCGGTATGCGACGCCTGTCGTGCGCACATCGGCGGTCTGCGGGATACGCTCGCGCGGACGAACGACGTGGCGGTCCCCGAGCCGTCGCCGTTGTTTTGGGAGCACTTCGCATCGAACGTACGGGAATCGATTCGCGAGCCGGCGCCCCGTTCGACAGCGTTCGGCTGGTTCCGGCGGCCCGCTGGCGTCTGGACCATGGCCGCAGCTGTGGCCACCGTCGTGATAGCTGTAGCAGTGACGTACCGCAGCCCGCTGTCGACCGGCCACGGCACGAACTTCTCGGCCGAAGCGCCTGCGACGTCGCCGGGTACGGCGCGGAATCAGCTCACGCCGGCCGACAACATAGACTCGGATGAAGGGTGGGCCCTCGTCCGGAGCGTGGCTGACGAGATTCCCTGGGACCAGACGCACGCCGCCGACCTGAGCACACCGCCGGGTTCCGTGGAACGGATCACGTCGGAGATGTCGCCCGAGGAACGTCGGGAGCTGGCGCGGCTCGTCGAAGACGAGTTGCGGCGAAATGGAGCGTAGGACGATCAATGGGGCAGGCCAGAATTCCTGTTTACGTCATCGTCGCTGCGGTTGCCGTGACCGGTGTGTCTTTAGAGGCGACCCGCCACCAGACGGCTCCTGAAAAGCCCCCTGGCACTGGCCGATCGGCGGAGGCTCCGCCAACGTCAGGGGAGCTGATGAATATTCTCGATGCCTATGCCATCGTGCAGGCGGAGCACGCGCTGTCGCTCAGCGACAGCCAGTACATGCAGTTCGTCACGCGTCTGCGGAGGCTCCAGGAGATTCGTCGGCGCAGCCAGCGTGAGCGCAATCAGGTCATTCGGGAACTACAGAATCTGACCGGCCCGCAGGTGACGGGCCCGATCGACGAGGCAGCCGTTCGCGAACGTCTGAAAACGCTTCGCGAGCATGACGACCGGACGGCGTCTGAAATCAGGCGGGCGTACGACGCGGTTGACGAAGTTCTGGACGTCCGGCAACAGGCGCGATTCCGCATCTTCGAGGAAAATATCGAGCGGCGCAAGCTCGACCTGCTCGTCCGCGCGCGGGAACGAGCCGCCCGAGCCAACAAGTGACCGGCCTTGGGCCGTACGTTTTGACGGCATCGTCAACGCGCACAGCGTGTAAAATCGTTTCTATGTTGCGCCGGCTTCGATTTGTGGTTCTGCCCGCGCTGATTCTGTGTGCCGTCACCATCCAGGTCGCGGCCCGACAGCGATTCTCGAGACTGGAAGCCGACCGTTTCGAGGGAAAACTCTCGCGCATCGTCGAGTTCGGGAACCTTCCGCGGAACCGGACCGCATCCAGGCGGGCGACTCCAATCTCTGACACCGAGGTCAACTCGTATCTTCGATACCAGGCGAAGTCGCAGGTGCCCGTCGGCATCGTGGAACCCACCCTCAGTGCGCTCGGCGACGGCCGGGTGAGCGGGCGGGCGATCGTCGATCTCGATGTCGTCCGCAAACAGAAGGAGCGCGGCTGGCTCGATCCGATGGCGTACCTGACCGGAACCCTGCCGCTCAGCGTCAACGGTCTGCTGATCACGAAAGATGGCGTGGGCCGTTTTCAGCTCGAATCGGCCGAAGTCTCCGGCGTCCCGATCCCGAAAGCCGTTCTGCAAGAACTTCTGAGCTACTACTCGCGCAGCCCCGAGCACCCTGCAGGCATCAACCTCGACGATCCGTTCGAGCTTCCCGCGCGAATCCGCGAGATTCAGGTCGGGCGGGGTGAGTCGACGGTCGTTCAGCAATAGTCGCTTGGATGCGCTCGCGTCCCCACTCCAGTACCTGAAGGGCGTCGGCCCGCGTCGCGCGGCCGATCTCCAGCGTGTCGGCCTTCACACGATCGAAGATCTCCTCTATCGGTTTCCGATTCGGTACGAGGACCGCGGCACGTTTCGCACCATCGCCTCGCTTCGGCCGGGGACCGAAGCGTCGATCGTCGGAGAGGTGGTCGCATGCGGCATCAGACCGACGCGACGGCCGCGATTCAAGATTTTCGAGCTGCTCGTCCGCGATCGAACAGGCACGCTGCGCGCGATCTGGTTCAACCAGCCGTTCCTCAACGACGTCTTTCGACCGCACCAACGCGTGATCCTGTTCGGTAAACTCGAGCTGTCATCGCACGGGCTCCAGCTGCAGAACCCTCAATACGAAGTGCTTCGGCAGGAATCCTCAGCCGAAGACGGCACAGAATCGTCCGATGATGACACGCTGCACACCGGACGGATCGTGCCCGTATACGAGAAGACTGGAACACTGACGACCAAAATGCAGCGCGTCGTCGTCCACAACGCGCTCGCGCAGCTTCCGGCCGCGCTGTTCGATCCGTTACCGTCCGAGGTCAGGCAGCGTCAGCGGCTCGTCGAGCGTCGCACCGCGCTCGCCGACGCGCACTTTCCGCCGGCGGGGACGAACATCGACGAGCTGAACCGGTTCCGCTCGCCGGCACAGCGCCGCCTGATTTTCGAAGAATTCTTTCTCTTCCAGCTCGGTCTGATCGTTCGAAAGCGCCGCGCTGAAACCGAACGCAAGTCAAGGTCGGTAATCATCACTGATCAAGCCCGCGAAGCCGCGCGGCGCGTCTTGCCGTTCCGGCTGACGGGCGATCAAAAGAAGGCGGTCGCGGAGATCGTCGGCGACATGCAGCGTCCGCATCCGATGAACCGGCTGCTGCAGGGTGACGTCGGATCGGGCAAGACCATCGTCGCACTGATGGCAGCGCTTGTCGCGATGGAGAACGGATTCCAGGTGGCGTTCATGGCGCCGACCGAGATCCTGGCAGAGCAGCACTTCATCACGATCAGGAAGCTGCTGGAGCCCTCGCGATTCCGCATGACGCTTCTGACGGGCGCAACGACCGCAAAGCGCCGCCGCGAGATCCAGGCGGAGCTCGCCGCCGGCTCCCTTCACCTCGTCGTCGGCACTCACGCATTGGTGCAGGAGCCCGTCGGGTTCCACGAGCTCGGGTTGGTGATCATCGACGAGCAGCACCGGTTCGGCGTCATGCAGCGCGCGACCCTGCGCGCGAAAGGTCTGCATCCGGACGTTCTCGTCATGACCGCCACACCGATCCCGCGGACGCTCGCACTCACGACCTACGGCGATCTCGACGTATCCGTCATGCGCGAGATGCCGCCGGGGCGCCACCCGATCAAGACGATCGCCAAACCTGAATCGCGGCGCGAAGAGATCTACGACTTCATACGCAAGCAGGTGGATGCAGGGCGGCAGGCGTACGTCATTTATCCTCTGGTCGAGGAATCTGCGAAGGTCGATCTCAAGGCCGCGACCGAAATGGCGGACCACCTCGCGCAGGACGTCTTCCGGGCCTACCGCGTCGCGCTGCTGCACGGACGCATGAAGCAGGACGCGAAAGATCGGGTAATGAACGCCTTCGCGCGCGGTGAATTCGACATCCTCGTCTCCACGACCGTGATCGAGGTCGGCGTGGACGTGGCGAACGCGTCCGTAATCCTCGTCGAGCACGCCGAACGCTTCGGCCTGTCGCAGCTGCACCAGTTGCGCGGCCGCGTGGGCCGCGGTCCGCACCAGTCGTATTGCATCCTGCTGTACCAGTCCCCGCTCACCGAGCAGAGCCGCGATCGTCTCAAAGCGCTGACCGAAACCACCGACGGCTTCGAGATCGCGGAACGGGATCTCCAGCTTCGCGGTCCCGGTGACTTCTTCGGCACGCGGCAATCGGGCATGCCAACGCTCCGCGTCGGCGACCTCGTACGCGATCACCAGATCATGGAAGACGCGCGCCGCGAAGCCGTCGCCGCGCTCGACGATGCGCGTCAGGCGGATACGCTCATCGCGTTCGTGCGCAGCAGCTGGGAGCAGCGCTTCGGGCTGGTCGGAGTGGGATAGCTCCGCGTCGGGGGAGACGGAGGGCACGGACAGAGCGTTCACCGCGGAGGCACGGAAGGCACGGAGGAATTTAATCGATCGAGATCATGAGACGGGTGAAGACCATCCTTCGTGTAGGCGGGATCGTCATTGCAGCGATTGGTGTGCTTTGCCTTCCACTCGGCTTTGGCGTAAGCCCAAGGCGCGATCTCAGTTTCTTCAACAACCTTTCAGATCTCGGCGCATTCGTTGGAGCAGGCCTCGCACTGATTGCGCTGGGGCTGATCGCGTTCGGACTTTCATCATTTGTTCGGGCTGAAACAGACGATTGATTCGGCAGATTTGCCCAGGGTGTCGCAAGTTGAACCATCGGCGTCAACGGGACGAGAAACAAATTGCACTTCGTGAATCCCATGACTCCGCGGTGAACGCTTTTTCCGTGATCTCCGTCTCCTCCGTTCGGCCGCGATGAGGATAATCGCTGGCGCATACAAAGGCCGCCGTATCGACCCGCCGGACTGGGCCGGACTCCGGCCGACCTCCGACAAGCTGCGTGAGACGTTGTTCAACGTGCTCGGGGCGCGGGTTCAGGACGCGCGCGTGCTCGACGGATATGCCGGGACGGGCGGGGTGGGGATCGAGGCGCTGAGTCGTGGCGCGGCCCATGTCACGTTCGTCGACCAGGATCCGCGTGCGATTCGGCTGATCGAGAGAAATCTCGCGCGCTGCGGCGTCATGGAACGCTATAGTATGATCCGCGCCAGATTCGAAGCTGCGCGCGCGCGGCTCGAGCGATCGTCATTCGACATCGTCTTCCTGGATCCTCCATACGGCGCGGCCAAACTGGTCGACGCAGTGAGCGCAGCTGAGCACATGATCGGAGCGGAATCAGTCCTGGTAGTCGAGCACGCGACACGTGACGCATCTCCTTCGCGCCAGGGTGCGCTGATGCGGACCCGCGAGTTGAAGTCGGGAGACAGCGCCTTGGCTTTCTACCAGCGCCAACCGTGAGCGTGGATCATGCGGGAGGGCGAGCCGTGGCTAATGTCTTCGCCGTTTATCCGGGATCCTTCGACCCGCTGACCAACGGGCACATCGACATCATCCATCGCGGCTCCCGTCTCTTCGATCGCATCATCGTCGCCGTGCTCATCAACCTCGAGAAGGCGCCGCTCTTCACTGTTCCCGAGCGCGTGCAGATCGCCAAGGAGGTGTTTCGCGATCGGCCCAATGTCGAGGTGGACACGTTCGACGGGTTGCTCGTCGAGTACGCTCGTTCCAAGCGCGCCAGCGTCATCGTTCGCGGGCTTCGCGCCATCTCCGATTTCGAATACGAGATGCAAATGGCGTTGATGAACCGGCGGCTGAACGAAGAGGTCGAGACCGTGTTCATGATGCCGGGCGAGCCGTACACTTATGTGAGCTCCAGACTCGTGAAGGAAGTCGTTGCACTCGGCGGTTCCGTGCGCGGGCTCGTGCCCGAAATCGTCGAGCGCCGGCTACGGGAAAAGAAACTCGCACGGGAAACCTTGAGGGCCTGAAACATGCTTGCAGCGCGTGCCGGACGTATTGGCGTGTCTCCAACGATGAAGGTCGCCGCCGAGGCGATGCGGCTGAAGGCGCAGGGAGTGGATGTGGTCGATCTCGGCGCCGGCGAACCCGACTTTCCAACGCCCGATCATATTTCTGCCGCGGCGCACGCGGCGATCGACGCGCACTTCACGAAGTACACGACGAATTCCGGGACGGACGAGCTCAAGCGCGCAATCGTGGCTCGCTACCGCGAAGACTGCGGAATTGAGTATTCGACGTCGGAGGTCATCGTCACGGCTGGCGGGAAACAAGCCCTTTACAATGCGGCAATGGTGCTGTTCGGCGCCGGCGACGAGGTCATCACGCACATGCCCGGATGGCCGACGCTCCTCGAGCAGATCAAACTTGCCGAGGCCACACCCGTCGTCGTGCGGACGCATGCGGAAGACGGCTTCCGTCTTCATGCCGAGACCATCCTCGGCGCGATCACGCCGCGAACGCGAGGCATGATTCTCAACTCGCCGGGCAACCCGACCGGCGCGCTGATGAGCGAAGCGGACCTCGAGACCGTCGCGCAGGAAGCGGCGCGCCGAGCGATCTGGATCCTCCTGGACCTCTGCTACGACAAGCTGATTTACGACCCGACGCCGCACAACCTCCCGGGAGTGCTCGCGCGCGTGAATCGCGAGCGGTCGGTGCTGTGCGGCTCGGCGTCGAAGGCGTACGCGATGACCGGCTGGCGATGCGGCTGGGCGATGGGACCGACGGCTGTCGTGAACGCCTGCAACGCGCTCCAGAGCCACTCGACGTCGAACGTCTGCTCGATTACGCAGAAGGCCGTCGTCGCAGCGCTCGCCGGACCGCAGACCTGTGTCACAGCGATGCTCGACGAATACCGCGAGCGCCGCGACAAGCTGTGTACTTGGCTGGCGAACGAGCCACGACTCCGCGTAGTCAAACCCGCCGGCGCGTTCTATCTGTTCCCGGATGTGTCCGATTTCCTCTCGCCCGACGGTATTCGCACGTCCGCGGAGCTCGGTCAGGCTCTTCTCGACGAGGCGCGCGTGGCGATTACTCCTGGTGAAGCGTTCGATGCACCAGGATTCATCCGGCTCTCCTATGCGACTTCGCTGCACGAGCTCGAACGCGGCGTGGACCGAATCGTCGGGTTCGTTCAAAAGCTGGAGCAGCGAACGCGCGCCGCCGCCGGCTGAGAGCGCGGGGGAGGCGGAGGACACGGATACAGCTTCACCGCGGAGTCACGGAGTTCACGGAGAATTAATGGGCTCTTGCCGGAAGCGAGCTCAGGTCAATGCGACAGGATTTGCGCGACAAACCCTGAGCGCAAAGCCATTAGCGTAACGTGAGTATCAAGTAGGGTTTGATCCCCTGAATGGTTTCTCCGTGTGCCCCGTGACTCCGCGGTGATCGGTTTGTCCGTGCCCTCGGCCACCTCCGTCATGCAATGCTGACCTCAGAATTTGTCTCTCATCTCCAAAGTGTTCTCGGCCCCAAACACGTTAGAACAGAGCCGAGCGTAAGAGAGACATACGGTACCGATGCGCTGAAGCGTGGCCGTCCGGCGGACCTCGTCGTCTTTCCGGCCAGCACAGCGGAAGTCGCAGAGGTCGTGCGCGCCTGTGCGGCCAGTCGCGTCGCGATCGTTCCGCGCGGCGGCGGAACGGGTTACACCGGTGGATCCGTCCCCGTACGCGGTGGTGTGGTGTTGTCGCTCGAGCGCATGAACCGGATCCTCGAGATCGACGAACCCAATCTCGTTGCCGTCGTAGAGCCGAACGTCGTCACTGGCGATCTGCAGGACGCGGTGGAGAGAGTGGGGCTGTTCTATCCGCCCGACCCCGCATCGCTCCGACAGTCGGTGATCGGCGGCAACGTCGCCGAGTGTGCCGGCGGGCCACGGGCGTTCAAGTACGGGACGACCAAGCAGTACGTTCTCGGACTCGAGGCCGTTCTTCCGACCGGCGAGATCATCGAGACCGGCGGAAAGGTCGTGAAGAACGTCGTTGGCTACGACCTCACGCATCTGCTCGTCGGGTCCGAGGGGACTCTTGCGGTCATTACGAAGATCATCCTGCGCCTCGTTCCGAAGCCGACAACGCGCGCGACGCTGCGCGCGTCGTTCCCGAACGTCGATTGCGCAGTCGATGCCGTGACGAAGATCATTCGCGCCCGCGTCGTGCCTGCGGCCGTGGAGCTCGTCGACGGTGATTCGCTCGAAGCCGTCGCGCGATATCTCCAGGTCCGATCGCTCGCGCCGGCGGGCACCGGCGCAATCCTGCTGATCGAAGTCGACGGAATCGCATCAGCCGTGACCGAAGAAGCGTCTCGTGTCGAACGCGCCTGCCGCGACGCGGGAGCAACCGAAGTCCTTCACGCGCGCGACGACGGGGAGCGGGAGGAGCTCTGGCGAGTACGCAGGGAGCTCTCGCTGTCATTGAAAACGATCACGCCGCTCAAGTTCAACCACGATGTCGTCGTGCCGAAGGGGCGTATCCCGGACTTGTTCGCGCTGGTCGGCCGGATCAAGCGACAGTACGCCCTGCGCATTCCGTGTTTCGGCCATGCCGGCGACGGCAACATCCACGTGAACATCATGGTGGATCCCGCGGACGCCGCGGAGCTGGACCGCGCACACGCCGCCGAGCGCGTATTGTTCCAGGGAGTCGTCGACCTCGAGGGCTCGATCAGCGGAGAGCACGGAATTGGATTCGCGAAGGCGCCGTTTCTCGGAATCGAGCTGACGCCTGACGAGATCGCGCTCATGAAGCGCGTCAAGCAGGCGTTCGATCCGTACGGGATTCTGAATCCGGGGAAGATATTCCCGGACTGAACCTCCCCGGTTCGGGGTTCGGGGTCGCTTCGATCGACCCGGTAGCTTCACAGGAGCTCAGAAGGTCAGAAGACGATTTCAAGAAATCAACTACTTCTGACCTTCGGATCTCCTGTAAATGCGGCGGCGGTTCCAGGGATCAATCGGCGCAGATAATGTTCAGGTCGCTATAATCCGACTGTGGACGCATCTCTTCCCGGAGCCGATCTCATCGAACGGGGCCTCGCAGATCTGACCGCCGGCACTCAATCGATCGAGGCGCTGCTCGTCTCGATTGGCGCGCCGCGACTGCGTCGAATCGGTTTTTCAATCGAAGCTCCAATTGCGGATCCCGAACGCAAGCTCTACGATCTGCTCGCGATGGAAGACTCCGACTCCGCCCACGGTCGATACAACGCGCTCATCAGACGGCTCGTGAGCTTCGAGCGAGCGGCAGAATGCGCGAACCCGCGGACGTGACGCGGATCCGCCGCTTCATGCGGGCGCTCGGCGACCACGCGCGGAGAGAGACGAAGGTGTACTTCACAGGCGGGGCAACAGCCGTTCTCCATGGCTGGCGTTCGAGCACGGTCGACATCGACGTGAAAATCGTGCCCGAACGCGATGATGTCTATCGAGCGATCCCCGTCCTCAAGGAGCGGCTGCACGTGAACGTCGAGCTCGCCGCGCCCTCTGACTTCATCCCCGTCCGCGCGGATTGGGAATCTCGAAGCCCTTTCATCACACGCGAAGGTCGCGTCTCCTTTCATCACTTCGACCTTTATGCCCAGGCGCTGGCAAAAATCGAGCGCGGCCACGCTCAGGATCAAGAGGACGTCCGGGCGCTGTTCCGAGACGGTCTGGTCCGACCGCAGCAGGTCGTCGAGTACTTCGAAGCCATCGCAGAACAGCTGTACCGCTACCCGGCGGTCGATCCGGCGCGATTTCGAGCGCGCGTCGGCGCAGCCGTCTGGGAGCAGCATCCGAAACGCACGTGAGCAGCGCCAGTGCGCATCATTTCTGATACAGTTCACGCCATGCTCAAGCTTGCCGCGGTCGGCTTCGTCGCTATATTCTCGCTCTCCGGGCCGCAAGCGCAGTCCGACGAAATCGCCGCTCTCAAACGCGATCTCGAAAAAATGAAGGCCGAGCAGGCGACGATGAAGGCGGACCTCGATGAGATCAAGGCGCTGCTGGAAGCCGCGACCGGCCGCAAATTCGACAGCGCGCTCATCAACGCAAGCGTTGCAGTCGCGAGAGAGCCGGCAAAAGGATCACCGAGCGCCAAGGTGACGGTCGTCGAAGTCTCCGACTATCACTGTCCGTACTGCCGCCGCCACATGCAACAGACGGCGCCGCAACTCGAGGCCGACTTCATCGCCACTGGCAAGGTTCGATACGTGTTCATCGACTATCCGATCGAGCAGCTGCACCCCGATGCGTACAAGGCTCACGAAGCCGCGAATTGCGCGGGTGACCAGGGGAAGTATTGGCAGATGCACGCGCAGCTTTTCGCGGCGCCGACGAAGGACGTGGCGCAACTCGTGAAGCAGGCCGAGAGCATTGGCGTCGACGGCTCAGCGTTCCGCAAATGTCTGGAAGAAGGAAAGTACTTGGGCCCGGTCCGTGAGAGCGTCGCCCGCATGCAGAAGCTCGGAATCGACAGCACGCCGACGTTTCTCGTCGGCCTCACACCGACCGGCGATCAGCCGATGAAGATCCTGAAGGTGGTCCGCGGAGCCGTTCCGTATCAGCAGTTCAAGACGGCTATCGAGGGCCTTTTGTAGTCCAGCCCTGTCGCTCTCTCACAACGTCCGCAAACGTCTCGTGCCTGGCAGGAACGGGGTCGCGGTGATTTGACCCGCAAATCCGGTGCCCCAGCGTCCCGGAATGCCCGTTCCGCAATCGGGACACGTGCCATCCGGCGTCAGCCGGTATTGTTGGATGAAGTAGCCGTAGCGTTCCACGAGCAGTGCGCCACACTGGTGGCAACGCGTGTTCTCCAGATCGCCGACGCGTCCCGGCAGATTGCCCGCGTAAACGTACCGGAGTCCGTTTCGTCGGCCGATTTCCGCCGCGCGCACGAGCATCTCGGGCGTCGTGTTCTCGGGGTCGTTCATCCGATAGTCCTTGTGGAACGCCGTGACGTGCCACGGGATGTCAGGTGAGACGCCGGCCACGAACTCAGTGAGCCGTTCGAGCTCGTCGGCAGAATCATTGAACCCTGGGATGAGGAGCGTCACGAGCTCCAACCAGACGCTCATCTGGTGCAACGCGCGGATGGTGTCGAGAATCGGGCCGATTCGCCCGCCAAGCTCGCGATAGTGCCGATCGTCGAAGCTCTTGAGATCGACTTTATAGAGATCGACGTACGGGCGGATGTAGCTCAAGACGCGCGGCGTCCCGTTTCCATTCGAGACGTACGCCGTCAGGAGGCCGCGCGCACGAGCCGCCTTGAAGATCTCCACCGCCCACTCGCTCGTGATCAGCGGCTCGTTATAGGTGCTGACGATGATGCGGCTCCCAAGCCGGACGGCCTCGTCGACGAGCGCCCGCGGCGAGGCGTCGATCGGCGGCGCGACCGCGTGCGGATCGCGGATCGCCTGCGAGGTCACCCAGTTCTGACAGTAGGAGCAGTGGAGATCGCAGCCAAGCATGCCGAAGCTGAACGCGAGGGCTCCGCACGCGGCGTGGAAGAATGGCTTCTTCTCGATTGGATCGCACTGGACGCCACCAACGTATCCCCACGGGACGTACAGCTTGCCGCCGCGATTGAAGCGGACCTTGCAGACACCAACCGCGCCGTCGGGAATCGGGCACTCGTGCCCGCACGCGTAACAGCGAAGCCGACCCTTCGAGATTGGCTCGACAAGCTCGGGCGCGGCCTCGGCTGTGCGTTCCTCGAGAACTTCTGCCAGCGATGCCATGCTCTCTATTTTAGCGTCCAAGCTCACCGGAGGAGGCGGAGAACACGGACAAAGCTTTCACCGCGGAGCCACGGAGTTCACGGAGAAATATTGGGTCTTCTTGTTGGCAACCGGTAGTCACGGACATCCCGGATGAGCAAAGAGATTGACCAGAAACTCCGCGCCCTTCGTTGACTCCGCGGTAAACGCTTGTCCCGCGTCCTCCGACTCCTCGGTCCACAGCGCGGCTAGCCAGTACAATGCTCCCATGCCCAAGACCGTCGCGGTCATCGGCGCCTCGAGCAGGCGGTACAAGTACGGCAACAAGGCGCTTCGCGCGTTCGTGCAGCAGGGCTATAACGTCATTCCGATCAATCCAAACGAGACCGAGGTGGAGGGCCAGAAGACGTTCGGGTCCGTGCTCGACGTGCCCGGTCCGATCGACATGGCGACTGTCTACGTTCCGCCCGAGATTGGCGTGCGCGTGATGGACGAGCTCGCACGTAAACAGATACCTGAAGTCTGGCTGAACCCGGGCGCGGACGGGGATGAAGTCGTGGCGAGGGCGAAGGCGCTGGGCCTGAACGTCATCCAGGCCTGCAGCATCATGGGCATCGGCGATCTTCCGGCGCGGTACTGAAATTCCCCGCTTGTTGGAGGAGACGGAGGGCACGGAAAAACCGTATACCGCGGAGTCACGGAGTTCACGGAGTGTATTGGGTCTTCTCCGTGTTCACAGCCTCTTTAGCCCCTGCTTCAGCATCGGACCATTGAGGTTGATCAAGCCCGCTGCGCAGCCGGTCAGCTTCAACTACGTGAGCAGCTGCGCTTCGTGGATCGGTGCGAGCGCTCGAACGGATTTCACTTCGACGATTACGAGCTCGTTTACGATGACGTCGAGGCGGAACCCGCAATCCAGTTCAATCCCTTCATAGGTGACGGGCAACGTCCTCTCGCTTCGAACAGTCAGCCGGCGTTCTGAAGCTCGTATACAGGCATACGATGTACACGGATTCGAAAAGCCCTGGCCTGAGACGCCGGTAAACTTCGACTGTGGCTTTGATGATGAGAGCAAGTGATTTCGTTGATGCCAGGCAGATTCGACAGTGTCATGCCGCGGAAAGTGCAACTGCCGAGCCGAGTCAAAATGAACCAAAAATGAACGATTTGTTTGAAAGATGTTTCAACTTTTGCCACGGAGGCTGAGGCTATCCCGAGCAGGTCTTAATATCTCCGTGACCTCCGTGCCTCCGCGGTGACCGCCTTGCCCGTGATCTCCGTCTTCTTCGTGGGCCGGGCGCGGGTCCGGCAAGCGCGCCCGGTCATTGACAGCCCTCCCCCTCGCGCCTATACTCAGGGTTGAAAACCGCACTGACGGAACTTCCCCTGAGTCATTGCCGAGCGCGCCGGCGCTCGTTCTGCAATCAGCAGTCAGACGTCAACCATCAACCATCAACGTTCGAAGAGTTAACTTCCTTCAACCAAGCAACAGGCGTCGAGAACGCCAGCAGTCCTCATGGCACAAACAACGAAGCGCACGTCAGGGCGCGGATCCGCCGATCAAGGCGGCGCCCAGGGAACCGTTGAAGCCGTCGTTCAGCCGCCCGAACAGGCCGTCCAGCCGCAACAGCCACCGCCACCGCAGGCGGCGCCCCCGCCCCAAAGCGGGCAGCCGCGTCAGGACGGTCGACGCGGTCAGGGCCTGAACATCACCGAGCTGAAGGACATGTCGATCCAGAAGCTCACCCAGATCGCAAAGGACCTGAACGTGGCCGGCGCGACAGGCATGCGCAAGCAGGAGCTGATCTTCCAGATCCTCAAAGCGCAGACCGAGCAGAGCGGCTTCATCTTCTCTGAAGGCGTCCTCGAGGTGCTCCCCGACGGCTTCGGCTTCCTGCGGGCGCCCGACTACAACTACCTGCCGGGGCCCGACGACATCTACGTCTCGCCCTCGCAGATCCGCAAGTTCGACTTGCAGACCGGCGATACGGTGTCAGGGCAGATTCGGCCGCCAAAGGAAGGGGAGCGGTACTTCGCGCTCATCAAAGTCGAAGCAGTCAACTTCGAGGCGCCCGAACAGGCGCGCGACAAGCTCTTCTTCGAGAACCTCACGCCGCTCTATCCGCAGCAGCGCTTCACGCTCGAGACGATGCCCGACAACCTCTCGGGGCGCGTCATGGACCTCATGACGCCGATCGGCCGCGGTCAGCGCGGACTCATCGTCGCTCCGCCGCGGACCGGTAAGACGATGCTGCTGCAGAGCATCGCGCAGTCGGTTGCGAAGAATCACCCCGAAGTGTTCCTCATCGTGCTGCTCATCGACGAACGACCCGAAGAAGTCACCGACATGCAACGGTCGGTGCAGGGTGAAGTCATTTCGTCCACGTTCGACGAGCCCGCGCAGCGTCACGTGCAGGTCGCGGAGATGGTCATCGAGAAGGCCAAGCGCCTCGTCGAGCACAAGAAGGACGTGCTGATTCTGCTCGACTCGATCACGCGACTCGCGCGCGCGTACAACTCCGTCATCCCGCCATCGGGCAAGGTACTGTCGGGCGGTCTCGACTCCAACGCGCTTCAGAAGCCGAAACGGTTCTTCGGGGCGGCGCGCAACATCGAAGAAGGCGGATCACTGACAATCATCGCCACGGCCCTCATCGACACCGGCTCCCGCATGGACGACGTGATCTTCGAGGAGTTCAAGGGAACCGGCAACATGGAGATCCACCTGGATCGCAAGCTCACGGACAAACGCGTGTTCCCGTCGATCGACATGCAGAAGAGCGGCACGCGAAAGGAGGAACTGCTGCTCGCGCGCGAGGACCTCAATCGCGTCTGGGTGCTGCGCAAAGTCCTCAACCCGTTGTCCGCCGTCGAAGCGATGGAGCTCCTGCTCGACAAGATGGGAAAGACGAAGTCGAATCAGGACTTCCTGGCGTCGATGCAGAAGATGGGGTAATGACGCCTCCTCCGTGCCCTTTACCGCGGGTCGAGCTTGCGGCCAGCGTCCAAATTATCGTGATTGAGGAGCGCGTTCAGCACCATGAAGTAGCTGCCGTGCGTCTCCCCGCGCCAGATTGGGTTGTTCGAGAACAGTACGACGTGACCCTTGTCGACGGGCACGTCGACGACCATGGGTCGCTGAGCGATTTCGCTCCCCGCGTCGAGGAGACCTGAGACGAGCAGGTCGCGCGCGTCGCCGTACCGGAACACCACACGGGGGCGCTGCGCAGGCGGGATGATGTTGATACCGTTTCGCAGTTGCTCCTCGCGAACGGGCGTCGCCTGCCAGGGCTCGACGCGCGGCTCCTCCGGCGCGGACTCGGACGGCGGGCGTCCCTGCGGCTGATCCGGTTCGTCCGGCGTGCCGCGACCGGTCGCACGGCGCGGTTCGCCAGGACCGCCGCCGCGTCCGCCGCGCCCGCCCACGAGGTTGCTCACGCCGAAGATCGGTCCATCGAACGCGTAGATGGCAAGGTTGTCTTCGTAGCCGTACGCGATCGGGCTCGCGCCGTCGACCAGCCTCGATCGAAGCACCGCGCCCGTGACCTTGAGTTTCTGTGCGGGCGTCACAGAGACTCCGGGTGCCAGCCCGAACTGCACGGCAAAGTTTGCGGTATCGTCGACCGCCACGAACAGGCCACCTTCACGGACGAACTTCTGCAGGTTCGCCATCCCTTCCCAGCCCATACCGGGCCGGATGTCATCGGTTGAATCCTCCTTTCCGATGTTTGGGGTGAGCTCGGTCGTCTTCCAGGGGATCGGGTTGCCGTACATCGGCATGCCGGAGATGATGGCCGGACCCGCGCCGCGGCCGACCGGCGGGAAAAGAATCACGTCGTACTTCGACCGCAGATTCGGGTCGTGAGTGAGATCCTGTGTGCTGATGTACGTGAAGGGGATGGACAACTGATCCAGTGTGAGGCGCCACCATCCCTCGTCCTGCGTGTTGATCCACGTGTGCATCAGCGCGATGCGCGGTGCACGCGCAGGATGGGTCTTCACCGAGGGTGGAGATGTCAGCGCCAACGCATTGAGGCCGAGCTCGGTCGCCGCCTTCCGCAGATCCGCGGCGCTCACGCCCTGGACGATGAACGATCCACGGGTGAATTTGTGCCCGTCCGCCTCGAACGGCTCTTCCGCCACGTCGAAGCTGGCGTCTTTGAACCGGAACCGCAGCGTGGCGAGCGAAGGATCCGCGTTGTTGTTGATCGCGACGAAGGATCCCGTTCCTGTGAGGCCGCCGGCAGCGGTGATGTCTCCCTTGACCATCTCCATCGATGCGTCGAGCGCCTTCACATCGGTGACGCGCACGACCTTGACGTTGAACAGTTCGCCGAACGTCCAGCCTGTGTCGTCGTACGGGTTGTGCTGCGGATCGTCGGGTGCCCAGTACTGATAGTCGAGCAGCGTGTCCGCGATGCGGCTGTACGGCTGGTCCATGCGAACGAGGAAGGAGCCGGCAGGAAAGGTGCGCGTCTCGGGTGGAGACATCATCTTGAAGTCCGCCGACTTCTCTGGTCCTTGTCGCTCCTGACCCTGATCGCCAGCGGCGCCGGGGCCACGGTCGCCGCCGCCGTCGTTGTTCGTCAGCTCTCGTGCTGGACGTTTGCGCTTGCCCGGAATCGTGACGGTGAACGAGGCGGTCGCGCGCGAGATCTCGCATCCTTGGATCTGCAGGATGCGCAGCAAGTCTGCCTGCGGACCCGGTCGTGGATCGTCAGCAGGAAACACGTACGCGGCCGGTCCCTCGGTGCGGGCCTTGAGGATCGACCGTTTGCTCTTCAGATAAAAATTCTTCAGGAACAGGTTCTTGTTGTCGGCAAAGTGATTGAGCGAGACGAGCAGGCCGGTCTGCTGATAGTTGTTGTTGTTGCGCTGCGACCACCTGGCCTTCGGCAGCGGCGGGTTCTGCTTGTACCACGTGCGCGCCGTTTCGTTCGGACTCAACGTTCGATCGAGCGTATCGGCCCCGCCGTTGCCGAACGTCTCGTACAGGCGGCTGATGCCGTTGTGCGTCGCCGCGATGAACATCAGGTACCCGGGGCTCCAGGTGTCGAAGGTCCCGTGGGTGAAGACGCCCGGCATGCCGAACTTGGTCATCTCGGACACGTTGTTCCAGCCGATCATCTGCCACTCGTCGGTCAGGATCGGATCCAGCCACGCGTTGTACGGGCCGTCGCCGATGGTATTGTCGTACAGGTACGCGACCGACTCGTGGAGATCGTGGAGGACCTGCGCTTTCCATCCGATATAGGTGTTCAGGACGTTCCGCGTGAGGTTGAGCGTCAGCCCCATCGCATCGCGGTTGTTGTCGTGCGCGACGTACTTCCCCCAGTAAAGTGTCGACGGCCAGTTCTTGCCGGGGTTGGCGAGATGCCATCGGTAGATGTCGACGTGTCGATCGCGGCCGTCCACCTCAACGATCGGCGTGATCAGCGTCACGAGACGATTGCGAATCTTCTGGATGTAGGGGCTCTCGTCAACGGCCAGCCGGTACACCAGTTCCATCAGAGCCGTGGGCGATCCCGTTTCCGGTGAGTGGATCGTGCCCGTAATGTAGTAGACAGGGACGGACTGATCGACGAGCTTGTCCGCCTCCGCATCGTTCATGCCGATCGTCCGCGGATCGGCCAGTTTGGCGAGCCGCGCGCGATTCTCTTCCACCTTCGCGAGATTCGCCTCCGACGATACCGCCACCGCGATCATTTCGCGGCCTTCCTCAGTCTTGCCAATCGAATAGATCTTCACACGCGGGCTGGCCTTCTCGACCATCCGCATGTACTGGTAGACCTCGTGCGAGTAGGGAAGCTTGCCCGGCGCGCCAGCAATGTCTCCGACGACCGCTTCCGGTGTCGGCACCGTTTTCGATGCCGGCAGATAGTCGACGAGTGGCGAGGTGAAGTACGGCGCTGTCGTGTACTCCTTGATCTTCTTTGTGTAGGCCTCGTCGACCGGTTGTTTCGGGTCGCGCGCGTATCGATTCGAGGGTGACTGCGCAGAACCAGTCGAGCCGGAACCGGCCAACACGACCACGAAAACAACAGTTGCGATACGTAACATCAAGAGCACACCTCGACGCTGAAGACGGAGAATAGTCCCGAAATTGTACCGGATTTGCTGGGACCAACGCGTCTCGCACGCCCAAGCTCACCACCGCATGGATTCTGTGTGGTAGGGTGGATTTACTGGCGCAATCGACGGGTTGAGTTTATATTCTGTTGGAGTCCCCTCTGCCTCCGCCCCCCGAAAGGCACGGAAGACGCACTGCAGGGCCCAGGAGTACATGGGGCCACGCATGACATCGTCGTCATTGGCGCGTCGGCCGGAGGCGTCGAGGCAATCAGCGCGCTCGTAGCAGAGCTGCCGCGCGATCTGCGCGCTGCAATCTTCGTCGTACTGCACCTCTCGCGCGGTCGAAGCGTTGCCGGAGATCCTGTCCCGCGCGGGGCCGCTACCGGCGGTTCATCCGCCCGATGGCGAGCCCTTGCAGTACGGGCGCATCTTCGCGATCGAGGACCACGACCGCCGATCGCAAGCTCGTGAAGACGGATTCGAGGAAACGGAAAAGTAGAACTTCGCCAGGATGCGCGCCTGCGCATCGGCATTGAAATACTTCAACGTATTGCGGCAGGTCGACCCGAGAAATCGGCGCGTCCTGAATGAGATCGTGGCGGCCGAAGATGACGACCCGGCGCAGATCGCGGCTGAACGTGTAGTCGGATCCCGAGTTCTCGAAGTACTTCGACAGGAGAGCCGCCGGAATGCCTTCGACGTCGCGTGAAGAGTAGATGGCCTGTCTTGCCTGGGCTACCGCGCCCTCGTCGACATCGGTTGGGTGAATCTTCACCCGCTCGCGCACCGCGTCCAGCCGGTGCGCTCCGCGAGCAGCATCGCGAGGGTGTAGGCTTCCTGACCCGATGCCGATCCTGCGCTCCAGATCCGCAATCCGTCTGAGCGTTCCGCAGCGATTCTGGGAATGACCTCGGAGCTGAGATGGTCCCACACGTCCGTGTCGCGGAAGAACCAGGTGACATTGATGAGGATCGTGTCGAACAGGTCGGCGAACTCGTCCTGGTGAACCTGCAGGTAATCGAGATATTGTTCAAACGTGCCGACGCTGACGGCGGCCATGCGCTTCATCACGCGCCGCATCAGGCTGGTGCGCTTGTACGCCGTGAAGTCGAAGCCGCGCGTCTGTCGAAGATGATCGAGGATCTGATCGAAGAACGCGGCGTCCGAGCCAGCTGATATACTTACCGCACTCTAACAGTGCCGCAGGAGACGCCGACTGGGCTCAGTGTGACGCTGGCAACGTAATCGTGAAAGTACTGCCCGACGCTTTCCCCGGACTCGCAACCGTAACGCTGCCGCCGTGCAGGTCCACCAGCCCGCGGACGATGGCAAGGCCGATTCCGAAACCGTCGGACGAGTTGTTGTGCCCTCGAATGAAGGGCTCGAAGATCGTGCCGAGATCCTCCGGCGCAATCCCCTGACCCGTATCGGTGGACCTCGATCGTGACTTTCGAGTCGTCCGCTGTCACCGATAGCGACACTTGGCCGTCCTGCGGCGTGTATCGCACGGCGTTCGCCAGGAGGTTCGTGAGGATCTGCTGCAGGCGCGACGGGTCTCCCTGCACGACGACCGCCTTCGAAGGCACCTTCACATCGAGGTGAATTTCGCTCGCGTCCGCCTGCGGGGAAATCGTCTCCACTGCGGCGTCGACCACCGCGCGGAGGTCGACGTCAACCGAGCGCAACGTCAGCTTGTCAACATCAGCTTTTGTCCCGGCAAGAACTCGAACAAAGAAATTGCGGCGCGAGGACGGCCTCGGGCGGGCTGTTCAGGGCCGGGTCGCGGGAACGGGGGGTATTTCGGGCGTAATCGCGTCCGGCGCCTTTGGCGGAAGCGGACCCAGAATCGCCTTCAACTCTTCCGCCTCGATGACTTCCTTTTCGAGGAGCCGCAGCGACAGGCGATCGAGGACGTCCTTGCGCTCGCGCAGCAGACGACGCGCCGTCTCGTGTGCCTCGGTCAGAATCCGCTTGACCTCGTTGTCGATCTCGAGCGCAGTCTCTTCCGCGTACGTGCCGCGCTCCTGCACGAAGGGCAGTTCGAGGAAGGTGGAACGCTTGTGACCGTTGTAGTTCACTGCGCCCAGTGTGTCGCTCATGCCGAACTCGGTCACCATGGCGCGCGCGATGTCGGTCGCGCGCTGGAGGTCGTTTTGCGCGCCGGTGGAAATCTCCTGAAACGCGATCTCTTCAGCGCTCCGCCCGCCCAGTAGGACCGCCAGCTGGCTGAGGAGATCGGTTCGCGTCATCAGATATCGATCCTCGAGGGGCAGCTGCATCGTGTAACCGAGCGCACCGAATCCGCGTTGAACGATTGAAATCTTGTGGACGGGATCGAGCCCGGGCAGCACGCTGGCGACAATCGCGTGCCCGGATTCGTGGTACGCGACGATGCGACGTTCCTTGTCGCTCATGACGCGCTTCTTCTCGAGACCGGCGATGACGCGGTCGATGGCTTCGTCGAAATCTTTCATTTCGACCGCCGTCTTGTCGCGGCGCGCGGCGAGCAGTGCAGCTTCGTTCACGAGGTTCCCGAGATCCGCGCCGGCGAATCCGGCCGTCCGCGCAGCGACCACCTTCAAATCGACATCCGGGGAAATCCGGACGTTCTTGACGTGAATGCGAAGGATGTCTTCGCGGCCGCGGACGTCGGGCTTGTCGACGAGGATCTGACGGTCGAATCGGCCGGGCCGCAGGAGCGCAGGATCGAGCACCTCGGGACGGTTCGTCGCGCCCATGATGATGACGCCCTTGCGCGCGTCGAAGCCATCCATCTCGGCGAGGAGCTGATTGAGCGTCTGCTCGCGCTCCTCGTGGCTGCCCATCGGCGTCTGAATGCGGACTTTGCCGAGCGCATCGAGTTCGTCGATGAAGACGATGCACGGAGCTTTGACTTCGGCCTGCGAAAACAGATCGCGGACCCGCGCGGCGCCGACGCCCACGAACATCTCGACGAACTCGGACCCGCTCAGGCTGAAGAACGGGACGTTCGCTTCACCCGCGACCGCGCGCGCGAGCAGCGTCTTGCCCGTGCCGGGCGGCCCGACGAGCAGCACGCCTTTGGGAATCCTCCCGCCGATGCTCGTGTACTTCCGCGGGTTCTTGAGAAACTCGACGATCTCTCGCAGCTCCTCTTCCGCTTCATCTACGCCAGCCACGTCGGCGAACCGTACCTTCACGTCGTCTTCGGCATAGATTTTCGCGCGGCTGCGCGCGAACGACATGATGCCGCCTTCGGCGCCGCCCATCCGCCGGAAGAAGAAGCTCCAGAGCGCGACGACAAAGAGAAGGGGAATCACCCAGCCGAGCACTTCGCCGATCCATCGGCTCGCGAGCTCGCCGGTGTACTTCACGCCGTTCTGCTCGAGCTCCTCGACGAGCTTTGGATCTTCGATCCGAATCGCCGTGAACGGACGCGCTTTGCCGCCGTTGGCTTTCAGCGTGCCGCGCACGCGATCTTCGCCGACGACGACTTCCTGAACTTTGTGCTGGCGAACGTGATTCTTGAAGTCGCTGTAGGAGATTGTGTCGCCGGATTGCAGAGCGTAGAAAAACGCCTGGCCTAGCGCGACCAGGAGCAGGACGCCGAGGACGTACCACATCGTGGACGTCGATCCCGGGCGGGCCGCAATCCGGCGATCGCCGGTCCTACGGCCCCGCGGATTCGGAGGCCTCGAACTCTCAGCCATGGCTCTGATTGTACCGCGGTCTCATGCGTGCACCGGCGTCCCCGTCTTGCTGAACTGTATCGTTCCGCCGGAGACGTCGATTCGAATGAAATCCCCCTCGCCAAACTCTCCCTGAAGGACGCGCATCGCAAGCGGATCCAGCACCTGCCGCTGGATCGTCCGCTTCAGCGGACGCGCCCCGTACGTCGGGTCGTATCCTTCCGCGATGAGCAGATCCTTCGCCCGATCGGTGAGCTCGACGCGAATTTTCCGATCTTCGAGGCGCTTCATCAGCCCGCGCACCTGAATGTCGACGATCTGCTGCATCTCGTCGCGGCTGAGCGGATGGAACAGGATGATCTCGTCCACGCGGTTCAGGAACTCGGGACGGAACTGCGCGCGCAGCACGTCCATAACCTCTCGCCGGGTTCCTTCATCGAGCTCGACAGCGCGCGAGCCGAGTCCAACGGTGCGAAGCGCCGCTTCAGCGATGATGTGGCTGCCGACGTTCGACGTCATGATCACGACGGTGTTCTTGAAATCTACCGTCCGTCCCTTGCCGTCCGTCAGCCGTCCATCGTCGAGAAGCTGCAGCATGACGTTGAGCACTTCGCTGTGCGCTTTCTCGACTTCATCGAAAAGTACGACGGCGTAGGGACGCCGTCGAACGGCTTCGGTCAGCTGGCCCGCCTCTTCGTAACCAACATATCCCGGAGGTGCGCCAATCAGCCGCGAGACCGTGTGCTTCTCCTGGTACTCGGACATGTCGATCCGAATCATCGCCTGCTCGTCGTCGAACAGGAATTCCGCGAGCGCGCGCGCGAGTTCGGTCTTACCCACGCCCGTGGGGCCCAGGAAAATGAAGCTGCCGAGAGGGCGATTCGGATCCTGCAGCCCCGCTCGGGCGCGCCGGATCGCGTTCGCCACCGCCGTGATCGCTTCGTCCTGCCCGACGACGCGCTGGTGGAGACGATCCTCCATGCGAAGGAGCTTCTGAATTTCACCTTCCATCAGACGGCTGACGGGAATGTGCGTCCATCGGCTGACGACTTCGGCGATGTCTTCCTCGTCGACCTCCTCCTTGAGCATGCGCTGGCTCCTTTGCAGCTCCGCAAGACGCGCCTCCTGCTCGCGGATGCGGCGTTCCACGTCGGGGAGACGGCCGTACTGCAATTCAGAGGCCCTCGCGTAGTCGCCGCTGCGTTGCGCCGCCTCGATTTCGTGGCGAACCTGCTCGAGCTCTTCCTTCAATTTGCGCCCGGTCTGGATTGCGTCCTTTTCCTGCTGCCAGTGGGCAGCAAGACGGTTTTTCTCTTCTTTCAGATCCGCGAGCTCCTTTTCGAGCTTCTGCAGCCGTTCCTGCGACGCCTTGTCCTTCTCCTTGCGCAGCGCTTGCCGCTCAATCTCGAGCTGCATGATCCGTCGCTGCACTTCATCGAGCTCCGCCGGCATCGAATCGATCTCCATCCGAAGCCGGGACGCAGCTTCGTCGATCAAATCGATCGCCTTGTCGGGCAGGAAGCGATCGGTGATATATCGGTTCGACAGCACTGCAGCGGCGACGAGCGCCGAGTCCTTGAACTTGACGCCGTGATGAATCTCGTACCGCTCGCGAAGTCCCCGAAGAATGCTGATCGTGTCCTCCACGGTCGGTTCGCCGATCATTACCGGCTGGAACCGCCGCTCGAGCGCCGCATCCTTCTCGATGTGCTTCCGGTACTCGTCGAGCGTCGTCGCGCCGACGGTGTGGAGCTCGCCGCGCGCAAGCATCGGCTTCAGCATGTTCGAGGCGTCCATCGCCCCTTCTGCCGCACCCGCGCCAACAACCGTATGGAGCTCATCGATGAAGAGGATGATCTGCCCGGCGGAATCGGACACTTCCTTGAGGACGGCTTTCAACCGCTCCTCGAACTCGCCGCGATACTTCGCGCCGGCCACGAGCGCGCCCATGTCGAGCGCAACGATCTTCTTGTTCTTCAGCCCTTCGGGGACATCCTGACGCACGATGCGCTGCGCCAGCCCCTCGACGACGGCAGTCTTGCCGACGCCGGGTTCGCCAATGAGGACCGGATTGTTCTTCGTACGTCGCGAGAGCACCTGGATAACGCGACGGATTTCCTCGTCGCGACCGATGACGGGATCCAGCTTGCCCTTGCGCGCGAGGTCCGTCAGGTCGCGCCCGTAGCGTTCGAGTGCCTGATATGTGGACTCGGGGTTCTGGCTCGTGACGCGCTGCGAGCCGCGGACCGACGTCATCGCCTGCAGGACCGCGTCCTTCGTGATTCCCCGCTGCTGGAGGATGCGAGCCGCCGCCGACCGTCCGCCTTCGGACGCGATCGCCATGAACAAGTGCTCCGTGCTGACGTACTCGTCCTTCAGCCGCTGCGCTTCCTGCTCGGCGGCGTTGGTCACCTGCCGCAGGCGAGGGGACAGGGCGACTTGTGTGCCGCCTTGTGCCCGCGGAAGGCGCTCGAGCTCCGCACGGAGCGCCGCAGCGATCGCGGCCGGATCCGCATTCATCTTGCGGATGATTTCCGGAACGATGCCTTCACGCTGCTCGACGAGCGTCAGCAGCAGATGTTCAGGAGTGATTTCGGGGTGCCCCTCACGATCCGCAAGCTGCTGCGCCGCCAGAATCGCTTCCTGCGCTTTCTCGGTGTACTTGTTGATGTTCATGATCTTCGTTGTCTGCGCGCCTTCAACCTACGCGTGTTCCTTTATCCCCTTGTCCCTTGCCCCTTGTCCCTTGTCCCTTGTCCGTTACCCCTTTTCCAGCTTCGCCAACGCTTCCCAATGTTTCCGTTGCTCCGGCGCGAGCGAACGGGGGAGCTGGATCTCCACGGTCGCGTAAAGATCGCCGCGCTCGTCGGTCTTGCCGATCTTCGGCATGCCGTGACCCTTCAGACGAAACACCTGACCGTTCTGCGTCAGTTCCGGAATCTTCAATCGGAGCGCACCGGTGATCGTCGGCACCTGAACTTCACCGCCAAGCAGCGCGTTCGTCACCGGAACAGCTACGCGCGTAGACAGATCGTCACCCTTTCGTTCGAACACCGGGTGCGGCCTGATCCGCACGCGGAGATAGAGATCCCCCGCGCTGCCGCCGTTCGATCCCGATTCTCCCTCGCCGGCGGCCCGAACACGCGAGCCGTCCTTGACGCCGGGTGGAATTCGCACGTCGACACTGCGAGTATGGCCGCCCTGTTTGATCGAGATGCGTCGTGTCGCACCGTGGAACGCTTCTTCGAGCGTCAGCTCCACTTCGTGCTCGATATCGCGCCCCTTCTGGCTTCGCGGGGCACGGCCCGCCCTTGCCCGCGTCCCCTCGCGGGCCGCTCCGCCACCGAAAAACGTGCGGAAGAAATCGGAGAACGGATCTTCGTTGCCGAAAAGATCGCGCATCTCCTCTTCGGTCATGGTGCGGTAGCCGCCCTGGCCGCCACCCATGTTGATCGTCCAAGTCCCCTCGCCGGTGTCGCCGAATGGCGATCCTCCCGCCGACGGCCGGCCGGCCTGCTGCGCCTGCTCGTACAACCGCCAGTTCGCGCCGAGCTCGTCGTACTTACGCCGCTTCTCGGGATCCCCCAGGACCTCGTACGCCTCGTTGATTTCCTTGAATCTCGCTTCGGCGGACTTGTCGCCCGGGTTGACGTCGGGATGATGCTTGCGCGCGAGCTTCCGGTACGCCTGCTTGACTTCCTTGTCGGAGGCCGACTTCGTTACGCCGAGCGTTGCGTAGTAGTCCTTGAATTCCAACTGTTCGTCCTCAGAGCGTTTGGCCTTTGGCGACACTCCTGGTGCATCCGAACGATGTCACTGTCACGGGCCCATGGCCTTCAACACGAAGATCACGAAGGTTCGAAGATCACGAAGAGAATGCATTGGTTTTGGTTGTTTTCATCGTGGTCTTCGTGTCTTCGTGGTCTTCGTGAAAAACGCCCGTGGGCCGTCTGAGCCGGCGACGTGTCGAACATCACAGCCCCGCCATCTCGCCAATCCGCTCGATCTCCTGCGCGACCCGACGCCGCACGTCGCCGCGCCCGTTCTCACCGCGGACGAGCGGGCGCAGACGCTGGACTGACTCCGCAATCGCCAGCAGCCGCTGCACACCGGCCAGGTTCACCCCGATCTCTTCCACGAGGTGCTTGATCAGCTTCAGGCGCTCGAGCTCCTCCTGCGAGTACACGCGCATGCTGCCGATCGTGCGTGTCGGCGTCACGAGACCGAGCCGCTCGTACTTCCGCAGCGTCTGCGGGTGCATGTCCAGCAGGCGCGCAGCCATGCTGATAAAGTACAGATCGTGTTCGAGTGCCATTCCGAGCCCTTCAACCCATCGAGATCCGCGTCGCGATATCTCGAACTTGCGTCGATCCAAATATAGGCATTGATACGGTACGTGTCAAGGATGGCCGCGTCTGATGGACGTCCATTTCGCTGACTTCCTCACGGTCGGCCTCCTGGTCGTGCTCGAGGGACTCCTCAGCGCTGACAACGCGCTGGTGCTCGCGGTCATGATCCTCGGGCTCGTCCGATCGGACCAGAGGAAGGCGTTGAAGTATGGCCTCGTCGGGGCCTTCGCGTTCCGAATTGCCGCGACGCTGGCGGCGGCGTATCTGATCAGGCTCGGATGGGTGAAACTGCTCGGCGGCGCCTACCTGCTGTATCTCTCGTACAAGCACTTCTTTCTCAGCGGCAGCGCCGAAGAGCGAACGCGGCCGAGGCCGGCGCGGCCGTGGATGGGCCTGTCCGCGCTCTGGGCGACCGTCGTCAAGGCGGAGCTCGTCAACATCGCGTTCTCGGTCGATTCGATCCTGGTCGCCGTTGCCATGTCGCCGAAGCTCTGGGTGATCCTCGCCGGCGGTCTGATCGGCATCATCGCGATGCGGGTCGTGATCGGCCAGCTCCTCGCGATCGTCCGGCGCTATCCGACGCTCGTCGACGGCGCGTTCGTCATCATAGCCTGGGTGGGCGTCAAGCTGCTGCTCGAGTACGCGCGAGCGATGACGTGGGTGGAGTTCGACATTCCACGATGGCTCTCGCTCGGATTGATCGTGATGATCTTCACGATCGCGTACGTCTATGCGCGCCGGAAAGGTCCCGCCGACGACTCCTGCGACCAGGAAGCCGAGGCGCTGCTGCGCGAGAGCGACTGAGCTCTATCTGTCGCTGATCCGCAGGTCGAGGATTTTGCTCTCAGCTTCGCCAAGCACGAACCGCGTCGCCTTCGACTTCAATCGATCGAGAAGCTCCGGGTCGCCCCACTCGCCCTGAGCGGCGTACTCGACCGCGATCGCATAGTAGTTCCCCGGCGGCATGGCCTGGATCCTGAAGCGCCCTTCCTGGTCCGGCCGTACACCGCTGACCCATCGGGTCGACGGCAGCGTCCATTTCTGCGGGTCTTCCGCGAACACGATCGCCGTGTAGTCCTTGACCGCGGCGCCGTCCGATTGCGTCACTAATCCACTGATCACCGACGCCGGGGCCGCCACGACAATCTCGATCCCGCTGAACGTCTCCGTGCCCTTAAAGTCGATACCGCTGTCGGTCACGTCGGATCCGTTCACCTCCACCGATTTCACACCCCATCCC